>CAJQQY010000287.1 GCA_905480595.1 uncultured Saprospiraceae bacterium | reverse complement strand
TTCACCCATGTCGCAATTCAAATCAATGGTGTGCATTAATAAAATATTTTTTTCCTAAATGAATATTATTAAAATCAATATCGCCAACTCTTTAAGTCAGCACCTTTTGGAGCAACAGATTTCACCTTCTCCACATATTTTTTTATAAACATTTGATTATACCTAAGCCGACTGATATGATTCCCATTTTCATGATCTCCATTCCAACAATGTTCTGCTCGATCACCATAATCAACTTCTCCATTATAATATGGTGCGGATGTTTCAGATAAAATTTCCTCTGCTAAGTATACCGCATTATTGAGATAATAATTATCCATATCACCACAATAGAGATGGATTTTATTTTCCCAATCTTTACCATTTTTAGACCAATCACGTTTTAAGATATAAGCTAAATCAAAATTCTCTTTCCAGTAACTAGCCACCTTTTTATCTATTTGCCCTGACATTCTATCCCAAATTCTTTTGGGATATCCATCCTGATCGATTGGCGAATATGTTGCTTCCCAAATATCCCATTGTTGACCTGAACGTCCTCGTGAGCCTAATACCAATTCTCGATAATTCATATCTTTTAATGTAGCATCGACATTCCCTAAATAGTCTCGATGACCTGCCACAAGTGTCTTCCGAAATGGGCCTTCTTGATAATAAGCATTTTCATCTTCATAAATATTAACCAAACAATATGCTCTAAAATCTATCGGATCGGGACATGCTGCGAAACACATTCCATATTCCTTCGGGTACTTAACTTGTACAGCCAATGCTTCCCATCCACCAGTACTTCCACCGTAAACAAATCGAGCCCAACCCTCTCCTATTCCTCTAAATTGTTCCTCGATATATGGAATTAATTCATAGGTGATCGCGTCGCCATAAGGTCCTTGCGCCTCACTATTTACTGCATAGGAATCATCATAATATGGAGTGGGATGTTGAATTTCAATGGCAATGACCCTCGGAAAATCAGGTCCAGTCCATTCTTTAAAAAAGTCGTGGGCTTCTTGCTGTACAAATTTATTATAACCATCCACTTTAAATCGCTCGCTATATTCTGGTTTTAAATTGGGGTCAGGAGGTGTAGGACTAAATCCTCCAAAATCACTTGGAAAATGTCCATGAAAAATGGCGAGTGGATACTTCACACTAGTATTTTCATCCCACCCCTCAGGTAGCAAAACATGAGCCCCCAAATACATATCTCTTCCCCAAAAATCACTCAACAATTTACTTTTAAATTTTATATGCTTTATATATTTGGTGTCTTCTGGTTCAGGAATTGGAGGTATTTTTTGATCGAGATTGATTACCAATTTTGGCATTTGACCATTTTTAATATTTACTTTTTGGGGAGTAGAATATAAATTACCTGGAGCTTTATTCCATTGCTGACCTTCTCCCCTGTCCATTGGTAATTTTACCACATGTCCGTCTGCTCGATTGAATGTTTCGTATTTGTGAAAAAGAACTTGAACGAAATATTCGCCTTCAGGCAAATCACTCATATTTTGAATAGGATAACCAAAAACTTTTTGATCAAACTGAATGGCATTTCCAGTTTCCCAATCTGTAATATCCATTCCAAATCCTTGGCAAGTTTTGGAGTCATCCCTTAATTGGAACCGAGGTTCTTTTTCATTTTCTTTCGCAATAAGTAAAATTAGTCTCCCATCTAGGATTTCATCATAATGATCTGTTGGATAAGAAATTTTAATTCCTTCGGAGGAAGAAGCATTGTTTTTCCCATCTTTACTTTGAGAATCAGAACACGAAAAAAATGAAATCAGAAAAAAAGAAAAAATACTAAAAGGAATAATTAGGCGCTTAGATTTTCTCATCTTATTGGTTTTGAAACGTTTACAAGAAATTGTTAATTTTGAAAGATAAGTTTTTACTTTTTTATTTTTCCAAGAAGTACCTTTGTTTTTTCAAATTAGGTTTTAAACTCTTTTTTATTTCCTAAATTTGATAGTTTGTTTACTGACTCTTTTAAAGAATGTCTTCACATTTAAAATACCAATCATGAGAATTGAAAATGATATAAAATTAGGATTTAAAGATGTAATGATTCGTCCAAAACGATCTACCTTAAAAAGTCGATCTCAAGTTTCCTTAACTCGGAAGTTTAATTTTTTGCATAGTGACATCACTTGGGAAGGTATCCCTATTATGGCGGCTAACATGGATACGATAGGTACTTTTGAAATGGCAAAAGCTTTGGGTAAGGAGAAATTATTTACAACGATCCATAAACATTATTCGCCTGACCAATGGAAGAAATTTATCCAACAGGACGAGGAAGATATTAAAAATTTTATCGCAGTCAGCACAGGCACAAGTCAAAAAGATTTAGAAAAACTAAAAACTATTATTAGTCAATCTTCTACCTTAAAATTTATTTGCATTGATGTTGCCAATGGTTATTCTGAACATTTTTGCAGTTCGTCAAAAGAGCTAGAGATCAATATCCAAATAAAATTATCATTGCCGGAAATGTAGTAACTGGCGAAATGGTGGAGGAACTTTTATTGGCTGGAGCTGATATTATTAAAGTTGGAATTGGCCCAGGATCTGTATGTACGACTCGAGTAAAAACAGGTGTTGGGTATCCTCAATTGTCTGCAATCATAGAATGTGCAGATGCAGCTCATGGTTTGGGTGGACAAATTATTAGTGATGGAGGATGTGCAACTCCAGGAGATGTTGCGAAGGCATTTGGTGCTGGTGCTGATTTTGTGATGATGGGGGGAATGTTTGCAGGACATGATGAAAATGGTGGTGAACTCATTGAGGAAGGTGGAAATAAATTCAAACAATTCTATGGAATGAGTTCTGAAACAGCAATGAATAAACACTCGGGAGGAGTCGCTAATTATCGAGCAAGTGAAGGCAAAACGGTTCAAGTTCCCTACCGAGGAAGCATTGAAAACACCTTAAAAGATATTTTAGGAGGACTGCGAAGTACGTGTACTTATGTTGGTGCAAATCGATTAAAAGAATTGACTAAGCGGACGACTTTTATTCGAGTAGCAGAACAGGAAAATCGAGTTTATTCAAAGTAATTTTTTATTAAAAATTCACTATTTATTTTAAATAGAAATGGACTTCAAATGTAAATTTGAAGTCCATTTTATTAAAGTACATCCTTTTTTTAAATCGCAACAAACCCTTTCCAATTACTCATGTACTTAATAAATTTTTCACTTAAACCTTGGTTTCTTAAATATTCCGAGGTCACAGGAAGTGAAATAGTTTCAAAATTATTATCATTCATCACCTTGATTGGAAAATCATGATGCAAAATTCCTGATCTTCCAACGGTAACAAAATCGACTTTTGAATTTAGTATTTCAGATACCTGTTTTGCTGTATGAATTTTTCCTGCAACAGTTAATTTTACATCTTTAAAATCTAACTCCGTAAAATGTTGTAACAATGTTTTCCCGCGATGCTCTTCCTCTTCTGGATATTTAAAACAATCCCAAAGTGAGATATCTAAAAAGTCAATTTCCCCTTCATCAATTAGTTGCTGACAAAGAGTTTTCATTTCACTTAGTTCCATTCCAAACCTTTCTGGAGAAAGTCGAACCCCTAATAGAAAATTAGCTCCACAAGATTCTCGAACGCCATTAATTATTTCAAATAATAACCGTGCTCGATTTTCTAATGAACCTCCATACCCATCATTTCTTTGATTGATACTTTGACTTAAAAACTGGGCTACAATATAACCATGCGCGCCATGAATTTCCACACCATCATATCCACTTTGTTTTGCTCTTACTGCTGCAGCAATAAAATCATCTCTCAGCTCTTTAACCTCTTCCAAAGTTAATCCTCTTGCTCCTTTCCTTTCAACTGTGGATGGTGCAACTGGTGAACCATCAAGCAATCTTGGTTCCGACCTCATTCCTGCATGATGCAATTGAATGACAGCCAAACTCCCATGAGATTTTATTTCTTTAGCTAATCGAGTATGCCCTTCAATATGTTTATCATCAAAAATTCCTAGCTGACCTGGAAAGCCTTTTCCTATAGCTTGAACATGGCTAGCACAGGTCATCACTAAACCAAATTGTCCTTTGGCTCGCATTGTCAGCCAATGGAATTCTTCATCAGAAAGTGACCCATCTTCGTGACTTTGAGTATTGGTAAGTGGAGCCAACATAAATCTATTTTTCATCGAAGCACCACAAGAAAATAAAATAGTATCGTCTAGTTTTTTCATAAATCGTATTTTTTCGGCAAAGATAACTTTTTATTGATTTTCTAAATTCGTCTCACAAAATCAATGATTGTTAATCTAAAACAGCTTTTTAACAATTGATTTTTATCATTAAAAAGAAAAGAAAATTTTAATACATTTGAATGTCGTTGTCTAATGATTATAATTACCTTGAGTACTTATGAATGAGCATGTATTTTATGATGTTATGATTTTAGGTGGAGGTCTTTCTGGATCTACCTTAGCTCTCCAATTGAAAAATGCCAATCCAAATTTATCCATACTCGTTTTAGAAAAAAGAAACGAAAATGCTCCAATTGCTGGCCATAAAGTCGGAGAATCTATTTCAGAATTAGGTTCCTATTACCTTCGTGATGTGCTTCAATTAAATGAATATTTAGAAGAACATCAATTACAAAAATTCGGATTTCGATTTTTCTTTAGTGATGCTCAAAATAATGACATTGGTAAACGAGTAGAATTTGGTTCAAAAATAATTGACCCAATTCCTGCCCACCAAATTGATCGTGGTTTATTCGAAAATGAATTAATCGATCAATTAAAAAACAATGGTGTCGAAATAGTTTTAGGAGCAACTCTGAAAAATGTGGACTTGGACAAAAGTGGACATAAGGTCATTTTTGAGAAAGATGGACATAGTTTTGAGAAGCGAGGAAAGTGGATAATTGATTCTACTGGAAGAAGAGGTTTTTTAAAACGCAAACTTGGTCTAGAGAAAAAAATTGAACATATCATTAATGCAGCTTGGTTTAGAATAGGATGTAAAATTGATATTGATGACTGGTCAGATAATGAAATTTGGAAAACTCAATTGGACAAAGACCGACGACGATTAGCAACTAATCATCTTATGGGAAAAGGTTATTGGGTATGGATTATTTCTTTAGCCTCTGACAACACCAGCTTTGGAATAGTAGCAGATCCATCATTCCACTCATTTGATCAGTTCAATACTTTTGAGAAAGCAATGAATTGGTTAAAAATACATGAACCTTTAGCTGCTGAAAAAATTGAAATACATAAACACAAAGAAATTGATTTTAAAGTCATGAAGCATTTGGCTCATGATACTAAACAATTTTATTCTACAGATCGATGGGGTTTGACTGGGGATGCTGGTGTTTTTATGGATCCTTTTTATTCGCCTGGCATGGATTTCATTGCACTCAATAATTCATGGCTAACAGAATTAATTATTCGAGACAACAAGAATGAAGATATTGCATTGCCCACTTTGATTTATGAACATGCACAACGGGAACTCATCAATGGTTGGATTGGATTATACAAAAACATGTATAGTGTTTTTGGAAACACACAAATTATGCTCATGAAAATTGCTTGGGACTGGGCATCTTATTGGGGAATTCCCACTTTGATTTTCAGGAATAATGGCTACACTAGTATTTTATTTTTGAAAAAATATTCTTCTCGAAGAAATAGCATTGGTAGAAGGTTTTCAATGCTCAATGAAAAAATGCAAGCATTGTTTTTAGCATGGAATAATTATGAAGATAAACCTTTCTCGAATCTTCATCTTAATGTTTTTGATGTAGAAATACTTTATAAACTTCACAGAGGTCTTGATAAAAAATATGATTCAAATGAATTGATAAAAAAGGTTGAATCAAATCTTGAAATCCTAGAATTGATGGCAGCAGAAATATTTCGCTTGGCCAGTTCGCAAATAAACGAAACACCTTCCGATATGAAGGTGAATCCCTATTCAATGAGCCTTGATGATAAAAAAGAGGATCTCATAGAAAAATCAAAAAGTCCACAATCATTTGAAATAAATGAATTAATACAAGCTGATTTAGCCAATATTTGGTTGCACAAAAAGGAAACTGTTATAAATGAAGGGGTCTAATCAAGTTGCCACAAAAATGGAATACATTCAGAAATTATTCCTCGACGTGCAGGATTTTATGCGCAAGCAACCTTCCTTGGATGAATTGATTGAACTTCTTAATGCCGAACCTTCTGAGTTTCGCTCAATCGCATTTGAAAGTGCTTCAGTTGGATTAGCACTTTTTGATTTTTCCAACGGATCAAAACTCAAAACCTGGGAAAAGTTTTATACAGATTTTGGAAATATTCATTCCTTTCATTTTGACATTGGACTTGGTTGGGCATTTGCAAAAACTAAAACCATTCCTTCCAAAGATTGGGAAATTTCAAATCCACTTAGACGACGAATGGTTTTTGACGGAATAGGATATTATCATGCACTTTACAAAGGAAGAAGAACTGTCAAAAATCAAATTGTCGGAGATGGAATTGAAGGGAAAGATAAAGAAGGTTATGACCAAGGTATAGGCAGAAGGCTGTGGTATATTGCAAAAGGAGATGTGGAAAAATTAACCCAACAAATTCAAAATTTCCCAACTTCAAGACATGCTAATTTATGGCAAGGAGTAGGAATTGCATGTGGGTACGTTGGAGGAATTGACGAACGAAATATGAATTCACTTTTGACTGCTTCTGCAAATCACAAGCAACAATTATCCATAGGAATAGCCTTAGCAGCTATTAGTAGAAATGCATCCAATACAGTTACAAAAAATATCGAACGAGCATGTGATTTTTTTTGTCATAAAAAATTAGAAGAAGTAATTCTTTTAGAACAAAAAAATATCATCCAGCTTCATCCTCATTCTGAATCTTTAAAACCGGAAAAATGAAAAAGAATATTTTACTAACCTCATTAACTGTTTTAACTCTTTTAGCCTGCATCGTTTTCATTAGTGATGGGCTAACATTTTTAGTTTCATCCATTATGGCTCTCGCTATTTTTGGAGGAATTAAATACAATAAAAAAAAGGTTTTAAAAATAACTAGATGGGCAAAAACTAATCCTATAAAAACACAAGTTTTTATTTCGATAATTCAGATATTATTATTGCTATTAGCAATAAATACTGGTTATAATTTAAAAGAATTAAATTATGAGTTTTCAAATATCACCGCTTATATTTTTACAGGAATTTTATTTATTGGTTTCGCATCTATTCCATTTTTCCCAAAAAGACGTACGATCGCGATTCCAAAAAATGTAGATAAAAATAGATTCGCTTATTTATCAATTGCTTTGTCCTCAGTAATTCTAATGGCTATTATAGGAAATAGAATTGGAGATATTTATCCAAATTCACCAATTACCCAGGCTTTAGAAAAAATAGATCAAACTATATTTCCAGAGGATGTAAATTCAACAATTGAATTTGATGAATCTCAAATTGGACAACTTCAATCTAAAAATTATAAAAGTTACTTAACTACCTCTTCCGCTCGACCGTTGTTAGCAGCAATTGATATTCGCCCAAATGAAGATTTAAAAAAATCAAATCCATCTAATTATGAATTAAAAAAAGACTCAAAAAACTCAAAAAAAGAAATCAGAAAGGCAAATAGAAAAGCAAGAAAGGAGCTAAAAATATTAAAAAGACAAAATCGTAAAAATATGCGCCGTGCAGCTGCAGGAGGAACCTGTGCCGCTGCTGTTTTCTTAATATTTCTACTTATCCTTACTTCATGTGCTGGAATTTGCTTGACAATATTTGGAATCGCAGCCATTGGAGCTGGAGAAGTTGTTGGTATAATTGGTATATTATTAGGGCCACTAATTCTTTGGGGATCCATAAGTGGAATAAGAAAAGTGAGTAAATGGTGTAAAAAAGATTAAATTTAGGAATTGAATAAATATAAAATTCTTAACCAGCTAAAAAATGAAAAAAAACATAATACTTATTTCTTTCGCTATTTTAGTTGTTTTAGCATGCACCATTCTCATTAGTGATGGATTGACCTACTTCGTATCCTTCCTTATGGCTATTTCAATTATAGGAGGAATAAAAGCCAATAAAAGGTGGGTAATGAAGATGACACGTTGGGCTAAAGCTAACCCTAAAAAAGCACAAGTTTTTATTTCAGTTATTCAAATTGCATTATTGCTGTTAGGAATTATTACCGGGTTTAATCTAAAAGAATTAGGCTATGAGTTTTCAAATACCTCAGTTTATATTTTCACCGCCATTATGGCTGCAGGTTTTGCTTATGTTCCATTTTTTCCAAAACGATCCACTATTGCAATTCCACAACAAGTAGACAAAAAAAGATTTGCTTTTATGGCCATTGCCTTATCATCTGTCATTCTGATGGCCATTGCAGGAAATAGAATTGGTGACATTTATCCTGACTCGCCTGTTACTCATATTTTGGAAAAAATTGACCAAACCCTTTTTCCAGAAGCTACTACTACATATATAGAATTTGAAAATACGTTAATAGGACAAGTCAAACCCATTGAGAGAAAAGGATACTTGATTAGTTCATCTGCCAAACCATTATTAGCAGCAGTTGATGTTCGCCCAAAAGAGGAAATAAATAAATCATCTAACTCTAAAAACTCATCTTTTAATAAATCTAATAAATCAAAAAGAGAGTTAAGAAAAGTAAATAGGAAAGCACGTAAAGAATTTAAAAGACTGAAACGAGAACGTCAAAAAAAATTTAGGAGAGCTGCTTCAGGTGCAGCATGTGGTTTAGCTATACTATTTGTGATACTTCTTCTCGCTCCATTGTGTGCAGGAATCTGTTTTATTGTTGGCCTGTTTGGAAATGGATCAGCACTGGCAATTATGGGAGGAGTTGGACTTACAGCTTTATCAATTTGGGGAATGGTAGCAGCTATAAATTCATGTGTCAACCCCAAAAACAATGACGACTAACTATGAATTGTGCACTAATAACCGGAGCATCTAAAGGAATTGGAAAAGCTATTGCGTTGCAATTATCAAAAGATCATGGATTACATATTTTAATTAATTACTCTTCTGATACTGAAGCAGCAATACAAACACTTGAGACAATTAACAAAGCAGGCGGAACTGGAGAGCTGTTTAAATTCAAAGTTCAGGACAAAGAAGAAGTTAGTCAGATGATTGAAAATTGGCAAAAAGAAAACCCAAAGAAAGTGATAAGTGTTTTAGTCAACAATGCAGGAATTTCAAAAGATGGATTACTAATGTGGATGTCAGAAAATGACTGGGATGATGTAATTGCAGTTTCTTTAAAAGGAATGTTCAATGTGACTAAATCTATCATTCGAAATATGTTGAGAAAAAGATATGGCAGAATTATAAATATTTCTTCTCTTTCTGCTATGAAAGGTTTACCAGGGCAAATGAATTATTCTGCAGCAAAAGCAGGTTTAATTGGTGCAACAAAATCACTTGCTCAAGAAGTAGCTAAAAGAAATATTACTGTAAATGCTGTCGCACCTGGGTTTATCAAAACAGATATGACTGAAGAAATAGATCAAAGATATCTTCCATTAATTCCAATGGGAAGAGTTGGCGAGCCTGAAGAAATTGCACACTTAGTCAGTTTTCTTGCTTCCAAAAATGCTTCATATATTACAGGTGAAGTTATCAATATTAACGGAGGACTTTATTCATAATTTTATCCCTATGAAAATCTCCAAGAAACAAATAGAATTATTTATACCGCAACGAGCTCCATTTATCATGGTTGATAATTTATTAGAAGCAACGGAAAATAAATTTGAAACGGACTTCTTGATTTTACCTGATAATATTTTTTTAGAAAAAGAGGTGTTAAGAGAATTTGCTCTAATTGAAAACATAGCCCAAACTAGCGCTGCTGGAATTGGGTTTTTAAATATTGGAAAAGAGAATGCCCCAGTTGATGGATTTATCGGCGGGATTAAAAAATTAGTAGTTTACGATTTACCAAAAGTAAATGATAAAATTTATACAATAGTCACTAAGATAACTCAACTTGGAAATATGTATCTACTTAAAGGAGAAAGCTTTTTAAATGATAAAAAGTTAATTGAATGTGAAGTAAAATTGGTAGGTTTAAAATAAGTTATAAAAAAATTGAATCACAAAATTATACTATGGAGGAATTAAAAAACGAACTAAAAAAATACATCATCGAAGAATTGAACTTGGAGGATATCACCCCTGAGGAAATTGAAAATGATGCTCCATTATTTGTGGAAGGTTTAGGATTGGATTCTATTGACGCACTAGAGTTAGTTGTCATTCTTGAAGAATATTATGGCGTGATCATCAAAGATGAAACTTTAGGAAAAGAGGTACTTTACTCAATTGATGCTATGGCTGCTCATATTGAAAAAGTTAGATCAGAACAAAAAAACTAATGAAAATATTTGTCACCAGAATTGGAGTGGTTAGCGCTATCGGATTAAATGTAGAAGAGAATCTGGCATCTCTTATATCTCGACAAACTGGTATTAAAAAATCTAGTCAACATAACTTGATGCTTGGCGAAGTAAAATTATCTGACCAAAGCATCATTGAAAAATATAATCTCCCCCAAAAAGATTACTCCCGCACTACCCTTCTTGGTCTCCTAGCGGCAAAAGAAGCATGGGGGAAAAACGAAATAAATTCTACTATCAAAACTGGTTTTATCTCAGCAACTTCTGCTGGAGGAATGGATAAAATGGAAAAATATTATACTCAATTTTCTCAGAATGAAAACAACTCCGGAACGCATCCTAGTTTAGTTTTCGACAATGGAGGAACAACTGAAGTCATTGCAAAAGAATTAGGATTATCTGGATACATTGGAACCATTTCTACGGCCTGTTCTTCTGGCGCAAATGCAATCATGCATGGTGCTCGCCTAATTTCAGCTGGAAAACTGGACAGAGTTTTAGTTGGCGGATCCGATCCGATTGTTCAATACAACAGAAAAGGTTTTAGTTCTTTGAATATTTATGACGAGGAACTTTGCAAACCATTTGATGATTCTCGCAAAGGATTAAACCTTGGAGAAGGTGGCGGTTTTTTATTGCTTGAAAATGAAGAAAGTATTTCCAAAACAGGAAACACCCCCCTTTGTATTTTATCTGGTTGGAATAATTCAACCGATGCATTTCATCAAACTGCAAGTTCGGCCAATGGAAAGGGTGCTACGCTTTCTATGCAGCGTGCCTTGGAAAAAGCAAAGATTTCCCATGACAAAATCAGTTATATAAATGCTCATGGAACAGGAACGAGCAATAATGATTTATCAGAATCAACAGCAATACAAAATGTATTTGGAGAAAAGATTCCGCCATTTAGTTCAACTAAAGGATTTACTGGACATACGCTAGCTGCAGCTGGAGCAATAGAAGCAGTATTTAGCGTTCAAGCAATTTTATCAAATGCAATTCTTCCAAGTTTAAACTTTTCTACTGCGATGAGTGAAACTGGATTTATTCCGGAAACCACTTTTAGAATTGACGCAAATTTGGAACATGTGCTTTCAAATTCATTTGGTTTCGGTGGAAATTGTACAAGTTTAATTTTTAGTAAAATCCAATAAATGTATATCACCGCTTCATCTACTATTTCGTTTCAACCTACTTTTAGAAACAAAGGATTTTCTGATGAGATATCAGAACTAAATGATGAATCTGAAATTCTTCATCCTGACTATACAGACTTCATTCCTAAGATGAAAAGAAGAAGAATGACGGATGTTTTGAAGATGGGAATTACTTGTGCAATGGATTGTCTGAAACAAATTGACTTAGAGCAACCTGATTCCATTATCGTTGGTACTAGCATGGGTTGCAATATTTTCACCAAAAGATTTTTAGATAAAATAAATTCTTCCAAAGGAGGGCTCCTCTCTCCTACTTCCTTTATTGTTTCAACTCATAATACTATTGCTGGACAAATCTCACTTTTGCTAAGTAATCATAATTATAATATGACACATACCCAAAATAGCTTATCCTTTGAGCAGGCCTTAATGGATGGGATGTTATGCATTCTAGAAGGGGGAGAAAATATTTTGGTGGGTTCGTCCGATGAAAATGAACGCGAGTTATACAACATGGTAACTAGATTAAATAATAAAACTTTATTATCTACTTACGGAGCTTCTTTTTTTATTTTATCTAAAGAAAAAAAGGAAAAGGACAACATAAAATTAGTAGAAGCTGAAAGTTTTGGACTTGTTGAAGATAGACCAAAAATACTTACTCAGTTTTTAAATTCAAATAAAACATCGGTGAATGATATTGATTTGGTTTTATATTCTAATAGCGTTCCTGAAACAGTAAATGAGTTGATTGATATTTTCCCAAGCAAAAAACTTTATGATTTTCAAAAAATAACAGGAACCTATTTAACCAATTCAGGCTTCGCTATGAATTACGGAGTTGATATTTTGACGAAAGGAAATCACCCATCTTTTGAAAAAAATATCAACAGAGTTTTAATTTATAATAATTTAATCCCTGAAAATCTTGGTTTGATTTTGATAGAAAAAAATAGCGATTGAGATGAAGTTAATGAATAATTTTTTTGAAGTTCTTAATTCCTCTAAAAATGACAATGGGTTTATTTCAACCATAAAACTAAACCCAAATCACATCGTTTACACAGGACATTTCCCAGGCCATCCAGTTACTCCAGGAGTTATTCAAATGCAGATCGTTCATGAATTAATAGAGCAACATTTGGATAGAAAACTGAAATTGAGAAACATGCCCCAATGCAAATTTCTTAAAATTTTAAACCCAAACGAAACTACTCAGATAGACATTCACATTGACTATGAACATCAAGAAGAAATAATAAAAATTAAAGCGATTGGAAAAAGTGAATCAGATATTTATTTTAATTTTCGAGCTATATTAGCTTAGTTAAAATATTGAAATCTGGTAGTTCTAAACTTGTCCTCTTCCTTAAAGTTTCAATGGAAATAAAAATTACTTTGGAATCCTGCCCAAAGACTATGAGTTAATATTTTACTTTTTTATATTCACCTCAAAAAACATTTATAACTATAGTAAAAAACCTACTCCTGGTTATTTTACAGAAAAAATATCATATGTCAAATCATCCACTAGCAGGAAAAACTGCAACCAAGGAACAACTAGTAAACATTCCTCAACTAATAACAGATTACTTTAAGCAAGAACCAGATCCGACTAAGCGGGAACAGAGAGTTGCATTCGGAACAAGTGGTCATAGGGGATCTTCGCTCAACAACTCTTTTAATGAACAACATATTCTAGCGACAACACAGGCTATTTGCAATTATCGGGAAAAACAAGGCATAACTGGACCTGTATTTATGGGAATTGATTCACATGCTTTATCTACTCCTGCACAAGTTACAGCATTGGAAGTACTAGCCGCTAATGGTGTGGTAACAATGATAGCTACGAATGATGAATATACCCCAACTCCTGCTGTAAGTCATGCAATATTAGAATATAATAAAGAAAGAAAAACCGGCTTGGCTGACGGAATCGTAATTACCCCATCTCATAACCCTCCCGAAGATGGTGGTTTCAAATACAATATGACAAATGGTGGCCCTGCAGAGGGATCAGTAACTTCTTGGATTGAATCCAGAGCAAATGAGATTTTAGAAAATAAACTTCAAGAGGTTAAAAGGATCCCTATCTCTAGAGCTTTGATTGCCCCTACTACTAAACGATATGATTTCCTTGATGCATATACTGCTGATTTAAATCAAGTAATAGATACCAACTTACTAAAGGAGTCGGGAATTAAAATGGGTGTAGATCCTCTTGGTGGGGCAGGTGTAAAGTATTGGCAGAGAATTGCAGACCGCTATAACCTGAACCTTACTGTCGTGGATGATTCAGTAGATCATACTTTTAGTTTTATGTCTTTGGACTGGGATGGTAAAATTAGAATGGATCCATCCTCTAGCTTTGCCATGCAACGACTTATAAAATTAAAAGACAAATTTCCGGTGGCATTTGCTTGCGACACGGATCATGATCGCCATGGCATTGTAACTCAAAGCTCTGGGCTTATGCAACCGAATCATTTCTTAGCTGTAGCAATTGACTATTTATTTCAGAATAGACCTCAATGGGACTTAGCAACGGGTATTGGAAAAACCTTAGTCAGCAGCCAAATGATTGATCGTGTTGCTCAAAAACTAGGACGTAAACTCGTAGAAGTACCAGTAGGTTTCAAGTGGTTTGTAGATGGCCTTTACGATGGAAGTCTTGGATTTGGAGGAGAAGAAAGTGCCGGAGCTTCCTTTCTAAATATGCAAGGTAAGGTCTGGTCTACAGATAAAGACGGTATTATTGCAGCCTTACTTGCTGGTGAAATTACTGCGAAAACTGGTAAAAACCCAGCAGAAATCTATCAGGATTTCACGAAAGAATTTGGAGAACCTGTATATGATCGTATTGATGCACCAGCAACTCCCGAACAAAAAGATAAACTGAAAAAACTATCCCCAGATCAGATTTCTTCTTCTGAACTTGCAGGAGAAAAAATTACAAACATTCTAACAAATGCTCCTGGTAATGGTGCTGCTATAGGAGGTTTAAAAGTAGAAACAGCTAATGGATGGTTTGCAGCTCGTCCATCTGGTACAGAGAATATTTATAAAATTTATGCGGAAAGTTTTAAGGGCAAAGAGCATTTGCAACAATTACAGGAAGAAGCTCAAAAGGTTGTTAATGACGCCATTGGCTAATGAAAGGGAGATTCATTTAGGTACAAATTCGTAATTAATTAAATCTTTTCAATTAGAAGTTTTAAAATAAAAATAAAAACTACACAACTTTAATTATCGAAGCATTTAAATAAAATCAGTATGGATTCTGTTCCTCAAAATAATTCAGGATATCAAGACACTCTTCTCAAGGTATTGTTTGAAAATGCCACAGTTGGTATTCTTATGGCCAATGAAAAGGGTGCTATTATTCGATGTAATCCCCATGCTGCAAAAATATTTGGATACGAAATTGATGAATTAGTTGGCCAGCAAGTTGAAATTCTTATCCCTGATAAATTTCATTCAAAACATTTAGAGCATCGGAAATCCTATCATAAAAACCCCATGCCACGCTACATGGGAGAAGGAAGAGAATTGTTTGCTATACGAAAAGACGGTAAACAATTTCCTATTGAGGTTTCACTTAGTTACGCAGAGGAGGATGAAAATAAAGTTGTTATTGCACTTATAAATGACGTTACCCAACGCATAGAAAAAAGCAAGGAATTAATCATAAAAAGTGAAGCCATTTCTTCTGCAACCGTACCCATTTGTTTTGCAGGTTTGGAAGGAAATATTACTTATGCTAACCCAGCATTTATCAAGCTATGGGGCTTTAAAAAGGAAGAAGATGTTATTGGTATGTCCAATGTCAACTTGGGTAATTCTCCAGAAAAAGTGAAGGAGATCATTGGTATCATGAAAGAGACCGGTACTTGGACAGGATATGACAAAGCAAAAAAAGTAGATGGGACACCTTTTGATATATTTCTTACAACAAGTCTTGTTCGAAATGGAAGTGGCATACCTATATGCACCATTGCTACTTTTATAGATATGACTGAACAAAAGAAAAATGAAGCCTTGCTGATACAGAAGGAACTACAGCTTTTAGAATATTCAGATCAATTGGAACAAAAAGTAATAGAACGTACTAATGATTTAGCGGAGAGTCAGGCAAAACTATTAGAAGCACAAAAGCTTGCAAAACTAGGATATATTGAATTCGATCTTATTGACGATAAAATACGTGGCTCCAAACAATTGTATAACATTTTTGATTTGGACAAAAATACTCCGATCACTTTTAAACAATTTATGGATTACATTCACCCCGACGATGTTGATTACCTTAACTCTAGGATAGCTGAAGCGAAAGAAAATAATGAACTTCTATCAGCTCGATATAGAATTAACACAGCTAAAGGAAATCTGAAACACGTACATACTAAAACCAGTATAATAATTAAAGATTCCGAAGGTAAGCCTATCTTACGAAGAGGAATTATGCAAGATATAACTCTTATTAAAACCACGGAAATTGCTCTTAGAGAAAATCAAACTAAATTAGTAAAAGCATTAAAAGCTGAGCAAGAACTTAGCGAACTCAAATCAAGATTTGTCTCAATGGCTTCTCATGAATTTAGAACACCACTTACCACTATATTATCTTCTTCTAACCTAGTTGAGATGCATCTCAAACGTGGAAATCTTGATAAATATCAAAGGCATTTAAATAACATTAAATCAGCTGTCAAAAACTTAACTTCTATTCTTAATGATTTTCTGTCCTTGGAAAAATTGGAATCAGGAAAAGTCAATCTTAATTTAAAATCGACAATTTTAAGCGAATTTGTTCCTGATGTTCTTGAAGAAGTTAATTTATTAACAACCCAAAACCAATCTATTAATTACATTCATTTGGGTGAAGATGATGTTAATATTGATCAACATTTGGTAAAAAATATTTTAATTAACCTCTTATCAAATGCGATAAAATATTCACCAAATGGAGAAGATATAGATTTATTAATGGATAAAAAAAAATCGAATCTTCTTATAAAAGTTAAAGACAGAGGAATTGGTATTCCTGAGGGTCAAAAAGAATTAATGTTCAGTCGATTTTTTCGTGCTTCCAATGTTTCCAATATTCAAGGAGCAGGAATTGGCCTAACGATCGTTAAACGTTATTTGGACATTATGAACGGATCCATAAATTTCGAGAGTCAACTTAATCAGGGGACTACATTCATTGTAGAAATCCCTCAATAGAAATCCTGAAAACTTTTCAGCTCATGTTGTTTAATGAAAAAGAAAAAAAATGAAAGAAAATAAAACTGAGATATCAAGCCTCACTTTTGCAATTGGAGTTGGTGCTGGAATTATTTTATACAAAGTTATATTTGACTTTCTATTACCTATGCTTTTTTAATACATAAAATTAAAAAAGCACTCATATTATTAAGTATGTCAAAAACGGTTTTTAATGGTCTCCAATTTTTTGATTAACACCATAATGAGCTGCTCCAAATAACACAGACTTTGGATTCAAAATAATAGTAACATCCACACATCGCAATAAATGCTCAAGGCGCCCTACTCCAAAAAAACACTTTAAAAACATATCTTGATAATCTTCATTCCATATTTTAGGAACAATACCTCCACCAATATATAAGCCTCCAGTTGATTTGAATTTCAAAGCTAAGTTTGCTGACTCAATCGCTAAATATCTTACAAATAATTTCATCGTTTCAATAGCGATAAGTTCTCCTTTCAATGCTGCATTACTAACATTAGCAGCTACATCACCTTCCAATAATCTATATTCAACTTCTTTGTCTAAATTAAATTCTGAAGAAGTCCTCAGGAAGTCAAATATATTTACAATCCCAAGCCCAGAAACCAATCTTTCCCAACTGACATGTCCATATTTATGTTGGAGAAACATCAATAAGCTTACATCTTTATTATCTCTTGGAGAAAAATCGCAATGACCTCCTTCAGTAGCAAAAGGATGATATTTCTGTCCATCCCAATACATTCCAGCTTCCCCTAAACCTGTACCTGGAGCAATTACCGCGACATTACCTGCTATCTTTTTTTCAGCTTTAAAAATTGACAATAAATGCTCGTTTTCCATAAATGGAATTCCAAATGCAGAAGCTTCTAAATCATTTAATAAATGAATAGATTCAATGCCTGTAGCTGCTATCAACTTTTTCTTTTCCACTTTCCAAGAAACATTAGTCAACTGTGCTTCATCTCCAATTACTGGTCCAGCTAAGGCGATACTAATAGCTTCCAAATTATCCATTGTAGGATAAAAATCAAATAGCATTTCCTCCAATCCGTTTGCCTCTTGAGTTCTATATTTCTTTTCTTTAATAATATTTAATTGTGAACTATCATTCAAAGAAAAAAGTGCAATATGAGTTTTGGTTCCACCTACATCTAGCGCTAGGTAATGATTCATAATGATAAAATTATTAAGTCTGAGAGATGAAAAATACAATTGCAAAATAAGAATAAAAATCACTTTGAAGTACTGACCTTTATCAAAAAAAGAAAGTTATTAATTTTTTATTTTTAGCAAATGAGTTTTATTTCTTAAACCTAAATCAATTACCTTTAATGTTAATTAATTTGAAGACTATAATAACCCAAATCCTATTTCCTTTCCTTATGGCAAATACATCAATTACAGCTCAAATAATTTCATTATCTGCAGATAAACCTTCATTCGATGAAGAGGTCATTTTAACCTACGATGCGTCAAAAGGCAATGGAGAATTGGAAGATTATAAAAAGGATATTTATGTCCATACTGGACTTATTACTAATCAGAGCACACATGCCCATGATTGGAAGAATGTGGTAGCTGAATGGAATGAAAATAAGGGAGAACTAAAAATGAAAAAAGTTGGAGATAATTTATACGAATTCCATTTTCGCATAA
The DNA here is from genome assembly GCA_905480595.1 of uncultured Saprospiraceae bacterium. GTDB lineage: Bacteria > Bacteroidota > Bacteroidia > Chitinophagales > Saprospiraceae > CAJQQY01. The sequence continues at coordinate 12,630 of CAJQQY010000287.1, read as the reverse complement.
ATGATCTATACAATATCCCTACAACAGGTGGAAATATAGCTGCCTTAGCATTTGTTTTTAGAAATGAGGATGGAAGTATTATTGGGAGAGAAAAAGGTAACCAGGACATTTTCTATTTTTATAAAAAACCTTCTTTTAAAAAAATACCAAAAACACTTGAAGTCAGTCAAACAGTTGAACCTGAATGGGCAAAAAAAGCCACAATTTACGAAGTCAATATTCGACAATATACCAAGGAAGGAACCTTTAAAGCATTTACAAAACATCTTCCTCGTTTACGAAAAATGGGAATTGACATTTTATGGTTTATGCCAATCCAACCCATCGGAATAAAAAATCGAAAAGGTGAATTAGGATCTTATTATTCAATAAAAAATTATACTGAAATAAATCCTGAATTTGGAACAATGAAGGATTTTAAAGCCTTAATAAAAAAAGCCAAAGAGCTTGGATTTAAGGTTGTCCTAGATTGGGTGGCGAATCATTCTGCTTGGGATAATATTTGGGCTAAAGAAAACCCTGAATGGTATAAGCAGGATGAAGATGGAAATATACTCGCACCATATGATTGGGAGGATGTCGCAGATTTAGATTTTGATTCATCTGAGATGAGAAAGGCTATGATTGATTCGATGGTCTTTTGGATTAATGAAATTGAAATGGATGGATTTCGTGCTGACGTGGCTGGTGAAGTAGAAGTAGATTTTTGGGAAGAAGCCAGAGAGGAACTCGATAAAATTAAACCAATCTGGATGCTTGCAGAAAATTCTGATCAGTTTTGGTTGCTCAACAAATCTTTCAATGCTAACTATGGTTGGCCCTTTCATTTCATCATAAATAAAATTGCAAAAGGTCGAGAGAATGTTTCTGCAATTTTTGAATATTTTGATAAAATAAAAGCCAACTTTCCTGATGGAACTTACCCTTTGCAATTCATTACCAACCATGATGAAAATAGTTGGGCAGGAACAGTTAAAGAAAGATTAGGTGAAGGGCACAAAGCATTTGCCGTTTTGAGTTTTACAGTTCCAGGAATACCACTAATTTACTCTGGTCAAGAAGCGGGATTAAATAAAAGATTAAAATTCTTTGAGAAAGATGAGATTGATTGGAGTGATCAATCACTAGTTCCATTCTATTCTGACCTTATCAAATTGAAAACCGAAAATGAAGCATTATGGAATGGTGCAGCAGGTGGAGAAATATTAAAAATTGCGCTGACCGAATCAGAAAACATTGTGGCTTTTGTTCGAACTAAAAATAATAACAAAGTACTTACAATTATTAATTTATCTGATAAAACTCAAACGACTAAATTAAAAAGAAAAAGACACGCAGGTATATTTCATGATTATTTTTCATCTGAAAAAATCACTCTTTCTCCACAAAAATCATTAGAGTTAAAACCTTGGGAATACAGAGTTTTTATTTTTGAAGAAGAAGTTCCAATTAGGATGTCGACCAAACAGGAAGTATTATCCCCTGAGAATAATATTGCTTTGGAGTTTTTTTTAGATGCTGAAGGTACTCCATATTATAATGTAAAATTTAAAGAAAAAGTAGTTATCGAAAATTCTACTTTGGGATTTGATTTCGAAGATCAACCTTCTATGGATAGTGGTTTCAAAGTTTTAAAAACCACCAATAAATCACTAGACGAGACTTGGGAAATGCCTTGGGGGGAACAGCGATTTGTTAAGAACCACTACAATGAAATAGTAATACATTTACAAGAAGAAAAAAATCTTCAGCGAAAATTAAATATCTACTTTAGAGCCTACAATGATGGAATTGGTTTACGCTATGAATTGCTGGAGCACAATGGTTCTCATGATGTTTTTATCACCAATGAAAATACGGAATTTCAATTAACTGGCGATCACACTTGTTGGTGGATTCCTGGAGACTGGGACATTTATGAACATGTTTACAACACGACTCCTTTTTCAGAAATCAATGCACTCTCAAAACAGAACCATCCAAATTTGGCGCAAAGTCATATTCCAAAAAATGCAGTTAATACGCCAATAACAATGCGAACTAAGGATGGTGTTCACTTGAGTTTTCATGAAGCCAACTTGACTGATTACTCAGGCATGACGCTGAAATTAGATGTTGATAATTTCACTATGGTAAGTGACCTAGTTGGCTCTGACAGAACTACCTATAAAGTAAAAAGAAGTCTTCCTTTTAAGACTCCTTGGCGTACTATTCAGATAGTGGATAAGGCAACTGAACTAATTGATTCCAAATTAATTCTCAACCTTAATGAACCTAACCAGTTAGGAAATGTAGATTGGTTTTCTCCTAAAAAATATGTGGGAATTTGGTGGGAAATGCATTTGGGTATTTCGGCATGGGACATGTCAAGTGGCAAGCATGGAGCGACTACCGAAAACGCAAAACGCTATATTGATTTTGCTTCAAAAAATAATATCAAAGGTGTACTTGTCGAAGGATGGAATACCGGTTGGGAACATTGGATTGGGTTTGATGATAGAGAAGGTGTCTTTGATTTCGTCACCCCCTATCCTGATTATGATTTAGAAGAAGTAGTTCGCTATGCTAAATCAAAAGGCGTAGAAATTATTATGCATCATGAAACCTCTGCAGCACCTCGCACTTATGAAAAACAATTAGAAGCAGCCTATGGATTGATGCAGCGACTAGGAATTCATTCCGTCAAGACAGGGTACGTAGGTAAAATAATTCCCAAAGGAGAATTCCATCATGGTCAATGGATGGTCAACCATTACCGAAAAGTTTTAGAAACAGCAGCCAAATATTATGTGGCAGTTAATGCTCATGAACCAATAAAAGCGACTGGCCTAAGACGTACTTTTCCAAATGCTATTTCAAGAGAAGGATTGCGAGGGCAAGAGTTTAATGCTTGGGCTGTTGATGGAGGAAATCCACCAGAGCATTTATCAATTATAGCTTTTACAAGAATGTTGGCAGGACCAATAGATTTTACACCTGGCGTTTTTGAAATCAGTTTACCTCAAAAAGAAAACAACCAAATCAATACGACACTTGCACATCAATTAGCATTGTATGTTGTGGTATATAGTCCTATTCAAATGGCTTGTGATTTGCCTGAAAATTATGAAGGACATCCTGCGTTTCAATTTATCCGAGACGTTGGAGTTGATTGGAACCAAACAAAAGTACTCAATGGTGAAGTGGGAGATTTTGTAACCATCGCACGGCAGGAACGAAAAACTGGACATTGGTTCATAGGAAGTATTACTGACGAAAACCGAAGAGAAATTGAAATTGATTTTAGTTTCTTAGAGGAAGGAAAACAATATGAAGCCATGATTTATCTTGATGCACATAATGCTCATTGGAAAGAAAATCCAACTGCTTTTAGTATTAAAAATATTAGTGTAAATCATTTATCTAAAAATAAATTTATCCTTGCTGAAGGCGGAGGTTTAGCCATTAGCATTCGTGAAAAAAAATAAATAAAATACTCCGTTTGATAAATGTCACCTAAATCTGATGACATTTATCATTACCCTAAAATAGGTTTGGGCATAAATTGCAGGAAAAAATACCAATGCCAAATCCAATCAAAACTATTTTAGGAATTCACATCTGTGGAACCAAATCTACCATCGGACTTATCAGTCGAAAAGGAGAAATAATTGCTGAAGCTAACTTTATGACTGGAGCAAATAACTCTTATCATTTTTTTATTCATCAAATTCGAATCCGTACTCAGAAATTAATTGAAGAGACTAGCACTCTAATTAAATTAGTTGGAGTGGGAATCGCTGCACCTTATGTCAATATAGAAACGCAGATGATGGAAAATCCTCCTAATTTCAAATGGGGTAAGTCCATACCTTTAGCAAGTTCAATAAAAAAATTATTCAATGTTCCTACCTTTCTAATCAATGATGCAAATGCAGCTGGACTAGGAGAAAAAGAATTTGGAAAAGCTAGGAAAATGAAAAATTTTGTAGTCATAACCCTTGGTTCTTGCCTTGGTAGTGGAATTATTTCTGATGGTCATATTCTTAATGGAGCTCATGGACAAACTGGTGAAATTGGACATATCAATGTTGATCCAAATGGTCGTCAATGTAGTTGCGGAAATAGAGGTTGTTTAGAAACTTATGTTTCTGCTAATGGAGTCAAAAGAACTGTATTCAATTTGATGTGTGAGATGACTGAGAAATCTCCTTTGAGAAAAATTTCTTTTAAGAAAATGCGATTAGATGATATCGTTATGGCTGCTCAGAAAAAAGATCCTCTTGCAATACGAGCATTTGAAATAACAGGTAAAATATTAGGAAACAAATTAGCAGAGATGGTTGCATTTCTTGAACCGGAAGCGATCATTCTTTCTGGAAAATTACCTAAGATGGGGGAAGTGTTTTTAGAAGCAACTACCAAAAGTCTGAAAAAGAATTTATTTGTTTCGTATCAAGGAAAAGTAAAAGTTTTTCTTTCAGATCAAGAATCAAATTTAGGTTTACTAGGTGCAGCAGCATATGCTTGGCGCAACTTAAAGGAAACTGATAAACCTTCGCAAATAGTTTCTAAAAGGAAATTGAAGATTGGATAAAGAAATATTTTTTTAATGTCTTTTTGAAAAAAATATTTCTTCCCATAATCTTTAAGCATCTTATACCAAAAGAAAGTAAAAAGTTAACACCCACTCTATCCAGGATGCATAATCAAATGAATTTGATTATGCATTCTACTTTACTTTATTTGGGAAAGGTTATTTTTCTTTTTGCTTGACTTGCTTTAAGTCCTCTTTATCTAATATCACTCCAACATCGTAGAGTTCTTGAAGGGTAAATTTATGTACTCTTTGACTAATAAATACCTGAGGCATCAACCATAGTTTCGCTGTATTATCTCTACTTCCTGTCAAAATAGTTTTTCCATCAGGAGAAAAAGCGACTGAAGAAACAGCACTCGAATGTCCATTAATAGTTTGCAATTCATTCCCTTGCAAATCCCAAAGCTTTGCCGTTTTATCATCACTCCCTGTCAAGATATTTTTTCCGTCAGGAGAAAAACTGACTGAAGTAATATCACCAAAATGTCCATTAAAAATTTGCAGTTCATTGTTGTTTAAATCCCATAGCTTCGCTGTTCGATCCATACTTCCAGTCAAAATGCTTTTCCCATCTGGAGAAAAACTGATCGTATTAACCCCCGAGGAATGCCAATTAAAAGTTTGCAATTCATTCCCTTTTAAATCCCATAACTTACCCGTAGGATAACTACATCCTACCAAGATACTTTTTCCGTCAGGGGAAAAATCAACTGAAGTAATTTCACTAAGTTCCCCGTCAAAATTTTGCAATTCATTGCCCTTTAAATCCCATAGACTTACCTTGCCAGACATTCCTACCGACAAAATGCTTTTTCCGTTTGGGGAAAAACTAACAGCAGCAGAATACTCATTAAAAGTTTGCAATTCATTGCCCTCTAAATCCCATAGCTTTGCAGCGTCTAAGTAACTTTTGGTCAAAATATTCTTCCCATCGGAGGAAAATGACACCGCTAAAACGTAGGAGGGATGGCCTTGGAAAATTTGCAATTCATTGCCTTTTAAATCCCATAACCTTACTGTTCGATCATCACTTCCGGTCGCGATGCTTTTCCCGTCAGGAGAATAACTTGCTGAAGTAACTGATTGAGAATGTCCATTAAAGGTTTGCAATTCACTACCTCTTAGATACCATAACTCAACTATACCATCAGCACTTCCGGTCGCGATGTTTTTCCCATTAGGAGAAAAACGAACCGAAGTAAAATCATGAGAATGCCCCGTAAAAGTTTGCAATCTATTATCATTTAAATCCCTTAACCAAACCGTATTTCTACGTCCCCCTATCAAGATACTTTTTCCATCAGGAGAAAAACTAAGTGCATCACCTTTCCCAATAAAAGTTTGCAATTCTTTGCCTTGCAAATTCCAAAGTCTAGCTGTGAAATCAGTACTCCCGATCAAAATGCTATTCCCGTCGGGGGAAAAACTGACTGAATTATTGTAAAGAGAGACCCCTTCAAAAGATTGTAATTCATTGCCTTTTAAATCAAATAGCTTCGTCCCTGGGAAACCTCCTAATGCGATGCTTTTTCCACCAGGCGAAAAACAGACCGAATTAACGTCTCTGAAATCTCCATTAAAAGTTTGCAATTCATTGCCTTGCAAATCCCATAACTTTGCTGTTTTATCCCCACTCCCTGTCAAGATATTTTTCCCATCTGGAGAAAAACTAACAGAAGTAACACTTTCAGTATGCCCATTAAAAGTTTGCAATTCATTGCCTTGCAAATCCCATAGCTTTGCCGTTTTATCATAGCTCCCCGTCAAGATTCTTTTCCCGTCTGGGGAAAAACTAACAGAAGTAACACTTTCAGTATGCCCACTAAAAATTTTTAATTCATTGCCTTCCAAATCCCATAGCTTTGACGTTTTATCATTGCTCCCTGTCAAAATTCTTTTCCCGTCGGGAGAAAAAGTAATCGAAGTAATACTTTTGAAATGCCCTTGAAATGCTTTATAATAAATATTTTTAGAGTCACTCATGACTTCTCGAAAGGCTGCTCTTGCCGCTTGATCATCTGGGTGTTTTTTTAAATTATAGTCAGCTATACGTAATGCAAGAGTAGAGTTGTTTTTCGCTATTGATAAAGCAAGTGATGCATTTTGGGCAGCAGTAAACCTATCCTCAGCCTTTAACCGCTCAATCTCTTCTCTCCTCAAAGCTGCTTGAGTAGCATCTTGAGCAAAGGCAATACTATCTCTTGCATTTTCAGCTATTTCCTTTTGTAGCATTGCAAACTCTCTTTCTCGTTGGGCAACTACTGCACTATCTCTCGCTGCTTGCGCGCTTTCATCTGCTTTTTTAGCACTTGCGATAGCTTCCTGTTTCCTAACCTCTGATTCTTGTGCGCTTGCTTCTGCTTCCCCTTGTTTTTGAAAAGCGAATACTGATGTAAAAATCGAAATCAATAACATCAATGACAAAATCCCCATCGTCCAATTTCTTAATCGAATATTTCTTCGATGTACCCGCAACTCTTCATCATTCAATTCTTCAGGCGCAACTCCTCTTAGCTTTGCGGAAATCAAATTAATAATGGATTTGTAAGGAAGGTGTTGCAAAGAAAGTTCTTCGGGAGTTTTCAATTGATGAGCATCAACATAGAGTGGGATAGCTGTAATATAATTTCCAAGCAAGGCAGGAAGAGCTTCTGATTGTTCCCAATCTACCTTATTATTTTCAATATCTAAATGAATGGAATCAGCCGCATGGATAATAATTAATTTATCTAGTCTGCCCAAAGTACCACACCAATATTCCAACTCATCACCACACCATTTTGAAGTAGCTGAACCTTTCTCCGCAATAAAAATTAGGTATTCAGATTGCTCTAAACCATCGGTAATCACCCTAGACAAATCATTGTCTGGCACCATATGTTTTTCATCTCTAAAGATTTTTGGTGGACGGGAAAGAATTGGTTTGGCATAACGCTTCAATCCAGTTTCAAGGGCTATAGCATGTTTTCTTCCTACTTCGGAATGCTTGTAGGAAATGAAGGCTTTGTATTTTCGAGATGAGGTTATGGTTGACATTTGGATAATCCATTCCTCCCTTTTGATTTGTAATTTAGTATGTTTAATTTTCTAAAAGTAAAGAAAAATTTGGGATTCTGATTCTTTTAAGTAAATAAAAAAGTTGACCTATGAATTGTTCACCCTTCATTTATAATTTACTTCTTTGTACCATTTACGCTAACGCATTCTCACTCCCACTATCTAAAGTATATAATAAGGACGTTTCAAAGATCTCCGATTGTTGACGAATTTTATCCATGTCAATCTCACCTGATTTTAAAGAAAAAATATTCAAATCAGCATAGTGTAATTCTTCAATTTCTTTTTCATAATCATCTTTTACAAAAATGATTTCGGCTTTGTGAATCATTCGAGCAAGTATCATTAATCGATTCATATATTTTGCAGCCCATATTTTTTCTTGTTCCAGATTCTCCTCGTTACTATTGAGAATTCCGAAGATCTTTAATTTTGCATGCCAATTACGTTGAAGAAGATATGCTGTCAACAAACTCAAGTTGAAATGTTCGACTTTATATTTTAATTCTCTATTGACTGTTCTTAAATCTATCCATAGGTTAATAGTTTTTTCCAATCCCAATCCCACCTTTCGATAAGGCACAAAGAGGTATGATCCAAAACCATACTCTTTAGATTTTTGTAATAGGATGGCCACATTTCCATCATCCTCTCGAAATTCAGTAAGGCTAAGAAATAAAACATTAGGGGTGAAAAAAGAAGCCTTTAGACTCTGGATAGAATTCAAAACGCTTGCTTGATAATCCTTACACTCAATGACTGCACTATTAGCAGAAATATTTTGCTCCCTAAAATAAGCACACAAATCAGGTAATCGTTTTTTCATTTTTACCCCTGTTTTACCTGTCAAAAATCCTAGAATTTTTACTGATCCTTTTGGACGAGCTAAATTATAAATCGTTCTGTAGGATCGAACAATATCATTTACATCTTGAGCTGGAACTAGAAGGTTAGGTTGCCATGATCGTTCATTGGCTTCGGGTAATCTACTGACTACTTTAGCCGACCATTCTGCCAAAGAATTAAACATCCCACTTCGAGTATCACCCTCTCGATTATCTAAATTTATTCTTTGCGTTAGGTACACATACATTGCGACCACCAGACATATTGCAATTAAACCAACCGTGGAGTTGATAATAAACATCACGAAAAAACAACCAATCGCTCCTAGCAAAGGGATAATCATCGGGACTTTTAAAGTAGGTCGAAAACTGATTTGTCCTAATCCTTGCTCAATTAAGACTACCATATTTATCATAGCATAGGTGATCAAAAAAAACATGGTCAAGATAGGTGCGATTGCATTCAAGTCTCTCATCAAAAGCGAAAACAAAATTACAATACAGGTAAAGTAAAAGGAAAATTTTGGTTCCCCTCTATCATCTGTTTTAGCCAATTTTTCATTATAGACTAAAATATGATTTTGTCCTAATGCTTGTAAAATTCTTGGCGCCCCAACTAGAGAAGATAGGGCCGATGAAAATGTTGCCCCCAACAAACCAGCTACAACTAAAGGAGCAAAAAATGATTTATCGATTAGGATATTATAATTTTCTAATAGCTCTTTTGGTGTTGCTAAAAACGCAGCTAAAACTACGATGCCAATATAAATGACATAACTCAATCCTACTGCAACTAAGGTTCCCATTGGAATACTATTTCTAGGTTCCTTCAAATCTCCCGACATATTTGCCCCTGCCATGATTCCAGTTACGGCGGGAAAGTAGACTGCAAAAACAATCCAAAAATTGGAACCACTAAAATTATTTTCAATTGAACCTTCGTAATTTCCAAATAGTTGGATGTCTGTATTAATTGGATTATTGATAAATCCTAAGCCCATCGAGATTAATGACAATGCAATAATCGCTAGGATCAAATATTGAATTTTAAAAGCGAAATCCGTACTAATATTTGCAATAATAAATATCAAAAGAAAGGTCAACAAATCTATTACTATGGAAGGGTGATCGGGATAAATCCATTGCCAACCTTCCCGAAATCCAAACACATACATCGCAACAGCTAATGCCTGTGCAATGTATAATGGAATGCCGATGGCACCGCCTGCCTCAATTCCAAGTGATTGAGAAATAATTGAAAATGCACCTCCAGCTTTGATTCGAATATTGGTAACAATCGAAGACATTGATAAGGCTGTAAAAAAAGTAATTGCTGTCGCTAAGGATATAATTCCAATTGCACCTAACACTCCTGCATTACCCACTACCCAAGGTGCTCGAATAAACATGATCACCCCAAGAATTGTCAAAAGTGTAGGCGTGAAAACTCCTTGGAAAGTTCCAAACTTGATACGTGTATTTTTCTCCTCATCTCCATTTTGAGAAGAGCCCATTAATTGATCTTTCCAATCTTTTGGAGTAGCCAAAATTTTATTAAAGAAATCTTTTCTCGGCATTTCAAATTATTTATATGTCTTGGAAAAGGTTTAAAATTTAACCAAAAATTTTCGCTTTCATATACCTAGCATTCATCTCCGCAATATTAACAATAGAAATTCCTTCAGGACACTCCACCTCGCATGCTCCAGTAAATGAACAATGACCAAAACCCTCTTCTTCCATTTGAGCAGTCATATCCAATACTCGATGATGCTGTTCTAATTTTCCTTGAGGTAGTGAATTAAGGTGGTTGATTTTTGCGGAAGTAAATAAGGCTGCAGATGAATTTTTGCAAGTTGCCACACATGCTCCACATCCAATACAAGCGGCGGCATCCATCGCTCGATCAGAAATTTCTTTTCCAATCAAAATAGAATTAGCCTCAGGAGCAGTTCCAGTTTTAGCACTAATATATGCACCATGCTCGATAATTCTATCGAAGGCAGAACGGTCAACCACCAAATCTTTTATGATGGGAAATGAATCTGCTCGCCAAGGTTCGATGGTAATAGTTTCTCCATCATAAAAACTACGCATGTGCAATTGACAGGTAGTCATATTTTCATGAGGACCATGTGCTCGTCCATTTATAAATACTCCGCATTGTCCACAAATTCCTTCTCGACAATCGTATTCATAAGCAATCACTTTTTCATTTTTTAAAACTAAGATTTCATTCAAATGATCTAATGCTTCCAAAAATGACATATCTTCAGTCAAATCATTTACTTCGTATTCCTTAAATCCTCCTTTTTCACTCCCACTATTTTGTCTCCAAATTCGAAATATAATTTTCATCTTTTATTATTTATAACTTCTTACAGAAGGTTTAACAAATTCAAATTCTAGTTCCTCCTTGTGCAATTTAAAATTGCCTTCCACATATTCCCAAGCAGACACATAAGAGTAATCTTCATCTACTCGAACAGCTTCCCCTTCCTCAGTTTGATATTCTTCTCGGAAATGTGCGCCACAAGATTCTTCTCTTTGCAAAGCATCCGTACACATCAAAATTCCAAGTTCGATAAAATCAGCCAAGCGCAATCCTTTTTCTAATTCGGTATTCATCTCGTCAGCATCTCCTGTTATTTTTACTTCTTTCCAAAATTCATCACGTATGGATTTGATTTGTTGAAGTGCTTTTTCCAAACCAATTTTATTCCGACTCATCGCACATTCTTGCCACATGACTTTCCCTAATTCTCTGTGAAAATGATCTACCGTTTTTGTTCCATTGACTGACAATATTTGATTGACATAATCCATAACTTCTTTTTCTACTTTCGAAAACTCAGGATGATCAGTCGTTATGTGATCACTTTTTAACTCTGAAGCGAGATAATTATTAATGGTATTTGGTAAAACAAAATATCCATCAACACTTGCTTGAAGTAAAGAATTAGCTCCTAGTCGATTCGCTCCATGGTCTGAAAAATTACATTCTCCTACAGCATACAATCCAGGAATGGTGGTCATCAATTCATAGTCTACCCAAAGTCCTCCCATCGAAAAATGAGCAGCTGGTGAAATCTGCATTGGTTGTTTGTATGCATCAACGCCAGTAATTTTTTCATACATTTTAAAAAGATTACCATATCTATCTTTTATCGTTTCTTCACCAAATCTTTCAATCGCATGTTTGAAATCAAGATAGACTGCATTCTTTAATCTGCCTACACCAAAGCCTGCATCTATTCTTTCTTTGGCAGCTCGTGAAGCAATATCACGAGGAGCCAAATTTCCAAAACTTGGATACCGTCTTTCCAAATAATAATCTCTTTCATCTTCTGGAATGTTGTTAGCTTTTCGAGAATCGTCCTTTTGTTTTGGCACCCAAATCCGACCATCATTTCTCAAGGATTCCGACATCAAAGTCAATTTAGATTGTGCTTCACTTGACTGAGGCAAAGCAGTTGGATGGATTTGAGTAAAACTCGGTGCTGCGAAAAATGCCCCTCTCTTGTGTGCTTTCCAAAGTGCGCTTCCATTGCAACCAATCGCCAGAGTTGATAATCTAAAAACTCTCGAATAACCTCCCGTTGCTAAAACTACGGCATCTGCAGCGAAGCGTTTTATTTCGCCTGTCACCAAATCTCTCGCAATAATTCCTTTGGCTTTTCCATCTACGACCACCAAATCTAACATTTCCGTTCGAGGAAACATCGTTACTTTGTTTGCCCGAACCATTTTGTATAATTGTGAATAGGCTGCCAATAAAAGTTGCTGGCCAGTTTGTCCTCTCGCATAAAAAGTTCGTTGCACTTGCACTCCACCAAAACTTCGATTGACCAAAACTCCTCCGTACTCTCTAGCGAACGGGACACCCTGCTGTGTATAGTGATCAATTAATGGAGCAGACAATTCAGCGAGTCGATAAGTGTTCGCTTCTCTCGAACGAAAATCTCCACCTTTAAGCGTGTCGTAAAACATTCGATAAACGCTATCGCCGTCATGTTGATAATTTTTGGCAGCATTGATTCCACCTTGTGCTGCAACTGAGTGTGCACGTCTAGCAGAATCTTGATAACAAAAACATTGCACATCATACCCCAACTCACCAAGTGTGGCAGCAGCGCCTGCTCCCGACAA
>CAJQQY010000286.1 GCA_905480595.1 uncultured Saprospiraceae bacterium | reverse complement strand
TCGAGGTTCGAATAGTTGAAATTCTCCATCTGGAGTATCAGCATTTAGGAATTTATATTCTTGAGTCACAGTCGCATAAGAACCGATGACTAGATATTTTTTAGATTTAGTTTTGTAAATAAAAGTGGAGAAGGTTTCGTCCTCTTCATGAAAAACGAGTTCATCTGTTGAAGGATCAGATCCTAATTTATGTTTAAAAATTTTAAATGAACGAAGTGACTCATCTTTTCTAGTATAAAAAACAGTTTGATTATCATTGGCCCAAACACTTCCACCTGTTGTGTTTTCAATTACATCAGGAAGCATTTCTCCTGTGGTCAAATTTTTAAATCTGATCGTATAAATTCTCCGGCTAACTGTATCTTCACCATAGGCAACAATTTGATTATTTGGACTAACGCTTCGTCCTGCAATTTTAAAATAATCGTATGGTTTGGCTAATTCATTTTCATCCAACATGATTTCTTCGTGAGCGTCCAAGTTTCCTTTTTTCCTAGAATAAATTGGATGTTCCTTTCCTTCCTCAAATCGGGTGATATAAAAATATCCATTATCAGAGTAGGGAACAGATTCATCATCTTGTTTAATTCGTCCTACTATTTCATCAAATAATTTTTTTTGAAAATCCTCAGTATGAGCTAAAATCTGTTTTGTATAATCATTTTCTGCATTTAGATAATCCAAAACATCTTGAGTTTGTGGATCAGGAGTTTCAGCTTTTTTTTGTTCATCCGAAAGTCTCATCCAAAAGTAATTGTCCACACGAGTGTCATTGTGAATAGTCATTTCATTGGGGATTTTTTTTGCAATCGGAGGTTTAGGATTTTGGTTTTGACTCATATTATTTTTTTATTTTTTTTATTTTGTAGAGGTCTGCTTTAACTGACCTTAAAAAAAGAATGAAATGTTTTTTTTAAAATATTAAAAGTAATTTCAGCTTGAATGTTGTGATTTTTGTTTAATACTTTTTTGAAATTTTAATTTTAATTTTTAGGTCAGCTAAAGCAGACCTCCACGTTACAATTCAAATATAAAAGGTTCATTTATTATTATATTCTTACTGGCTTTATATGCTGAGGCATTTAAAAATAGAGTATTGTCGATCTCTTTTTTCCCATAACTAGCATGAATATGTCCGAATAAATGAACTTTAGGTTGAATAGTTTTAACTTTTTTCAATAATTTTTTGCTTCCTATCGAAGGAGAAAAGGGTGGATTATCTAAAATAGAATAGGGAGGTTGATGAGTCATCAAGATTTGAGTATTATTTGGAATAGATTCCCAAGTTCTCGTCTTCCAATTTAAAGGAAATGGAATGCCCCATATCGGAATACCATTAATGTCAACACCAGAATGATCTAATTGAATAACCCCTTTCGGCATCTCTAAATTTAGAAGCGAATTTCTAGTTTTTAAATCAATATCATGATTTCCTCTTATCAAGATTTTATGCTCAAAATCTAAGTCTTTTATCCATTCCAAAAAATCTTCTATGTGATTTTTATCCCCTTGATTGCATACATCCCCAGCATGTAGTAAAACATCACCTTTGGGTAAAGCAAGTTGTCGATGACAACCATGGGTATCAGAAATGGCAATAAATTTCAAAGTAATTTTTTTCAAATGTAAAGTTAACATTTGATAATTTTAACTGTTCATGGAAAATGTAAATACTTTGTTGGACTTTCGAGAAAATTCTATCGAATTTATTTTGCCATTCTATTGAGATTGACAATATTGCAGCACCTTATGCAACTAAATACTTCATACAAACAAATACTCGCTATCAGCACACCAATAATGCTTGGAAGTGCTGTTCAGAATGTCATTGCGGCAACGGATGTAGTATTTTTAGCTCGTTTATCTAAAGCAGATTTAGCTGCAATTGGGATAGTGGGAGTGTTTTATTTGATTATAGCGGCAGTTGGTTTCGGTTTTTCTAAAGGAGGACAAATAATGATCGCTCGGAGAATGGGCGAAGGTCAGATAGGCGAGGTTGGGCGTACTTTTTACGCCATGGTTTATTTTGAATTATTGCTGGCGGTCTTTATGTTTCTTTTTATGCAATATGGTTCATTGCAATTCTTTTCTCATTTTGTAGACTCACCCGAAATTCTCTTTAAATGTATTGAATATCTTGAATTTCGCTCTTATGGCGTATTTTTCAGTTATGTTGGTGTGGCAATTGTGGCACTATATACAGGAGTAGCCAGAACAAAGTTTATTGTAATAGATACTCTAATCTTGGCAGTTGTAAACTTTGTTTTAAACTGGGGGTTAATATTTGGAAAATGGGGATTACCAGAAATGGGAATTGCAGGAGCAGGATTGGCCAGTACAATAGCAGAAATTGTTGCTTTTGTGATATTTGTGGTTTATATCCTTTTTGATAAAAAAGCTGTTGATTATAATTTATTTAAATTACCCAAAGTTGATTACGAATTAATCAAACAACAACAGAAAATTGCAACTCCAATTGTTGCACAAGCAGTTGTCGGAATGGGAAGTTGGTTTTTCTTTTTTGGATTAGTAGAGAACTTAGGAGAACGTGAATCTGCGATTACGAGTATGATGAGGATTGTTTATTTGGTTCTTTCTATTCCTTGTTGGGGATTTGCATCTGGGGTTAATACGATGGTTAGTAACTTAATAGGACAAAATAGAAAAGAGGAAGTAATGGAATTGATTTGGAAAACTGCTTGGCTGTGTCTGGTAGTAACATTTGTAATTTCATTGCCTGTTGTTCTTTTTCCAGAATATAGCTTGTATCCATTTTTCGGAGAAGTTAATTTAGATTTGATTCAAGATGCACAATATACTTTGTATGTTTTATTTGGCATTTTAATGCTGTTTGCGGTAGGAGGAGTTTATTTCAATGGATTGGCAGGAACGGGAGCAACATTTTACGGATTAATGATTCAAACGGGGTGTGCGGTGGCTTATGTTTTGTATATTTCGTTTGCGGTAAAACAGTTGGAAGTTGGACTAGAGTGGGCTTGGGCCGCAGAGATATTTTATTGGGTAGCAATATTGATGCTGTCTTATTGGTATCTAAAATCGAATAAATGGCATAAGTTAGAGGTGTAATTTTTTTGGTGAATGTTTAATTTTGTGGCACATGAATAATATATTGAATTGAAGAAAGGCTTTAAGAATAATTGATAGATTTAAAAAATGACACAATCCCAGATCACGTATTTTTGTCATTGAATTTATTAGCAAACATAAAACGGAAGAAAATTAAATTAAAAAAACCTATGTTTCAACTCATAAAAGACGACGGCTGGCTAGCACCTTACGAATCTGAAATCCAGGCTAGATTTGATCGATATCGAGATACCTTAAATTGGATTAATGAAGAATTCGGTTCATTAAAAAAGTACGCTTCTTTCCACAAATATCTAGGACTCCATTATGATAAAAATAAGAATGGATGGTATTATCGAGAATGGGCACCTGCAGCTGATGCATTAGTTTTAATTGGAGATTTTAATAATTGGAATGGTGAGAATCATTCGATGTATAGAAAAGAAGAAGGACTCTGGGAGATATTTTTACCTAACGAAAATGGTCAACCTGTTTTAAAACATGAGCAACTCCTTAAGGTTCAAATCCATTCCAATGGTCAAGTTAGAGATCGAGTGCCAGTTTATATAACAAGAGTTTTACAAAATCCAGAAACCCATCTTTTTGCTGGACAAATTTGGAATCCTTCAACTCCTTTTACATGGACCGACGATAGTTTTGATTATGGGAAGAATACCTCTCCCTTAATTTATGAATGTCATATCGGAATGGCTTCAGAGAAAGAAGAGGTTGGGACTTATTTAGAATTTGCAAATGATACTTTACCTCGAATTCATAAATTAGGCTACAATTGCATTCAAATGATGGCTATCCAAGAGCATCCATATTATGGGTCATTTGGTTATCATGTAAGTAATTATTTTGCACCTTCCTCTCGATTTGGGACTCCTGAAGATTTAAAATATTTAATTAATAAAGCTCATGAATTGGGCATAGCTGTTATTCTCGATATTGTTCATTCGCATGCGGTGAAAAACATCGAGGATGGTTTAAATGATTTTGATGGGTCAAAAAAACAATACTTTCACGAAGGAGATAAAGGTTATCATCCTGCCTGGGACTCGAAATTATTTAACTATGGAAAAGATGAGGTGAGACGATTTTTGCTATCCAATTTAAATTATTGGATGACTGAATTTCATTTTGATGGATTCCGTTTTGATGGAGTAACATCTATGTTATATCATCATCATGGGCATTTTATGAGTTTCGATCATTATGATAAATATTTCAAAGAGGGAGTTGATTGGGATGCATTGATTTATGTTCAATTAGCCAATCATTTGATTCATGAACTAAATCCAAATGCACTTTCCATTGCAGAAGATATGAGCGGAATGCCAGGACTTTGTCAACCCAATGAAGATGGTGGATTAGGTTTTGATTATCGATTAGGAATGGGAATTCCTGATTTTTGGATAAAATTGTTGAAACATTCAAAAGATGAAGATTGGAATATTCATGAAATTTGGGATGTTTTAAATAATCGAAGGTTCCGAGAAAAAACAATTGCTTATGCAGAGTCACACGATCAAGCAATGGTAGGTGATAAGGCCTTGGCTTTTTGGTTGATGGATAAAGAGATGTATTTTCATATGAAAAAAGAAGATACAGATTGGGTAATTGAGCGAGGAATTGCTTTACATAAAATGATTCGATTGATTACGATTAGTTTAGGAGGCGAAGGATATTTGAATTTTATTGGGAATGAATTTGGGCATCCTGAATGGATCGATTTTCCTAGAGAAGGCAACAATTGGAGTCATAAATATGCTCGAAGACAATGGTCTCTAGTTGATAATAAATCTTTAAAGTATGAATGGCTAAATGATTTTGATCAAGCTATGATTACATTATTTAGAAATAACAATATATTGACGGATTCGATTGCGAATCAATTAAATATGGATACACAGAATCATGTGATGATTTTTGAGAAAAATGGATTTGTCTTTTTATTCAATTTTCATGCTGTGAATTCTATCCCAAATTATAAATTCCCTGCTCCTAAAAAAGGGAAATACCAAATAGTTCTAAACTCTGACAATAAAAATTTTG
Organism: uncultured Saprospiraceae bacterium; assembly: GCA_905480595.1. Classification (GTDB taxonomy): domain Bacteria; phylum Bacteroidota; class Bacteroidia; order Chitinophagales; family Saprospiraceae; genus CAJQQY01. Next base: position 3,474 of record CAJQQY010000286.1, on the reverse strand, counting down.
GTGGACATGATCGAATTGATGAATCTATCACCTATAATTCCTTTGAAGAAAATGGAAATGTAATGTTGCAGGTATATTTACCGAATCGTACAGCATATATTTTAAATATCAAAAAGTAATATTACTAGTATTATTTGGTTTTCTAAATTCAATTTTATGAAGTATAGGTGTACATTTGATTGAACAATTTAAATTGATTCTTTTCAATTTTCCCTTCAGATGTTGAGCAGTCTATTAAAAACCAAAAAAATCTTCATTTTCTCAAAGAAAAAAAAATGTATCCTCCATATAAAATTATTCACCAGACTGTTTCTTTGAAGTCTGCTGGATTGACTTATTCCTGAAAAGTAGGAGTAAGTCTATTTATTTAACAATGGTTACATCTCCACTCAATCTTTTAGTTTGAGTGCCACCATTGATAAAGTCAGCAAATTGATATTCAATTAAATAAACGTAAACTCCTTCTGCAGCTAATTCTCCATTGACATATCCATTCCAATGTTCGTCTAAATCTTTTGATTGAAAAACGAGACTGCCCCAACGATCAAAAATGATGATCTGATAAGATTCTACCAATCCAATCGGGAAAGTTTTAAACTCATCATTATATCCATTTCCATCTGGAGAGAAGGCATTAGGTATGTAAAATTTCACTTGGTTATCGACTGTTACGAATTGTGAAGTGGAGTCTTGGCAACCTTCAGGACTAGTTGCAAATAATTGAACTTCGTAAATACCCGGAACTAAATATTGATAAGAAGGATTTAATTGGCTACTTGAATTTCCATCCCCAAAATCCCATAACAATATATTTGCATTTTGAGATGACAAGTTTTCAAATTGAACATCAGGAGCGAGGTTTGTTATTTCAGTTGGTGAAAAAGTAAAATTAGCAGTAGGAACTTCACCCACTTGAATAAAATTATTCATAGTGGAAGTAGCCGAACAATGATCTGAATAATTCACAGCTAGACTAACATCGTAATTTCCTAAATCATTATAAACTGTACTGGCCGAAACTAAATCATTACTAGTTATTCCATTTCCAAAATCCCAATCGTATGAAATCCCAGGAATAGGAGTGAGGTCTGTAAAAGTTACATTTACTGGTGCGCACCCAGTATTTATATCTGCTGCAAAATCAATTGTTGGTGTAGCGTAAACATCAACTTCCAAAATGAAGTTATCATTACAATCATTATTTGATTCGAAAAAGATTTCATGAGTTCCTTCACCTGCTAAATTAGGATCAAAAAGACTGGTAATAGCATCCGTGATTCCAGAACCTGACCAAGTTCCATTGTTGCTATTAGGATCTAAAATAAATGGATCAACACCAAGACAAATAACATCAGCATCGGGGTATTCAACCAAGTCAGTTGGATTGACAGTAATAATGACTGAATCTAAAACCGAGCATTTGGTGCTATCTTGAGTTTGTACATAATAGGTAGTCGTAGTTTGCGGTTTTACCCAAATAGAAGAAGTGGTGTCGGGATCTAAATGACTCCAAATAACTGGATAATTAGAACTCGCAGAAATCAAAATACTATCACCTTCACAAATCGTTTCATCATTTGAGACAGTCAATTCAGGTAGCGTAATTTCTTCAATAGTGATGTCATCAAACCAAACATAAAAGCCTAAAGAAGGGCTGCTATTATTTGCTGTAAAAGTAGAGTTGGCAACATTCCCTTGATAACCTACATAGATATATTGGTAGGGTTCATTAGCAGGGAATTCTGTTTCGATATAATGCCAGATGGTATCACCAATCACTTCACTTGTCATCACGATTTGATCCATCTTATTGGTGTAATCAATGACATTCGCTCCGAAAGTAGGTAGCATAGTTTCCGAAAAAAAGATACCCCATTGATTGGTTTCATATAATTGATTTGGGTCATCTTCTTTATTTTGTATCCAAAAAGAAACCCTGTAACAACTACCTATTTGCATAGTTTGAGTCAATTGCACACCTGCCCATTCTCTTGTTCCATCAATTCCATTTCCTTTCCAACAACCCAAAACAGCTTCCCCAGTTACGGGCATTCCACATTCAGTATTTCCTTGCCCTAGAGGACATGGTGACAGTCCAATCAGATTATTTCCTGAAAAGTCAGTATGATGGTGATCAGCAGTTCCATTGGCCTGATACCAATCATCAAGACCATCAAGGGTATTACCACCACTTCCACTCGTTCCATCCCAGTTTTCAAAACTAGGATTGGGGACTAAGTTTTGGGCAACGAGTGACTGGCTACTCCAAATGAAAAGAATAGAAAAAACACTAATTGCCCAAAAGTACTTGCTCATATTTTTTGAAATTTTAGATTAAAACTTAGTTACTTTTTTAACTGCAACTCCTTCATTCGTGTGAATTGTTAAGATTAAAATTCCACTTGGGATATTTTGTAAATTGATTGTTATATTATTTTGAGAAAAATTACCATTGATCGTTTTGATCATTTTTCCAGTATAATCACTCACTTGGATCATTTGAGGAGCAGGTGCGTTTTCGTCATAATTGATATAAATAAAATCAGAAGTTGGATTAGGGAAAACAAGATATTGTCGAGACAATTCCGTTTCTCTTACATCAGTCAAATCACTTCCATCACAGTTTTCATCAATTCCATTATCTGGAATATCGATAGCATCAGGATTAATGTCAGCATTTAAGTCATCACAATCATCAGCTAATAAAAATCCATCTCCATCCAAATCATCATCTATTCCATTGTAAGGAATTTCATCTACTCCTGGATTAACTGCAGCATTTCCATCATCACAATCATCTACTCCTAAGAAATATCCATCCATATCTGCATCCACCGCATTGTTAAATCGAACCACCACCAAATCATTTAACGAACCTGCATAAGATGCAGTTCCTTCTACTAATATTTTTCCATCATAAGGATCAAAGTGAAGTCCATTAATCCATGCGATACCAGAATTAAAAGTCGTCGTGGTTAAGATTCCTGTGCCTCCCCAAGAAGTATCTAAGACACCATTTTCATCACATCGCGCTGTTGCGTATTTTCTTGTGCCGAAAAATCCAGCACTTGATTCTCCTCCAATAATAATTTTCCCATCACTTTGAACTGCCATCGCATTTGCATAATCATTTAGATCAACATTTGCAGTAAAAACTCCATCCACACCAAAGTCAGTATTTACCGTTCCATCAGGATTAAATGCAGTAACTGCAAAGAAATTTTGATTACCAATAAAAGCACCTGAGCAAATTAAAACATTTCCATTGGGATGAACTGCCATACCTGATCCAATTCCTTGAACTGGAGCAAGTGCTTCTCCATTGTTCCCAAATGAAGTATCAAGTCCAGTTCCTTCTGGTAAAATTTTGTAAACTGTTGGACGATCAGCAGCTGAGGGTTTGGTTACACCACCAGCATAAATACTTCCATCATCATTTAAGTGAATCGTAAAGAGACGGTTAGAAGTATTATT
>CAJQQY010000285.1 GCA_905480595.1 uncultured Saprospiraceae bacterium | reverse complement strand
AAATTTTTAGAAGAAAAAAAGTAGAAATGAATATTAATATTTTAGCATTTGGCATTGCCAAAGATATAATAAATGGTTCGACGCTTGGATTGGAAATTCAAGATGGTACAACGGTGGGGGATTTGAAAGTAAAATTGACTTCTCAATTTCCTGATTTTGAAAAATTGAGGTCGTTGTCTATTGCGGTGAATGAGGAATATCAGGAGGATGATTTTGTGTTGAGTGAAAAAGATGAGATTGTGATTATTCCTCCTGTGAGCGGTGGATGATCTTATAATGTCATCCGTGTTCCATCAAAAATCGAGTTTTTTTTAATAAAAGATAGAAGGATTTTTTTATGATAGATATCCAACTCAAAGATACTCCAATATTTGCACAAGATTGTATTGACTTCGTTGCTGACGACGGGACGGGAGGAAGTACTGTTTTTATAGGAACGGTTCGAAATCAGACGAAAGGAAAAACAGTTTTAAGACTTGAATTTGAATCGTATGCTCCGATGGCAATTTCTGAAATGAGGAAAATTGCAGAGCAAGCGAAAGAGCGATGGTCATGCACTAAAATTTCGATTCATCATCGAGTAGGTGTTTTAGCAATTGGTGAAATTGCGGTGATTATTGCGGTGGCGACACCTCATCGGAAAGCAGCATTTGAAGCTTGCGAATATTGTATTGATACTTTGAAAGAGACGGTGCCGATATGGAAGCGAGAGTTTTTTGAAGATGGAGATGTTTGGGTAGCGGCACACCCTTAGTTAACGGTTAACGTTGAATGATGAACGGTTAATGTCTCGTTTGGTTTTGAGTATTAACCGTTCATCATTAATTATTATTTTCTGAGGGTTACATCGCCTTTGTAAAGTTTTACTAACCCATCGATAAATTCAATTTCTGCATAATATACAAAGACACTTGGATTCATTTTTTCTCCTTTAAAAAATCCATCCCAACCATGGTCAGGTGTATTTGGTTGGAAATCTTCATCCGTAAAAACGAGTTCTCCCCAACGAGTAAATATTTGAAATTTGTTCACTTGTTTTATCATCGAATCATCCGCATTGATGTAAAAAATATCGTTGAATCCATCATCATTTGGAGTGAATACATTTGGAATAAAAACGTTTCTTGGTTTTTCAACATAAACCCAAATACCATCTGAAGTTTTACAACCATTTAGGTTGATAGCTGTCAAAGTGTAAAAAGTTGAATTAAATGGATTAGCAACTGGATACAAACAAGTATCACAACTCAAGGAATCTGAAGGCGTCCAAATGAGTGATTGTAATCCACTAAGAGGATAGCTAATATTAGGCTCAAGCCCGTAACTTTCACCTAAATTAATGGTCGCGCTAGCTGGCAGATCTACAATTAATTCAGGCGCTTCAAGAATAGTAATTTCCTCAGAATATTGACAACCTTGGGCATCTTCAATTAGGATAGTATAATTTCCAGGTTCAAGTGAGTTGAAGTTTGGATTGTCTGTAAATGGTTGATTATCAATTGAATACATGTAAGGAGTAGTTCCTCCAATGATGTTGTTAATAATAACACTTCCTGGATCTCCGAAGCATGGAGGTTGATTAATCAAAAATTCTGCACTTGTTAAAACATTGTTATCTTCATTGACAGTAATGCTTTCGGTGATGGTACAACCATTCGTAATATTAGTAATTTCTAAAGTATAAATTCCTACTTGAGAAACAGTCGTATTAAGCGAATTTGAATTGCCTGTAATGTTACCATTTGGAGTCGTCCATTGGTAACTGAAATTATTTCCAACAGAAGAATTACTGGCATCAAGTGCGACTGAGAAAGTAGTACAATTGAATTCATCAGCTGGTGAGATGATTGCCACAGGTGGAGTAACATCTTCTCCAACTGAAATTTCATCAGAGACTTCACATCCATTTGCTGTATTTAAAATAGTCAATGTATAAGTTCCTGGTTGACTAATTGTTGGAGATAAAGTTGTTGAATTTTGGATTCCACTAGGCCCAGTCCAAAGGTATTCAAAGTCGGTTCCCGTTGATGAATTTGTGGCATCTAAGTCAAGTGAAGTAACTGCACAAGTCAACATATTTGGATTGGCAATACTAATTATAGGAAAGGCATTGTCTTGAGTAATAGTTACAGAGGTTGATTCTGAACAACCATTTTGAATATCAGTTACAGTTAAAATTAAGGTTCCTGCCTCATCAATTTGAGGATTAGGATCTGTTGAAATTAAAACATTATTAAGCGTCCATTCATATGTTACATTCCCAATTGGAATAGAATTACTTCCATCGACAACTAAACTATTTTGATCACAGGATAAATTCAAGTCCGTAATTGCATCAATTAATGGGGTAGGAGATGTAATATTTTCATCTACTAAAATTTGTTGGGCAGCTGTACATCCATTTCCATTACTAGTTGCAACTAATTGATAAAAACCAATTTCATTTACCAAAACAGAAGAAGTAGTACTAATAGAATTTCCTGATGGATCTAACCATTCGTAAGCTGTAGCAGCTGAAATGATTGCATCTAATTCAACCTCCAAATTTGCACAAGTTAAAATTCCATCAACTGTTGGAAGTGCATCTGGTGGGGTTAAATCTTCAGTAATTTCAATGCTAGTTGAAGCATTACAACCATTTGAAATATCGGTAACTATTAAATTGTAAAAACCAATACCGGTTGCCTCAAAACTAAAATCATTACTTATTGTAACGCCACTCGGATCTAACCATTCGTATTGGAAATTACTTCCTATGCTTGAATTGGAAGCATTGATCTCGTAAGAAGTTTGCGCACATGTGAGTATACCATCAGCATTTGTTCCTGCTATTGGTGGAATCAAATTATCTTCTACTAAGACAGAAGTTGAAGCGATACACCCATTGGATGAATCAGTTACATCTAAAATATAAGTACCTGATTGCAAGACATTTAAAGTAGGATCAACTCCAATTTCTTGACCAATACTATTGTACCATTGATAGGAGAGTGTTCCTATTCCTGATGACATAGAACCAATCAAATCGATATTATCTTGAGTACAGGTAATCAAATTTGGAGGAGAAATAATAGCTGTAGGTTGATCCGTAGATTGAATTACTTCAACAGTAGAGACGTCAGTACAACCATTAATATTATTAGTAACTATCAAGGAGAAAAGTCCTGATTCAGAAGTATTTAAAATTGGGGAAATTCCAACTAGTGTTTGATTTGGAGAAAGCCATTCGTAACTATAATCTGCTCCTGTATCAGAATTATTTCCATCAAGAATAGCCATCGTTACATTACAATCTATTGTATCATTTTGCCCTGCATCAGAAAATGGAGCATCTATATCTTCTTCCAATAAAAAGGAAATTGAAGCAGAACAACCATTGCTTTGATCGGTTACTTCGAGTATATAATTTCCAATTATAGTTGCGTTAATATTGGTTTGATCTACGATAGAAAATCCGTTTGGATCTGTCCAGACAAAATCTAAAGTTCCATTTCCAATTGAAGTAGTACCGTCTAAATTTACATCATTATTAGTACAAGTAAGAATCCCATCATTTGTAATAATTGGAGTAGGTAAATTATCATCTTGCGCAACGATTGTAGATGAAGTATCGGCGCAACCATTTTGCATGTCAGTTACGATAAGGTAAAAAGTATCAGGTGTGGTTGCATCAAATAGTGGATCACTTCCTTGCAAGACTCCTGCTGAATTTACCCATTGATAATTTATAGTTGCACTTGTGGTTGAGTTACTTCCGTCAAGTAGGACAGATGTCGTTCCGCAATTTAGTGTTGCATTATTTCCAGCATTGGAAATTACATTAGTTATATTTTCATCAACTATAACTACTTCTGAAGAGGAACAACCATTAGCAGTATTGGTAACTATAAAATTATAATTTCCACTTTGATCAACTTCATAAGTAATATCATTAGACAAAAAACCACCCATATTATTTTGCCATTCGTAAACAATTTCAACTCCGCTAGAACTTCCTGTTCCATCCAAAGTTGAGTTGGGTAAGTCACAAGTTATCGTTTCTGAATTGGTTGCGATTTGAGGGGAGATAGTATCTTGAGTAATAGAAACTAACGTTGAGGCCGAGCAACCATTTGCATTATTTGAAACAGTTAAAGTGTAATCCCCAGGAGTAGTAACATCCCAACTTGCAGCATTTGATAAAACACCGTTTGCATCAGACCAAGAATAAACTATATCAGTCCCAGTACTTGAACCTGTATTTTGTAAAAATATATTTACATCATTACAATTTAAAACACTTGTGTTTAAATCTATAATTGCCACAGGCACATTTCCATCTTGTGTCACTTCAATTGAATCAAGATTAGAACAACCTGTTATCGAATTAGTCACCACTAAAGTATAAAATCCAGCTTCCGAAACATTAATAATCGATCCACTTCCAACTGACATATTACCAGAATCAAACCATTCATAATTGAAGTTTGCTCCAGAGGAAGAGCTACTTCCATTCAATGTTGATTGCAAATTAGTACAAGTTAATTCTGAAGGATTTTGAATAACCACCGTTGGTTCAGTCAAATCCTCTATTACCACAACATCTGTAGAGGAAGAACATCCTGTAGAATTATCTGTGACAACAAAAGTATAAGTTCCTGAATTTGAGGTGTTTATGGATATGTTTCCACCAAGAGAAACATTTTGATCATCAAACCATTCATAAATAATATTTGCTCCTGAGCTCGAACCAGTTCCGTCTAGTGTAACGTCTAAATTCGTACAAGTCAAATCTCCATCTGAATTGGCAGTTACCGTTGGAACATTCGTGTCCTGAGTAATTATAACATCATCACTTGCAGTACAACCATTTGTTGTACTTGTTACGACGAGCGTAAAAGTGTCGGAGGATGAAACACTAATCATGCTACCAGAACCGATGTTAGTATTATTTGAGTTAAACCAATTGTAATTAAATCCGCCTTGACTAGAATTACTTCCATCCAAAGTAATCGAAGAAGCTGTACAGGAGAGAATACCCCCAGTTCCAGCATCTGCAATTGGAGGAGTAATGTCTTGATCAATAGTTACGGATGAAGTTTGTGTACAACCATTTGAATTATCAGTTACAATTAAGGTATAAGTATCAGGATTAAAGACATTTAATAAAACATCATTTCCCAAACTATCTCCTAAAGAATTTTGCCATTCGTAAGAAAAGTTAGCACCTGAGCTAGAATTACTTCCATTCAAGGTAACTTCTAAAATATCACAAGTTAAGGTCGCCATAGCACCTGCATCGGCAGTTGGTAAATTACTTGTTCCTGAAACGATTGCATCATCAGTTGAAGAACAACCAGTTGCAGTATTAGTTACGACTAAAGTATATGTTCCTGTATTTGGAGTATTTAAGGTCGAGCCAGTTCCTACTTGCATTCCACTAGCGTCTTGCCAAACTAAAGTAAAACCAGTTCCCATATCTGAAGCACTTCCATCTAATGTTGCAGAAGTATTGCTACAATCTATGATGAAATCTGCCCCAGCATCAGCATTTGGTGGAGTGTTATTTTCTGAAACAATTGCATCGTCAGTTGAAGAGCAACCTGTTGTGGTATTTGTCACAATTAAAGTATAAGTTCCAATATCTGAAGTATTTAGATTTGGTCCAGTTCCAACTTGTAAGCCACTTGAATTTTGCCAAACTAAAGTAAAACCAGTTCCCATATCTGAATTACTTCCATCTAAATTAGCTGAAATATTATTACAATCTATGATGAAATCTGCTCCTGCATCAGCATTTGGTGGAGTATTATTTTCTGAAACAATTGCATCATCAGTTGAAGAGCAACCATTGATCGTATTAGTCACGACTAGAGTATATGTTCCAGCAATTGAAGTATTGAAATTTGGGCCTGAACCTACTGGTATTCCACTTGCGTTTTGCCAAATTAATGTAAACCCAGTTCCAGAATCAGAATTACTTCCATCCAAATTAGCTGACGTATTATTACAATCAATCGTAAAATCTGCACCTGCGTCGGCAAAAGGAAGATTAGAGTTTCCAGAAATAATTGCGTCATCAGTAGATGAACAACCATTGGCAGTATTGGTAACCACTAAAGTATAAGTTCCTGTAGTTGCAGTAGTTAAGGTAGTTCCTGTTCCCACTTGCATACCACTTGCGTCTTGCCAAATTAGGGTAAAACCAGTTCCTGTGTCAGAATTACTTCCATCCAAAGTTGCGGTAGAGTTACCACAATCTATAGTCACATCAGCACCTGCATCAGCATTTGGCGCATTAGTATTTCCAGAAATGATTGCCTCATCAGTAATGAACAACCATTAGTAGTATTGGTAACCACCAAAGTATAAGTTCCAGTTGCTCCAGTAGTTAGTGTTGATCCAGTTCCTACTTGAATGCCGTTTGCATCCAGCCAAACTAAAGTAATATTTGCTCCCATATCTGAATTACTTCCATCCAATGTTGCACTTGGATTTGAACAATCAATCATTCCATCCATTCCTGCATCTGCGACTGGAGCGGAACTTCCTGTTACAGTAACTACATCGCCAGCGATACAATTGTTAATAGAATTGTAAACAGCTAAAGTGTAATTTCCTGGTTCACAAACTTCAGGATTTTGTAATGAACTAGAAAAACCATTTGGTCCAGTCCAAGAATAAATTATATTGATTCCACTAGTAGACATTGTTCCATCTAAAAAAGTACAACCTGTTGAACAATCCAAAACTTGATCAGGTCCAGCATTAGCAGTTGGTATAATTGCATTATCAAAAACTTCAATAGTACTGGAGTTAGTACAAACTATATTACCTACAATTTGAGTTACAATTAATGTATATATTCCAGCACAAGCAACCTCTGCTACGGGAGTAAATTCTCCATTCAAAACGCATGGGCCAGTCCATAGATAAGAGGTGTTCCCCGAATTTGAAGAAAAGGTACCATCTAAAAATACAGTAGAATTAGTACAATCAATTATAGGTTGTGGATTTTGAATAATAATTGATAGAGGACTCAAAACGGTTAAGTTTAAGGTAACAATACTATCACATCCTAAATAGTTAGCATTGGGTAGAGTCGTCATAAAGGTTCCTTCATTACAATAAGTATCTGTACCAATAGTCACACAATCACCGATACAAACTGTTTCATTTACAGTTGAAGTTCCACTTGGAATTACAGTCAGATTCGTCGTCGTAACACTTTGGCAACCATTCGACATGGGGGTACTATCAGAATAAACTCCCGAAGTGGTTTGGTTTGCGCCTCCGGCAAAATAAGATTCTCCTTCACAAATGGTCACATCAACAAATTGTTCCATCCCTCCATAATATGGATCAGGAGTATATGGACAAATGGATTGATTATTATTCGCACCTCCTGTAGAAGCAGTTGTACCCCAATATGCTAAAGGATTTCCCCCCAAACAATTAGTCACAATGTCATAAGTTCCATTCATAATTAATACCTCATCAAAATAAACTTCGTAGGCAAAAGTTCCCCCATTCCACTTAATTCTAACGATATGATCTTGTCCATCTTCAATATTACCTCCATTAAGGGATATTGGTCCATTAATCGGAGGAGTTCCTGAATTCACAGTTCCATTTACAACAATTGCAGCGTGATCATCGGGAATATCATTGACTGCAGCACCATTATCCCATGTATCAAATTCTACAAGGAAGGAATTTAAAATACCTTGTGCTCCAATTCCTCCACCTCCACCTCCACAGGCTGTACTTGAAGAATTTTGAAAACCAACCGTAATTCCATCAGCACCACCATTATTTGTTCCAAAGTTTAAAACAAACACTTTCTCAAAAGTTTGAGTCATATCATGTTGTTCTGAGTCCCAGGCACATCCTAATTGAGTATTAGTAGCTGTAGTCAATTGAACACAATCACCATTATTGGAAGCTGTTCCTACTAAAATATCTAAGCCAAGTGGAACTGCACCAGGAGGATTAGAATCTGAAACTCGGATCTCAAAATCTCCATTAGGTGCTCCACCAACTGCCCAAACTCGAATATAAATAGTTGTTCCAGGAGTCAATCCACTACCTTCATATAGTGCTGCCGAAGCATCTCCACACAAATCTTCCGAAGAACAAGCCATTAAATTTAAATTGGAACAAGTACCGGAATAAATCGCCAAAGCAGGGTTTGTCATTGTCCCAGGAAGGAGAACTACACTTAAAAATCCAGTAGCTGGAACGGTAGTCGAAAACCAATAATCATTAGAAATATAATTTCCACATGGTGGACTAGGAACTCCAGAATTGGATGTTCCTAAGTTTGT
>CAJQQY010000284.1 GCA_905480595.1 uncultured Saprospiraceae bacterium | reverse complement strand
CTCTAATTTAGAAACGTCTAAGGTTAATTCATTAGTATTGTCTCCAATACGAGTTTGTAAAACTTGTCCCATTAGGTTAATTACTCTAGCCTCCTGAATTGGATTATAGTAATCTGTTTGAAGATTTACTATTCCATCTATGGTAGGATTAGGAAATAAATTTAATGGGTTCTTTCTTAAGTTAGGATCGAAATCTGATTCGTCTATTTGTATTAGTACTTCTGCTTCGTTAAGTTTGGTTAGGTGACCATCTCCAGTTAAGGCATTCGTTTGGGTAAAACTGATCAATGTAGATTCATCACTTCTAATCCCATTTAAATCATCTATCACAATTGAAACTGTTCCTATTTTACCAAATCCACTTTTTGAAGTTTCATCACTTCTAGTAAATGCAGCATCAAGATTTCCTTCATTAGGAATTTTACTGTATTGCATTACAGGAGCATCATACCCTAACCATCCGTGTTCATCAAAAACAACGAAAGCTGTATCAAAAATTATAGGATTATATGCCATTTGGAAGGTAATTCCACTAAAATCAATTGCTGGATTAGCAGATGTTCCCATCAATATTTCAATTTGAATGGTATCTCCTGGTTCAGGAGGACCATTATTAATCGTATTGAAGATTAATTGATTTTGTTGAGTAGGAATTATTTGAGGAGTAATCTTATTCCTTTTTCCATAATTAATATCAATAAAATTAGCATCAGCAGAAGTAATTAAACTATCTCCATTAGTATCAATATGCTTAATATTCTTTGAAATTCCAGCAACATTATTATTCCAATTTGATCCAAATTGTCCAATCCAATCTGATGTTGGACTTGATCGGGGAATTCCTACTTCTCCAATCGCACATAGATAGAGAATATCTTTTCCATCTACTATTCCATCTTTATTAGTATCTCCTGCCCAAACACAATCTTCTGTTCCAAAACATCCCGGAACACCTGTTGGGTTAGATGAAATATTAGCATTAATATCAAATGGAAAACAATTTGAATTAACACAATATTCTAATTCAAAAGATTCGGTTCCTAGGAACCCAACTACAGGAGTGTAATGAACAGTATTTGAATCCACAACCAATGTACCATACAATGGTGCATTAATAATATTAAAGCTTATTTCCGTTAACGAACTAAAAGGAGGTGTATACTCAAAATAAATAGGAGTATCATCATAAGTATCTAAATCGAATGAACTAGAACTTGGATTAAAATTAGAAACAGTAAGATATACCGTTGCAAATTCATATACTCCAAGAGAATTAGCTACTTTATATGTATAAGTATCAACTCCTTCAAATCCAGATTGGGACACATATTTTATATTACCATTTCCTGTTACCCATGCATATCCATGACTTGGAGCAGAAGTAATAGTAAGTGTCCATGCTAAAAGATTACCATTATCATTATCTAAAACATCTGATTCATCTCCATTATTGATAGCTATATATCGATAATCATCATTTGCAAAATTATTTTTAACAGGTAAATTCATTACTTCTGCATTTACAGAATAAGTACTTGTCCCATTTGTATTAGTTAAACTAAACTCAAAATCATCTTGACCACTAAAACCAGCATTTGGAGTATATAAATAAGAGAAATCTTCTAATAACTCTAATGTTCCATTATTAGGAGATTGGCTGATCGTATAATTAGGGTATGGTAATAAAACTGGTATCGATTCCTCTTTGGCAGTTAAAATATCAACTGTTTCAGAAGAAGGTAATCCATAATCATGAACTAAAACACTTATTATTCCTTTTTCACAAATTGCAAAATCATTACAAGCGATATAACTCATATGAGTTATTCCCTTAAACCCATTATTAGGTTCAAATTCAAATTCATTTCCTGCAATATTAACAGTACCATGATTATAAATTGGTGATACCTCTAGTAAGTTTAAACTACCAGTAGTTGTACTATCATTGTCTAAAGGGAATATAGTTGCATTTGAATTTACGTAAGTACTTACAAAATCTCGTTTTATTATAACTAGAGATTCCGCTATTTCCATTTCATATCCAACGAAAGTATTTGTCAATGGAGGGTTGAAGACCTGAAAATAAAATGTATCTAACCCTATATAGTTTGAATCAGGTACATAATGTATTTGTTCTTCTCCTCCTACTACTTCTATCCACAGAGAACCATGGTCTGGATGTCCAAAGGTAGGAATGCTTGGGATTCCATTAGGAACGTCAGTTATGACATACTCCTGATTTAATGGAATTTTTTGGTGTTTATAGCTACTAGGCTGTGCGACCGCCACAATCGCTGAACCTAAGAAGGCTAAAATTAAAATAAATTTAAGTTGTAAAGATATGTTCATTGCTCTTTTAGATTGAGTCCAATTTCAATTTTAAAATTGAACAAGTTTAAGTTTTTAGGTGCATAAATTAAATTAATTACAATATATAGTTTTTAAATAATTGGATTCTAGTACAAAAATAAACAATTGTAACATATTTTCAAGCATAATATATTAAAAAAAATATAAAATGTTATTGAAAATCAAGGAGTTACAAAGTAGCGAATAAAATATTTTACTAAATTTGTGAATTATTTTTATTTATTT
>CAJQQY010000283.1 GCA_905480595.1 uncultured Saprospiraceae bacterium | reverse complement strand
ATAAATGGGTGGAATTTGAAGCTAACACAGATATTACGATTACTTGTGAAACTCAATCGGTGAGTATACCTCTTCTGGTGAAGCAACTTGATACTCAAAGTTTTAGAATTACTGGAGGCACTTCCCTCGATCTTTGTGATTTTGATATCGAAGCTCCTACTGCTATGTTAGGCTTGATTCAAGTAGAAGATAAAATTGATTTAAGTTTTGATCTTTTTGTAGATATGGAATAAAAAAAGGATCAAAACAGTAAAAGAAAAACAAAAAAACGGAAAAATTCAACTACGTAAATGTAATGTTACATTTCCTTCCAGATTAAATTCTTTCTGAACTCTCCCCTCCTCTATCAACAAATCAATATATCCCAAAATCATAAACATTCCGCTAAAGTCGGGTGGCATATTTTGATACGGATACATTTTTCGATTGATTTGAAAAGGAGTAGAACATCCAATTTTTATTGCTTCAAAACATTCCTCTTTCCGCATTTCAATTCGAGCTAGCTGTTTCTCAATCATAGCATTTGCATCCACAAAAACAGGTCCATGACCAGGATAAATAGTTTTAATATCAAATTTCAGCAAACGACTAAATGACTGTAATAAATCATATAAAGAACGAGTAGGTATTCCAGGTTTCTTTGGATCTTCCACTACAATAGGCATTGGTGTAATCGGTAATAACATATCACTTCCAAAAATCTTTTTTTGTTCTTTTTGTAAAAAAACAAATTGATTCGGGCAATGCCCTGGGGTATTTAAAACTTCCCAGTCCTCCTCTCCTATTCGAAGCACATCACCTTCTTCATAAAAATGAAATCGATCCATTTCCTCAATCTGTCTTCCCATAATTTCATTTTTAAAATACCAGGAAACCTGTTCTAATATTTTAGGTGGGAATCCAAGCGAACTAAATAATTTAGCATTAAACTCTGCTTGCTTGTTCTTCATTTTTTCTGGGTGAGCAAACCATCCTTCGATCGCTTTCGGAGCTCGTACGATGGCCTTCGATTGAGCCATAACTTCAGGTAGTAAACCAGTATGATCTCGATGTTCATGAGTGATGATGATTTGCTCAATATCACTTAATTGATAACCATGAGCATTGATTCTTTCTTTTAGGTGCTCCCAATTTTCTTCCGAATATAATCCACAGTCAATGAGCGTCAAATGATCTCCAGGAACGAGATAACAGTTAACGGTTTGGAACATAAGTCCTAAAGAAATTTCTATGCGAATAGGTTCGACTAGCATTTTAATTTTTGATTTTGATTATAAATGCATTCCGCGATTTACCGGTTTCAGTTCTTCGTTATCACTAAATTCAAAATCAAATTTTCCTTTTTGTATATCCAAAATCATCCGATGTCTTGCTCCTTCCTTTTCAGGATCAGCAGATTCATAGCCAGCATCACCTTCATACATACAAACCATCTTCCCTTTATTCAATTGCAAAACTGGAAGGGTGAAAATCGGTTCTTCTTCTTTCAATTTTTCTTTTGCCTCGGCAACCGTTAGACATTTTCTGATCAATTGTAAACTAACAATGGTAGGAGGCATCATTCCTAATTTCCCTTGTTGTAATTTGTCCAAAGCAACTTGTGGATGAAGCCAAACATGTTCTTTGATTTCACTATCGTCTATGGTTACTTCCGATAAGTCATGATGAACTTCACCAAAGAAAAACCAAGTGGCATAGCGACGAGGTTCAATTGCAGGAGTCGTCCAATGACTAAAGAAGGTCAGGTCGTCAATTTCAATATTTAAATTGGACTCTTCTTTTGTTTCGCGAACAGCAGCAATCTTTGCAGCTTCCAAATCATCTTTACCTTGCTCGATTTCTTCTGCTTCAATTTTTCCTCCAGGGAAAACCCAAAATCCAGCAGCAAATTTTAGGGCCTTATTTCTTTTTAATAATAAAACTTCTAATTGCCCTTCATAATCTCTTGCGAGCATGATGGTAGAAGCAGGTTTTACATTTTTCATATTATGAATTAAAATTACTTAGAAATGATTTGAATAAAAATTTGAAGTTAATAAAAAATGCAAGTTTTTAGGTATCGGATACCTTGAAGGTATCCGATACCTAATTTAGTTGACACCCCAATCTTTTAGAATTGCCTCCGTGTCCTCCCCTGCTGCTCTCGATCCAAATTGAATTTCTGATTCAGTTCTACTAAATCTTGGCGCTGGTGAAGGTTGAACTATCCCATCCAGCTCTTGGTAAGTTTCTCGTGCAACATTATGAGGATGTTTTTGTGCTTCCAAATAATCCAAAACCGGTGCAAAACAAATATCCGTTCCTTCCATTATTTCACACCACTCTTCTCTAGTTTTTGTTTTAAAGGTTTCGATAAATTTTTCTTTGTAATCAGGCCATTTGGAAGGATTATTTTGCCCTTTAAATTCATCAGCATCAAGTCCTAATTTTTCCAAAAGCAACGCATAAAATTGTGGTTCCAAAGAACCGATAGAAATGTATTTCCCATCACTCGTTTCATACACATCATAATAATGTGAACCAGAATCCAACATATTTGAACCATGCTGAGGATTCCACATTCCCATTCCATTTAGTGAATTAAAAACGGACATCAATACTGCTGTACCATCAGTCATCGCCACATCAATCACTTGTCCTTTTCCAGATTTTTGAGTTTCAAGTAGCGCTGCCAAAATACCTGTGACCAAAAACATTCCACCACCACCATAATCGCCAACTAAATTTAAAGGAGCAACAGGAACCTGTCCTTTTCTTCCAATGGCACGTAAAGCACCCGTTAGAGAAATGTAATTTATATCATGCCCTGCTGCAGATGACAATGGACCATATTGCCCCCAACCTGTCATTCGACCAATTATGATTTTGGGATTTCTTTTTTGTAAAACTTCAGGACTCAAACCTAATCGTTCCATCACTCCTGGTCGAAAACCTTCAAATAAAACATCTGCTTTTTCGACTAACTTTAAAAGTTGTTCAATGTCTTTTTGCTCTTTTAAATTTAAAGCAATAGAACGTTTGCCTCTTCGATTACAATCAGGAATTCGAAATTTATTGGGGTCAGCTTTTCGCTCTACTAAAATTAAATCTGCTCCCATATCAGCTAACATCATACCAGCGAAAGGTGCTGGCCCGAGTCCTGCTATTTCGATTATTTTAATTCCTTTTAATGGTCCCATAATCTAAAATTTAAAAACCGCTGAACTGATAGCCTAATCTTTGATTTACATTTTCTTGTAAAAAGATCTATCAGTCCAGCGGTCTATTATTAAGTGTACAACTTCAATTTATTAAACTGATGTTGTTGCTTTTCCATAATCATGAATAGAACTTCCAGCTTCTACCAATGCTCGTAAACTATCCGGTACTGAAAATCTAGCTCCATATTTATTAGCAAAATCATCACACTCAGCGACAAACTTTTTCCCACCAACAAAGTCAATGTAGGACAAAGCACCTCCCGTATAAATTGGGAATCCCCAACCTAAAACAGATCCTAAATCTCCATCAACTACGCTTCGCAAAACACCTTCTTCCAAACATCGGTAAGCTTCAATTGCTTGTCGATGCATGATTCTTTTGGCAATCGTTTCTTTATCTAAGGTATCAACATTGGAATTAAAAATTGTTCCCAACTCTTTCCAAAGTCTTTTCTTTTCTCCTTGCGGATAATCGTAAAATCCTTTACCATCTTTCTTACTTGTTCTGCCATGCTCCTTTACCATTTTTTTGGTAATCTGATAACCTCTTTCTTGAGATGGTAATTTATTAGGTGTAGGATCACTTTCGTAAACATGCATACTCAAAGTCAAGGTCACTTCATCATGAACTGCCAATGGTCCAACAGGCATTCCTTTTTGTTTGGCAATATTTTCAATCATCGCCGCAGGAACTCCTTCTTCCAATAAAAACATTCCTTCACTTACAAATGTACCGAAGCAACGCGATGTGTAAAAACCTCTTGAATCATTCACTACGATCGGCACTTTTCCAATCGCAACAGTATAATCAACTGCTGCTGCAATCGCTTTGTCCTCCGTTTTTTCTCCAACAATAATTTCTACCAAAGGCATTTTATCAACTGGTGAAAAGAAATGAATTCCAATAAAGTTTTCGGGTCGTGCTGAAGACTTCGCTAACAATGTAATTGGAATAGTAGAAGTATTCGATGCATAAACTTTATCCGTTGCTAAAACTGCTTCTGTTTCTTTTGTCACTTTATCTTTCAAATTTGGATCTTCGAAAACTGCTTCGATGACCAAATCACAACCTTCCATATCTGCTGAAGAATCGGTCGGATGAATTCGCGATAAAAGTGCTTCTGCTTTTTCAGGAGTGGAACGTTTTCGAGAAATTGCTTTGTCCAATATTTTTTTAGAATATGCTTTTCCTCTTTCTGCTCCTTCAACTGAAATATCTTTTAATACTACTTCCATTCCTGCTTTGGCAGAAACATAAGCGATACCTGCCCCCATCATTCCTGCTCCCAATATTCCTAGTTTTTTCACTTCATATTTTGGTTCAGTTTTAGGACGAGCCTTTCCTTTTTTGGCAGCTTGCATTCCCATGAACCCCGTACGAATCATATTTTTCGCTTCCTTACTTCCAACTGCTTTGGTAAAATATCTTGCTTCGATTTCTAACGCTCGATCAAAACTTACTTGCAAACCATCGTGAACGATACTTAAAATATATTGTGCTGATGGATAATTTCCATGCGTCATTTTTCTAACATTTCCGATGGCACCCATCATTGTTTGAGCACCCATTGGACTCATTAATCCGCCGCCTGGAATTCTGTGTTTTTTATTGTCCCAAGGTTGAACTGGATTTGGATTTTCTAAAATCCATTGTTTGGCGGCAGCTAATAATTCTTCTGGAGAATCTGCTAAGGCATCAATTAATCCATCTTTTAAAGCTTTGCCTGGTCGTGCTTGAACTGCTTGAAGTAGGTAAGTTAATCCAGTTTGGATTCCTGTTAAGTAAGGAGTTTTTGCAACACCTCCTCCACCTGGGAGGAGTCCAACATTTATTTCTGGAAAACCGATTTTTATCTTAGGACTATTTAAAACTATTCGGTGATGGCAAGTCAAACAAAGTTCAAAACCACCTCCCATTGCGGTTCCATTGATGGCTGCAACGAAAGGTTTTCCACCAGTTTCGATTTTTCGAAATGACTGGTGCATTTTTAATATCCCCTCAAATTGCTCTTCTGGGTTACCTCCCATATTTTTTAATTCTCGCAAATCTGCTCCAGGCATAAACATGCTTCGACCTGAGGTTAGGATGACACCTTTTATGCTTTCGTCTGCGATTGCTTGGTGAGCAACGTTTAAATATTCATTGATGAAAGCTGTGCTAAAAAGATTTGTTGGATTGTTGACTTGATTAATTACGAATGTTGCGACACCGTCAGTATCTACTGTGAATTCGAATAAGTCATTTTTTATATTTTGCATTTTTTATTTCAATTTTATTTTTTGTAAATGTATTAACGCAAGCGTTACACTCGTTCGATAATCGTAGCGATTCCCATTCCACCTCCGATACAAAGTGTAACTAGACCTGTTGACTTATTTTGTCTTTCTAATTCATCGATAACTGTTCCTAACAACATGCAACCTGTTGCACCTAGAGGATGACCTAATGCGATTGCTCCACCGTTTACATTTACTTTGTCAAATGGAACTCCCATGTCTTGCATAAATCTCATAGGAACTGCTGCGAACGCTTAATTCACTTCAAACAAATCAATATCATTTTTATCCATTCCTATTTTTGCTAATGCTTTTCTACTCGCCGGTGCTGGTGCGGTCAACATGATCGTTGGGTCAGCTCCTGCAACGGCAACTGAAAGAATTTTTGCTCGTGGTTTCATTCCCATCTTTTCTCCAGCAGCTTTACTTCCGATCATTGCCAAAG
>CAJQQY010000282.1 GCA_905480595.1 uncultured Saprospiraceae bacterium | reverse complement strand
TCCTGATTCGGTAGAAGATTGTCTCCCGGATAGAAAAAATATTAAAACTCATCAAATGAGGAAAGGTATAGTTAAAGAAATTATGCAAGTTTTTTTTGCAATATCGGTTGGAGAAAGCGAAAGATATAGTCCATGCAACATGGATGCGAAATGGAAAATAGATGGTAAGAAAGTAAAATTTAGTGGTATTGAAAAAGAAATTTTTCCAAATGAAAGAAGAGCTGCAACTCCGTTTGTTCTAACAGAAATTGAAGAGATAAAATAGAGTTATTTTTTATTACTCAACAATGCTCTTACATCTTTTTCTCTGCTATAATATTTGATAAAATCCTTGCCTAGATTCCAGCGAAACTTGGGTTTATTGAGTATTGATATTTTTCGTCCATAGAGCATTAATCCAATTCCCCTTGCCTTGCAGATTTTTTTTAAATCTTTTTTCTTCTTAGCATTTAATGATTCGAAACTATCTTTTGAAAAAGCGAGCCATTTCTCATTGGCAGGATATTGTTTTAGTTGATCGATAACATCCATCGTTTGATGTCGATAACTTCGCCAAGTAAATAATGAATACATCAAAGCGCTGATAATCAACGTATAAATCGGAATCAAAAAGCGAAATAGATTGTCTTCCATTTTGAATAAGGCAAAAAAAGCGCCCGAACCTAAGCAGCAATAGAAACCAAAGGCTAAGCAATTTTTCACCATGATATATTCATCCCGATAAGGTTTGATCGCAGGTAAAGTTTTCTTTGATTTAGCTTCAATACTCACGACATAATTCCCCCAAATATAATGTTGGAAAGCTAAAAACCCATCTGCTCTTTTGCTTCCATATTTTTTCTTGGTAGGCATTTCTGTTTTAGAAAAAATACGATTACCTTTTGCTTTTCGGCGGTATTTCTTTTCCAAATAATCTTGAGCTTTATTTTGAACAGTTCGTTCGAGAATCAAAGTCATTTTAGTATCGGTTAATGATTAACTGTGAATGGTTAATTTTTGAAGATTATTTTCCAATTATTTTAACGGATTTTTCAAGAAATGTTTCAATATTTCAAATCATGTAATTACATTGTTATAAAAAACGTAGAGATGGATGAAAACATTATCATTTTTCTAGGTTTGATGATTTTTTTTGGCGTACTAATTAAATGGATTTTTTTCCCAAAAAAGAAATTTCAAACCTTCGATGAAAACTGGAAGAAAATTTTATCAAAAAGAGTCGCCTTTTATGTCAAATTATCTGATTTAGAAAAAACCAGATTTGAAGATGCTATTTTGCAATTTTTCAATGATGTAGATATTACGGGTATTGAGATTGAAATTGACGATACTGATCGGCTATTGGTCGCTTCAAGTGCGGTGATTCCGCTCTTTGGATTTCCAGGGTGGAGGTATCGAAATATCAATGAAGTCCTATTATACCAAGGTTCTTTTGACCAAAGCTATAAAACCAAAGGTAAAGGACGGAATATATTAGGAATGGTGGGAAGTGGCGCAATGAATAGAATGATGATTTTATCCAAAACTGCCTTGCATCAAGGTTTTAGAATTCCCATGGGGAAATCGAATGTTGGAATTCACGAATTTGTACACCTGCTAGATATGGCTGATGGAGCTATTGATGGATTGCCAGAAGTTTTAATGCAACAGCAATATGTCTTACCATGGTTACATGAAATGCATGAAGAAATTAGAGATATTAAAAATCGTAATTCAAAAATCAATCCTTATGGAGCAACTAATGAAGCTGAATTTCTAAGTGTTGTTGCTGAGTACTTTTTTAATCAACCTGATCATTTTGAAAAAAATTATCCTGAATTATTCGATTTAATGGAAAAAATATTTCAACAAGATTTAGCTTAACTAACTCTTTCTCATTTCGTAAATCTTCACTCCCCTACTTTTTTTCTTTGATAATAAAAGTAGTAAAAAATTAAATGAACAAGTACACATGGATTTCACCATCTACCTTTAGCTAATAAAAAACAAAATCTTAATCTAGTTTTTAAGCACATTTTTCCGACAGTTTGATGTTGATGACTTAAAACCAAAGTATTTTTGATTAATTTTAGCCCTCATTAAAAAAAATAAATTTATGCGATACATTTTATTATTAATTACTTTTCTTTTTTCAGCTAATCTTTTTTCACAAGAGATGGCTGATTCAACCTTTATTGTGGAAAATTATGACAAAACGGTTTATGAAATTCCTATGAGGGATGGAGTGAAATTATATACTGTCGTTTACTCTCCTAAAGATAAAAGTCAGGTCTACCCTATCATGTTACAACGAACTTGCTATAGCGTGAGACCTTACGAAGAAGGTAAGTACAAACAACGACTCGGGCCAAATAGTTTTATGATGCGAGACAAATATATTTTTGTCTATCAAGATGTGCGTGGCCGTTGGATGTCAGAAGGGCGATTTGATAATATGCGTCCACACATAAAGGGAAATAATGTAAAAAATAAAAAAGACATCGACGAGAGTTCTGATACTTATGATACCGTAGATTGGTTAATTAAAAATTTAAAAAATCATAATGGTCGAGTTGGCCAATGGGGTATTTCTTATCCTGGTTTTTATACCGCTGCTGCCCTTCCTGAAGCACACCCAGCTTTAAAAGCATCCTCTCCACAGGCTCCGATTGCAGATTTCTTTTTCGATGATTTTCACCACATGGGAGCATTTTTGCAAAGCTATTTATTTGCCTTCCCTGTTTTTGGAGTCAATAAAGAAATGCCTACCACGGAGAGTTGGTACAATCATGAATGGGATTATTTTAATAATGGAACTAACACAGCAGATGGTTATGAATTCAATTTAAATTTGGGTTCTTTGAAAAATGTAACAGAGAAAATTTTTCCT
>CAJQQY010000281.1 GCA_905480595.1 uncultured Saprospiraceae bacterium | reverse complement strand
CTGTTTAATCATTGCTGATTACTTAATTTCGAGTTGCAGAATTTTTTTCATTTTTAGGAAGTTTTAAAGTCATGTTCTGACCTAGTTGTAATTCATCAACATGTCCTGCAATTTTTTCATTAGCCGATTTTATATGAATATGCATATTTGTAGTATGATGAGTGAAAATAGCATGATGTGAATTAGAATAAAATCCTAACAATTTTACCTCTATATTTTCAGTAGTCTCATTTAATCCTGAAGCTATATGCTTTTCGTGTGAATGTTCTAAATCTCCATCTTTCCAATTGATTACATGCCAACTTAATTCTTTTGCTATACCTTCAATTAAAAAAGGAAATGGCTGATTTATATCAATATTATTTTCTGAAGCAATTTTTTCTAAGTAGTTTTCTAACTCTTTTTTAGTGTTTATCTTATTAGGTATTTGAAATGAACTCCATTCTTTTACGACTGACTTCACCAAAAGAGTTGCTTTTTTTGAATAGCTACTATCAAATTTTATTATTCCATTTTCAACATATGAATTAGTCGGCTTACTATTAAATATTTGAATTTCTCCTTTTAAATTTTCAATAGCACCCAGAGCATATAGGTTTTCGATATTCTCGTATTCTGATAGTTTTACTTTAGCCGATAAGTCTCCTTTATGCATTATATTCTTCAATGCGCCTTTATATTCTACTTCAAAAGATTGATTAATTTTCGAGGGATTACCACATGAAAAGATTATCAATGAGGTTGCTAAGAATATTATTTGTTTGATATTTAAATCCATTTTTTATTACTATTACATTTTTAATTTCCAAAAATAAAAATTTTCAACTTAACTGACAAATATAATTTTTAGGGCTAGGATGTATTGACATCAAAATAAATATTCTCTCACGTTATATAATCAAATATTCTTTCATATGTCCCTTTGTCCCTAAGCTTGCATTCCATTGCAAAACTGCTTTTATTTGCACCTTCCTAACCAATCAATTTAAATGTCGCGGTGAAAACTCCTTCACTAAAATATCAGTAGAACCTACTCGTTAAAACTTTTTTATTTCAAATAACCTTTATTTTAAAATCATGAAGAAAGAAACAATTTCTATTCACGGTGGCTATGAAACAGAGCCAACCACCAAATCAGTAGCTGTTCCAATTTATCAAACAGTTGCTTACGAATTTGACAATGCACAACATGGTGCCGATCTTTTCAATTTAGCTGTTCCTGGAAATATTTATAGTCGGATCATGAATCCAACTGTCGATGTTTTGGAAAAAAGAATTGCTGCACTAGAAGGAGGCGTTGCCGCTTTGTGCGTAAGTGCAGGAAGTGCTGCGATTAATTATTCGATTTTAAATATTGCAGAAGCAGGTGATAATATCATTTCGACGCCACAATTATATGGAGGAAGTTACACGCTTTTTGCTCATATGTTACCCAAGCAAGGCATCACCGTGAAATTTGCAGAAACTTCAAATCCAAAAGATATTGCAAAATTAATTGATGATAAAACGAAAGCAATTTATTGCGAATCTATCGGGAACCCTGCTGGAAATATCACCGATATCGCAGCACTAGCAAAAGTTGCTCATGCGAAAGGAGTGCCATTGATTGTGGATAATACCGTTGCAAGTCCAGCTTTGATAAATCCAATTGAGTATGGAGCAGATATAGTTGTTCACTCTTTGACCAAATATATCGGAGGTCATGGAACGACGCTCGGAGGAGTAATTGTAGATTCAGGAAAATTTGATTGGGTAAAATACAAAGATCGTTTCCCTATGTTAAACACGCCAGAACCATCTTATCATGGAGTAGTTTACACGGAGGCTTTCGGAGCAGCGGCTTATATCGGTCGAGTTCGAACAGTTGCTTTGCGAAATACTGGGTCAGCATTGAGTGCAATGGCAGCTTGGCAAATTTTACAAGGATTGGAAACTTTGCCGCTTCGAATGGAAAGACATTGTGATAATGCTTTGGCTGTTGCCAAGTATTTAGAAAATCACAAGTCAGTATCTTGGGTTCAATATGGTGGGTTGAAAAGTAGCGAATATCACAAATTGGCAAAAAAATATACGAATGGAAAACCAGCTTCCTTACTAACATTTGGAATAAAGGGTGGTTATAAAAAAGCAGAGAAATTTTACGATGCATTAGGTTTATTTAAGCGATTGGTAAATATCGGTGATGCCAAATCTTTAGCTTGTCATCCTGCCTCAACAACTCATCGACAGATGACGGTGAAAGAACAGGCGAATGCTGGAGTTACACAAGACTTGTTGAGGTTGTGTGTTGGAATTGAACACATCGATGATATTATTGCAGATTTGGAGCAAGCATTCAAAGCAGCGAATAGAAGAAAGAAATAAGTTATTTTTGAATGCTAAGTAGATTAACCTAAGAGTCGTCTTAAACGTAATGGTTTAAGATGACTTTTTTTATTTTTGGAAAATTAAAAATTGAGGCAACCTTTTTCACCAAATCATTACATACGTATTATATAGCAACTAAAATAAATGCAAATCGACAACGATCTAATCAAAAATATCCTTTTGGGAAAAAAGTTAGCTGAGCGGACTTTGTATGAAAGGCATCGACAAAGATGGTTTCGATTAGCGTTACGATATGGAAAAAATAGGGTAGAGGCTCAAGATGTTTTCCAAG
>CAJQQY010000280.1 GCA_905480595.1 uncultured Saprospiraceae bacterium | reverse complement strand
TAAATATTTTTAATTAATTGATAATGAGTGGTTTATGATTGTGTTTCAAGGCAGTAAACCAACATGTGATTATCGATTATTTGATAGCATAATGAATAAGTTGCCGAAAAGTCACCTTTTATAACATGACCTTTACAAGTTCCTTTTTTTAAATTATAATTAAATGGTTCGATTAAAATATGTTCTTTAAAGTCTAATTTTTTTCGACCATAGGCTTTGTACAATGCTTCTTTTGCTCCCCAATAAACGGATAAATGTTCCATTCTAGTTTTGGGTTTGAGACTTTTCATTTCTTTATCACTCATAAATTTATGAGCAATCCGTTCAACACTTGGAGTAATATTTTGAATATCCACACCACATGAATATGGAGAAGCAATTACTGCCACCAATTGCTTGGAATGACTGAACGAAATTTCATAATCAGAGTCCACCAAGTGCGGTTTTCCGAATTCATCTTTTAAACATACACTCCGCTTTCGACGGCGCGACATTTTATGTAAAAGCCACCGAACAGCCATCCATTCGAGTCGACGACTTTTCCCCGTCAGTTTTTCGAGTTGAACTAATTCATCTCCTTCTGGTTTTAATCTACGAAGGAAATAACTAGGCGGTTCTGTGATATCCCACAGTCCGAGTTCTCCTTCAGGTTGAATATGTTGATGATTGAGAATTGGCATATTATATTTTTAGCTGCGCAAAAATAATTATTATTTGGATGTTCTTAAAAATTTTATTTTTGTGGATTCAAATTCTACGTAGTGGTCTGCTTTAGCTGAACTAGAAAAGTAGATTTTTTCAAAAAAAAATGACCTGCTTTAGCAGATCGTTACGTATTGGTCAAACAAACAGAATGAATAAAATTAGTATCAATAAAATAGCTCATCTCACTGGTCATAAAGGTGGTGTTTTTTCTCTAGTCCAAGGGAAAGAAGAGCATCTATTTCTGTCTGGTGCAGGTGACGGTTGGATTGTAGAATGGGATTTGACGAATCCTGAGAATGGGAGATTGATTGCTCAAGCAGAAGATACTCAAACCTCTGGTCGAGCAAGTGTTTTTTCTCTTTTGGAAAAAAACGATCGGATTGTCGCTGGAAATATGAATGGTGGTTTACATTGGATTTATCCAAATGAAGTATCTAAAAATAAAGATATTTTAGCTCATAAAAAAGGCGTTTTTGATATTCAATTGATTGATCATCAGATGTTTACCATTGGAGGAAAAGGTATTTTGACAAAATGGGACATGGATGAACAACGAGCAATTGAAAGTCTTCAACTTTCTCAAAAAAGTCTTCGTAAAATGGCTTTTTCTAAAAAAAGAAATGAGTTAGCCATAGGTTCAAGTGATGGGAATATTTACTTTATTGGAGTCGAAAATTTTTCCATAAAAAATATAATTGAAGCTGCTCATGAAAATTCAGTCTTCGCATTAAGTTATTCGCCTGATGGAAAATTTCTATGGAGTGGGGCACGAGATGCCTTGTTGAGAATATGGGATTTGGAAAAAAACTGCGAGCAAATTTTTTCCGAACCAGGACATTGGTTTACCATAAATGAAATTGTTTTTTCTCCTAATGGAAAATTTGTGGCTACTGCTAGTCGAGACAAAACGATAAAAATTTGGGATGCCGAAAACTTCAAATTACTCAAGGTTCTCGATACTGTCCGAAACGGAGGACATATTAATTCAGTCAATACATTGTTGTGGTCGAAATATAATAATTGGCTGATCTCAGGAAGTGATGATCGAAGTATTATTGTTTGGGAAATAGCGTAAGTCGGTTTTCCAAAACCGATTACATCAAAAGCAAAAAGCAAGTGCATAGTTTTCAAATAAAAAATTACCTTTGCATCTTCAAAAAAATAGCAAATATCAAACATGATTTTATCAGATAAAAAAATTCTTAAAGCAATCAAAGCAGGCGAGATTGTCGTCAAACCATTTCGAAGAAAATGTTTAGGTACAAATTCTTACGATGTACATTTAGGTAAGTATTTAGCGGTGTATAAAGACCGAGTTTTGGATGCTAAAAAACATAACCAAATTGAAGAAGTACTTATTCCAAAAGGTGGTTTTGTACTCGAACCTGGAACACTTTATTTAGGTGCAACAGAGGAGTATACGGAGACACATAATTCGGTTCCGTTTCTAGAAGGGAAGTCAAGTGTTGGACGATTAGGAATTGATATTCATGCTACAGCAGGGAAAGGAGACGTTGGATTTTGCAATCATTGGACATTGGAAATTTCGTGTGTACAGCCGGTGCGAGTTTATGCGGGGATGCCGATTGGGCAATTGATTTACTTTTCGGTGGAAGGTGATATCGAAAATTATTACAACAAAAAGGAAAACGCAAAATATAATAAACGGACAAATAAGCCGATGGAGTCGATGATGTGGAAGAACAAATTTTAGACCCAATGATTGTAGAGATAAAGTATGTCTTGTCTCTACAATCTTCATCAAAAAATTATTTTCCTATCGCAATTTTCCATGATCTGGTTGCCCATTTTTTTAATTCTTTTTTGTCATCTGAAATCTCTTTCGGAACAGTCCAATAAGGCATGCCCTTAGCCGTTTTTCGAGGGTTAAATTGTTCCATTCCTCTAGAAGTGTAATCTTCTAAATTACTCTCATCCACTTTTAAGTAAAACTTGTCGTCAACGAAGCAGGCGAAAGCTTTTCCATCTCTCATGTAGGACATGGCTCCAAACATTTTTTTGCAAGTGAATTCTTTAAATTCAGAAAGTTGTTCGCTAGCATATTGATGAACTTCTTCGCTGTAGGCCATGATGTAATTCTATTGTTATAAAAAATAAAAGGTTACCGATAAATAGCTTCATAAAAAAAATCACCCATCGGCTTCGCAGCCAAATAATGATCCATGACAATTTTATCCAACTTTGGATCAAGGATTTTATCCGCATCAAATTGCATCATCACATAAAATTGTTTATTCGCAATCAAAGGTTGTGTTTCGACATCTTCTTTAAATTCTTTTGGAATCCGTTTATTTTTTTCTCCATGGATTTCACCCCAAAATTTTTTAAATTTTCGATCTTTTAAAACTTGCTCAAATTCTTTCGGTTGCGATGCGATCCCTTCTCGAATACTTTGCAGCTGATTTTTATCAGGCTGATAAACACCGCTGTAGATGCCGAATTTCTCAGCACCCATCTCAAAATAAATTCCTGGTTTGGAATGATCTTTTCGTCCGCCTGCAGAAATTGCTGCAGAGACATTTGTTTTATAAGGTGTCTTATCTTTTGCAAAACGAATGTCTCGATTGATTCTAAAAATCGCATCCTTCGGCAAAATCACAACCGTCGGATCAACCTCCTGCATTTTGTCGATAATCAATTAACAAAATCTTTGAATGGATTTTTGACATGCGCTTCATAATCTTTTTTATTTGCATGAAACCATTCACGTTCATTATTTTTCGCAAGGCTTTGGAAGAATCTTAAAAAGTCTTTAGTGAAATGTGCCATAGTTTTTTGTTAATCAGTTGATTAGGTAATCTGTTAATTAGTAAAGTGATTAAACAGTTGATTAGGAAACCGGGAAATACGATTATTTGATCAATAAACCGATTCCCTGATTTCCTAATTCCCTGTTTAATCAATCAACTAGCCAGGAGAATGTAAAGCAACTTTATTCCCTTCGGTATCCATAAAGATAGCCATAAAACCGACTTCATCAGAAATTTTTGTCTTTGGAAGTACGACATTTCCACCAGCATCGTTGATGCGCCCAAGCATCTCAGTAAGGTCTTCTCCACCATTGAGATAAGGCATAGTACCTTTTGCTGACGGTTCATAACCTTCGCCTGTGCAAATCGCTCCGCCTACACTTTTTCCATCCTGACCTGCAGGTAAAAAAGCCATTTGGTTATCCATGATAGTTTGAACATGAAGTTCTTCATTGAAAAGTTTAGAATAAAAATCTTTTGCTCTTTGAAAATTGGTTGCTGGAATTTCAAACCAGTTAATTGCATTTGCCATTTGATAATTTTTTTTCAGTTAAATAATGTAAAACGAATCGATTGTTTCTTTTGATAAAACAAATATCAGGTAAAACATTTTGTTTTTAAAATGAAAAATATTTTATTTGTAGGTTTTAAAAAATATATTTTTTTATTTATAGTATTGATAATCAGTTAATTAGGTTAGTTTTTTTAGTAAAAAATAATAATTCAAGTGGCAAAAAAGGAACAATTATTTTCTTTGATCCAATCATTGAGTCAAGCGGAGAAACGATATTTTAAAATATTTTGTTTCTCTCAAAAAGTAGATAATAACTACTTGAAGTTATTTGAATTGTTAGTAAAACAAGAAGATTACGATGAAGAAAAGATTCATAAGAAATTTAAAGGCGAACGTTTTTTAAAACAACTTCATGTCACGAAGAACTATTTGTATCAACTACTTTTAAAAAGTTTGCGCAACTATCATTCTTCGATTTCTGCCGATGCTGAGATCAAATCATTACTGCGAAATGTTGAAATTCTATTTGTCAAAGAGTTATACGATGCTAGTTTTTCTGAATTAAAAAAAGCGGAGAAGCTAGCGACTAAATTTGAAAACCAAACTGCGCTTTTAGAAATCATCAATTGGAAGAAGAAGTTTCGTTTGACGAAATCGGGAACAGATATCGAATCACTTCAAGGCATCATTTTAAAAGAAAAAGAAATCATCCAAGGAATCGTTTTACAAAATGAAAATTGGGAATTGACTTTTGATGTTTTTCGATTTTTTAAAACTAATAAGAAAAAGCTTGAGGATTTTTTACAAAATAAACCATCAACTGATTCTCCTTTACAACGTCAAATTCTTTTTTATAATCTCGATTATATTTTCAATGTCATGAATGGAGAACCGAGGAAAGGATTGGCGAGTTTGGATTATATGATTGATTTATATGAAAAAAATCCTGCTCGAATTAAAGATGATCCTTCGTCCTACGCGAGAGTGATGAATAATAAAGTGAGCTATTTTATTTATCAAAAACAATATGCACAGGTATTACCTTTGTTAGACAAAATCCGAGCTATTCCAACAATTTATCAATTAAAAAATGCTCAAAAATTTTCCATTAAACTTCAGCTCCGAACGTATAATATCGAACTCGAAATGTATCGCGACATCAACGAATTTGAAAAAGGAATAGAAGTGATTGTTCAAGCTGAAAAGTACCTGTTGGAAAATGAAAAAATTATCTCCCCTGACTATCATGTGATGTTGAGATATCAATTTGCCTACATTTATTTTATGCAAAAAGACTATTCGAACTCCTTAAAATGGGTGAACGAAATTATCCAAACTCCGTTTAAAAATTATCGAAAGGATTTACAAAGTTATGCACGCATTTTGAATTTGATGATTCATTTCGAGTTGGGCAATATTATAGTATTGAAATATGCGATAGAAAATTGTCGTCGGTTTTTGAAGAAACCTGCAGATTTTCGAGGAGAAACTACTGTTTTACCTTTTGCAAAAGTATTGCTTCATTTTTTTTCAAAAATATGCAAAGCTCCACATTCCCATTATCCGCAGCTTTTTGAGAAATTAAAGGTGGATTTGTTGGATGCGGAACCTCCGATTTTAAACGATAATATCTTGGATTATTTAGATATTAAGAGCTGGTTGGTAGAAAAATTGAAGTAAAAGTGTGATTATCTATAACTTTTCCGTCTAAATGATTGTTCAGACTTTACTGTAGATTTCAAAGAAATAAGAAATCTTTGCAGATAAAAATTATTTTAAAATCAAATAAAAAGCCTTATTTTTGGCTAATTATTTAAAATATTGTTCAATTAAAAAAAAAATATTATGGCTAGAAGAGGCATGTTCAGTAAATCAAGTAATCCAATGTTTGGAAAAAACACTTTCCAAAATGCACAAGGAGGTGCACAAGGAAGCCAGACATTAGATGGTCATATTTCAGGATATGATGTGGTTTCAGAACCAATGACTGTAAATGGAGCAGTCAATAAATCTTTTATTTTAGGTGGTGTGATGGTATCAGCAGCAGTTGTTGCTTATATGTTTGCTAACCCAATGTTTATGTGGGCTGGATTTATCGGCATTATTGCTATTAGTTTTATCGCTAATCGTGATAAAGAAAGATCTCATATTTGGGCACCTTTGTTTTCAATTGCAGCTGGATTTTCAGCTGGTACAGCATCGTATGTTTATGGTGGGCCAATGGGGCCAGAAGGCGGTGTAATTTCACAAGCAATCATAATCACAATGTCTATTTTCTTTGTGATGTTGACCTTATATAAAACTGGAACGATCAAGGTTACAGAAAAATTTAGGAGTATCGTAACAGTTGCTGTAGGTGCGATTATGGTAGTTTATTTAGTGGAATTTGCATTGTATATGTTTGGTATCAATATTCCATTTTTACATGAAGCGTCTCCAATCGGGATTGGAATTAGCTTAGTGATTATCGGAATCGCTTCATTGAATCTTTTGTTGGATTTTGATAATTTCTACAAAGGAGAAGAGATGAGAGCACCTGAATACATGGAATGGTATTTCGGAATGGGATTAGTATTCACACTAGTTTGGTTGTACATGGAAATTATTCGCTTGGTAGCGATTTTTGCAGGAGGTGACTAAATTTAGTTTTTAAGATAAAAAGAAAAGGGTACGGCGGTTTCGTCGTACCCTTTTTTTATTTTAGATTTAATGAGTTAATTCTGCGATCAATCAAAACAACATTTTTATGAAAAAAATATCATCATTCTTATTTTTTGCAATTCTATTTCTCAGTTGCGCTGAAGAAAAAAAGAAAAGCGAACCAGCACCCGTTTTACCTGAAACGTATATTCAAATACTAGGTGTAGCTCAGGATGCCGGTTTTCCCCAAATCAACTGCCAAAAAGATTGTTGCAAGAATCTTTGGAGTGATAAAAGTTTGCGAAAAATGGTTTCTTCCATCGGAGTGATTGATCAAAAGTCAAATGAATGTTTCCTTTTTGATGCCACACCAGATATAAAAGATCAGTTGAATATTTTGCAAAAAGATCAATATGACTTGGCTGGCGTATTTTTGACACATGCCCACATGGGACATTATACAGGTTTGATGCATTTGGGGCGGGAGGCGATGGGGGCTAAAAAAGTACCCGTTTTTGCTATGCCTAAAATGCAAGAGATGTTGGAACAAAATGCTCCTTGGAGCCAATTAGTTAAATTAGAAAATATAAAAATCCAACCGCTTCGAAATGATTCGATGATTGTTTTGAAAAATATAAAAGTAACTCCAATGCAAGTTCCACATCGAGATGAATTTTCAGAGACAGTTGGGTTTAAGATTTTTGGAAAAAATAAAACCGCACTTTTTATTCCTGATATCAATAAATGGAGAATATGGGAAAATAGCATCTTAGATGAAATCAAGTCAGTTGATTATGCATTTTTGGATGGCACTTTTTATCAAAATGGAGAAATTCCTGGGCGAGATATGAGTTTAATCCCACATCCATTTATGGAGGAAAGTATGGCTCTTTTTGATACTATACCTGAGGAGGAAAAGTCAAAAGTATTTTTTATACATTTTAACCATACAAATCCTGTTTTACAAAAAGAAAGTAAAGCAAGGGAGGAAGTGGAAAAGCGAGGATTTCAAGTTGCAGAAGAAGGGCAAATTTTTGAATTATAAAAAAAGAGTTGCAAATAATTATTTGCAACTCTAAGAGTTTAATCTCTACGTTTTTAGTCGAAAAGATTTATTGTTTTTAAGCGTCTGTAGAGAAGAAAAAGATAGTGATTTTAGAATAGCCCGATTATTAGAATAAGTAGACTATGGACATAGTGCAAGAGCGCCGCTAAGATATGTAAAATAATAATAATATATAATTTTAGAAAAAATAAAAATTCATTTTTTTTGATTAAAAAAAATAGTTATGATCAGACTACTCATTTTTGCCATACCTTTGTTTTTTATCTATCTTTTTATCAATGAATATTTAAAACAAAAAAGGGCAGCAGACAAAAATTGGAATAACCAATGGGAAGAGAAAAAGAAGAATTTCCAAAAGGAAAAAGAAATTATAGCGAAGGAAAAAGAGATTCTTAAACTAAAGCAAAAGCTAAAAGAAAATGAAGAAGCGGATAAAATGAATAATCCGAACTCTTCCGACTTTAGTAGTAATTGATGCTTTTATATCCAATAGATTTTTTTCAATTTAGTTTAAACACATTATAGGTTCTAGACCATTGAACAACTTGACTAGGTTTAATAGATATATTAAAAAATAGTTCAGGACTAATCACATGTTTCCATCCCCAAAGATTTACTTTGTTGGTTTGAAAACTTCCTGTTTCACTTATTCCTATTTTGCTTTTTAAGTTTATTAATTCCCAATTTGCATCTACTTTTTCATTGCCTGATAGATTACTAAAAAAGAATTCTTTTTCAGGAGAGCCGTTAAATTTTATTTCATTTTGCTTAATCTCGACTTTTTGTTCAGGGTTAACGGTCTCTTCAAAAAGCTGTGGCCTTAATTGAAAAGGAAATTTTAAGATATAATTACTACCTATTGTATCCTTATTAATGGAAGCAAAATTGTGGGCGTATTCATCTGTAATAATATTTTTTTCGCCCGTATTCTGCAAGTCATATTTGATGGTGAAACCACTCTCGAGTAATTTTATTTCTTTTTTTAAAATATAAGAATAGCCATTGACCACTTCCGATTTACAAATAATTATGATCTTGTTCAGTACTGTTTCAATTTTAAAATCTGCTGGCTTGACCTCGTATTTTTTACTAAACAGATAAGGCTGGTCATCTTTTTTTAAAAGGCCAACGCCTATTTTGTGAAACCAATCACCTGTTTTGGTTTCTTCAAATCCTAGGGCATGATCAATTCCAAATTCGTTATAAAATCCTTTTCCAAACAAATGCCCATTTTCGCAATCAGTTCTTTCGACACTTGATAAAAGCATATTTTTAAATTTTATTTTCACAATTTTTCCAGTCCAATCAAATCGTGAAAAATTATAATTTTGAAGAGGAAGGTCAATTTGAATTTCCAGATTTTTGTTTTTAAGTATATGTCCCATATTAAGAATTTCAGAATAAATTAAACTTACGAATGGTTAAAAATAAAAAAGATGCATGTATATTTTAAATGGAAAAAAGCGTTTTTTCTATAAGTGGGTGTTAATTAATCATAATGAGTTGTTAACTGAAAGGAATGAGTTTCTTTTTGGTAAATAATCGTTTAATTTTCGACTTCGTTATTCAAAAGTTCCAAATTATGTTTAAAATTCTTACAAATGCTATATGGTTATTTCTTGGTTTAGGAGTTTTCATGTTAATGAGTGATGCATTGAGAACTAATGTTGCATTTGCTGATTATTATATTACTTCATTGAAGATTTATTTATTTACCATAGGCGCATACTTGGTTTTGAAACGAGTACTTTTTTATCGATTGAAAGGAAATATCAATATAGTTAGTTTGGGTAAAAAGAGTGATTATCAAAATAATTTATTGATCCAAGGTGTTGTTTTAGCAATTTTAGGTTTGGGATTTGTGCAAGCTTATGGGAGTTTGAGAAGTGTAGATACCTTGGTGATTACTTTGCTAGGGTTATATTATTGGGCGCAAATTGTATTGAATTCTAATCCGACTATTTACTTGGATGATGACTCTTTTTCTTACGATGATTATTTTATTGACAAATGGAATTGGGCAGATTTGAGCCGAATTGATTTGGAAAATGAAAAACTTCGTTTGATTGGTTTGGAAAAAGATTTTGAATTAGATTTTGATTTGGTTGATGAGGTGGATTATCGAAAGTTAACTGCGGAGGTGGAATATGATGTTTTGGACGGAGAATTTGGAAAAGATAAAAGTTCAAAATCTTTGGTAGAAATAATTGAAAGCTATGCAAAGACCTTTAATGTGCCAGTTGCTTAAATGTAAAACGAATCTCCAGATCCGTTTTTATGGAAACAATTGACGGATTAGGATATCCGTCTAACTTAGAATCTCTTTTCCCTCACCTATTTTTTCTTCATTTTAATGATAGAGTTTATGACTACAAGGTGTCTATTTCGCAATAAAACATCAATAATATTATTTGATGTAGCTGTGATGTAGCTTTAAAAACGAGGGTTGAAATTTTTATACCTAGGTTTAGATCATTATTGAAAAACTAAAAACCTTGATATGAAAATCAACAGATCACTCCATTTTTTATTTTCCTTTCTTTTTTTATTAGGAATATCTCCAAATTTATTTAGCCAAGTTGTCAATGTAGGTAGCGGAAGTTATACTACTACTTTTCCTGGCGTAGATGCTGCAGGGAGGAATACTTTTCCTCAGGGGACACCTTTTTTGTCAGGAGCGGCTGCGAATAAACCAGTTCCGACAAATGATTGGTGGTCACATAAGGTGAAAAATGAACATTCAGATAATTTATTTAATTATCCATTTACTTTAAAAACTGTTAATAGTGGATTGGTTGTGACTTATATTCCTTGGGGAGTAATTGATGATATTCAACCAGTTGTGGTTGGCGTCTCAGGGTTGAATGCTAGTGCTGCAAATGTTTCCGATTTTACGGATTGGACAGTAGAAATGGATTGGAGTAATTCCACTCATAATTTTACTACAACTGCGGGGATTGGAATGCCTTTTCTTTATTTTACAAAAAATGCAGATGATGTAGCAGAAATTAAAGTTAATCAAGGAACGGTAACTATTGTGGATGAAATGATGATTATTGAGGACGCAAGGTATGAAGCAGATTTTGCAGTTTATGCTCCTTCGGGAAGCAGTTGGGTGCAGAATGGAAATGTTTATACTTCTGATTTGAATGGTGAAAATTATTGGTCATTAGGATTCATCCCATTGGATGCTACTGATGTCACTACGGTTGCCAATGAGTACAAACAATACGCTTATGTTTTTCCATCAGAAACAAAAGTTGAATGGTCTTATGATGAAACCACTTCAATTGTTACTACAGAATTTTTAGTAGAAACCGATGTTAAAGAAGGTCTTGATTCGACTATGCTTTTGGGATTGTTGCCACACCAATGGGATAACTTAAGTGGAACTTCTCCGACGCCAGATCAAGCATCTTATCAAACAGTTAGAGGCGAATTAAAAACACTCAACGGAAATACTTTTACCGTTGAAAATACCTTTCATGGAATTTTACCAACCCTACCATATGTAGATTATTACAGCGATGGATTTAGTCCTGCGCAGCTACAAACTAAAATTCAACTATTAGAAAATGATGCATTGAACAGTTGGACAGATTCTTATAACGAAGGCCAGGAAATGAATCGTTTAATTCAAACGGCAAGAATTGCAGAATTAACTGGTGATACTATTGCTTTGAATAAATTACGAACAACTGTCCAAACTCGCCTTGAAAATTGGCTAGGATACAATGCTGGAGAGGTGGCTTTTTTATTTTACTATAATGATACTTGGTCAGCCATGTTGGGTTATCCAGCGGGACATGGGCAAGATGGAAATATCAATGATCACCATTTTCATTGGGGCTATTTTATTCATGCAGCTTCCTTTGTCGAACAATTTAATCCGGGCTGGGTAGCAGAATGGGGAGGAATGATTGACCTGTTGGTTCGTGATGCATCTAACCCTAGTCGTCAAGATGATTTGTTTCCATTTTTAAGAAATTTTAGTCCTTATGCAGGGCATTGTTGGGCAAATGGTTTTGCCTCTTTTCCGCAAGGGAATGATCAAGAATCAACTTCTGAAAGTATGCAATTCAATTCTTCCTTAATTCATTGGGGATCCATTACGGGTAATGATTCAATTAGAGATTTGGGAATTTATCTATACACGACGGAGCAGACAGCGATAGAAGAGTATTGGTTGGATGTACATGAACGAAATTTTCAAGCGACACAACAGTATAGTATAGTTTCTCGAGTATGGGGAAATAGTTATGATAATGGTACTTTTTGGACAAGTGATATTGAAGCTTCTTACGGTATTCAGTTATATCCAATTCATGGAGGATCATTGTATTTAGGACAGGATACAAATTACGTTAATAAACTATGGAATGAAATAGAACAAAACACCGGCATTTTAATAAATGAACCAAATGTAAATTTATGGCATGATTTGATGTGGGAGTATTTGGCATTTGTTAATCCTCAAAAAGCAATTGATTTATATGATTCATATCCAGATAGAAATTTGAAATTTGGAGTTTCTGATGCTCAAACTTATCATTGGTTGCATGCTATGAATGTTTTAGGAAATGTGGATGCTTCCTTAACTGCGGATCATCCATTAGCAGCGGCTTTTAATAAAAATGATTCTATCATTTATGTAGGGCAAAATTATAGTTCAGATAGTATTGCTGTTAATTTTTCTGATGGCTATGTTTTACAAATCCCACCAAATACCTTAGCGACAAGTTTGGATATTAATTTAAATGGTTCTCTAACCTCTAGTTTTGCAAGAGCTTATCCAGATGGTAGTGTTGACTTGACCGCAGAGGTAAATGATGGAACAGCAACCAAAGTAGAATTCTATGATGGAGAAAATTTTATTGGTGAAATAACCCAAGCGCCTTATGTAATTACAGCCGGTAATTTAACGGTTGGAAAACATAACTTTTATGCAAGAATTTATGAAGGCACTAATTATGTTATTACCAATATCGTAGTTGTAACAGTTGG
Organism: uncultured Saprospiraceae bacterium; assembly: GCA_905480595.1. Classification (GTDB taxonomy): domain Bacteria; phylum Bacteroidota; class Bacteroidia; order Chitinophagales; family Saprospiraceae; genus CAJQQY01. The sequence continues at coordinate 26,775 of CAJQQY010000280.1, read as the reverse complement.
TGATCAAGTACCTTATTACGGATTACCTACTGAAATTCCAGGAACACTCTATGCAGGTGATTACGATATTTTTGAAGGAGGAAATGGAAATGGTATTGCTTATCTTGATTTGACTGTTGCCAATCAAGGAGACTTTAGGTTAGATGAATATGTTGATGCACTTGATGATGTATCAGAAGGTCATGGAGTTGGTTGGATATCTTCAGGCGAATGGTTAGAATATACAGTCGATGTTCAGCAAGCTGGAAATTATGATCTCGAATTTAGATATGCTTGTGATAATTCAGCTGGAGGAGGACCATTTAATATTGAATCAGATGGTATCGTAGTTAGCGCTGGAATAACTGTTAATAATACAGGTAGTTGGTCGAGTTGGGCAACAAAGACGGTAAGCAATATCCCATTAAAAAGTGGGCGTCAAGTATTGCGATTATTTTTTGATAATGGTGAAGTAAATATTGGGGCATTTACCTTTACGTATAATTCACCGCTAAATTATGATCAACCAATTGCAAATGCTGGAGATAATCAAATCATTGTTTTACCTCAAAGTACTGCTACTCTAGATGGAACAACAAGTAGCGATCCAGGAGGAGGAAATCTAACCTATAATTGGACACAAATTTACGGTCCCTCGGTATTGAACTTTTCAAATAACCAAGCAGCTTCACCAGAAATTTCATCCTTAATAGAAGGTGTATATCTAATGCAGTTGGAAGTTGATAATGGCAGTTATACTGATATTGATGAAGTATATATTATTTCGAGTACCACAAATAATGTTGCTCCAACAGTTGCTATTCTTACACCATTTGATAATTCAGAATTCTACGAAGAAGAAATGATAACGATTGAAGTATTAGCTTCAGATTTGAATGATAGTATTCAGAAAGTGAATTTTTATGCTAATGGAGACTTCTTATCTACTGTAACACAATCTCCATTTAATATTGATTGGATGCCTGAAATTGGAAACTATTCTTTGACGGCTATTGCCTATGATAATAATGGAGACTCTACCATTTCAAGTGTGGTAAATGTAGATATAATTCCCGCACCTTCTTGTTATGGTACATCTTGGGATGGGGACTTTGATTACTTATTTTCACCTGATGATAATAATCCGACTTTAACCTTTATACCTTCTCAGCCTGGTGTTGGTTCGCCAACCTGTATTTTGTATTATGGAACAGATCCAGGAAATCTGCCAGGATATATTGTTACGCCAAATGTGCCTTTTTCCCTTAACGCTGCAGAAGGAACCAGGATTTATTTTTACTATACCTATTCTTTCCCTGGAGCGGGTGAAAAGAATAATGCTGCGAATCAAGATATATACGTAATTGGTACCTGTAAAGAGTTTACTTCTATTAAGGAGTTGCAAAACATGGACTTAAAGTATTATCCAAATCCAGTAACTGATAATTTAAATATAGAATTACCTGAAGGCGAAAATGAAATAACAGTTTACAGTCTTACGGGAAAGATACTGTCGAGAACGATTGTTTCCGAACGCCTATTTACTTATGATATGAGAAGTTTTCCATCAGGAATGTATTTAGTTTCTGTAATCAATAATGGAGAAAAAGCAATACTTAAAGTAATTAAATAAAAAGGCTAATCAGTTTTTAAAGTTCTGTTGACCGCCATAAACGTAGGACGGATTTCCAAATCTGTTAATGATGTAAAAAAAAATAAACGAATTTGGAAATCCGTCCTACTTAAAATCTCTTTTCTCTCACATGTTTTTTATTGATTTTAGAAATGGAAGTTGCACCTGCAAGCTGCATATTTCGCATTAGTTCAGTTTGTAAAATGTCGATAACTTTTTCCACCCCTACTTGCCCCTCCGCAGCCAAACCATAAATATAAGGTCGTCCTATTCCAACTGCAGTTGCACCTAAAGCCAATGCTTTAAAAATATCAGTTCCCCGACGAATGCCTCCGTCAATTAAAATTGGAATAGCTCCATTGATCGTTTTTGAAACTTCTTCTAGAACTTCGATAGTACTCAAATCACTTTCCAATTGTCGTCCGCCATGATTCGAAACAATGATTCCATCGACTTCATGATCAAGAGCAAGTGCAGCATCTTCGGCAGTCATGATGCCTTTGAGTAAAAGATTCATATCATAATTTTTTCGAAACCAAGAAATAAAATCCCAAGTCAATGTTGCATCAAAATCAGCTCCTCCATCTTTAAAATTACCAAGTGCATTTTCTGTTCGCATGTTGCCCGTGAGAATTCCTATATGCTTTTCTCGGTTGCCAGGCACAGGCACATCGATGGTTAAAACAATAGTTTTACAATTATTTTTTTGCGCTTGATCGAGTAGGCGAGCGGTGATGATTCGATCAGAAGTGGTGTATAACTGAAACCAAGGTGGAGTGTCTACGGCTGCGCAAATTTCAGAAAATGATTTGCTCGTTACGGTTGATGCTACGGATAAAATACTTTTTGCAGCAGCAGCTTTGACTGAAGGAATTTCTCCATCAGGATGAAATAATCCTTGGAATCCAACTGGGGATAAATAAATAGGACTTGCATATTTTTTTCCAAACAATTCAATTGAAGTATCAACTTCTCGGACATCAATTAATCTTCGAGGTCGAATTTGAAAATGTTGGAATGCTTCGATATTTCGATTAAATGTTCTTAAATCATCTGCTCCACCAACGAGATAGTCGAAGGCGTGTTGAGTTAATTTTTCTTTAGAAGCATTTTTAATATCCCAGATGTTTCGGAAGTTATTCATGAGTTTTTTTTGAATAGCGAAATTAATTATTTTTTCCTTTTTTATGAGAAGGGTGTAATCCCCTCACCTTTTTATTTAACAAAAGTTAAGATTTTTACAAAAGACTGCAATCCCTTTTTTAATTAATGGATTAAAATTAATTTTAGAGGAGATAGGGGCAAGTTTCATTTTTGCCGTCTTAGTTGTAACTTAAAGTTATTGAAAAACACTAACTGAATAGAATACCTACGTTTTAACCCATTTCAAAGATAAATTACATATCGTTATTGAATAATTGTTTTTAACTCAACTCAGAAATACTATTTTCACAATCATATTTTTCAACATACAGCTTATTTAAAAATTATTAAAACCACTTTAAAATGAAAAAAATCTACTTATTTCTCACCCTATTCTTTTTTACACTTCAAATATCTACTGCTCAGTTGAGTTTAGAAGTGTATAATATTTTCCAAAATAAATGCATGTCTTGCCATAGTAATGCTGATCAACAGGGTGGTTTGGACTTGGAAGGTTCAGGTGCCAATGTCGCATTGAAGGCACTCGATGTTTACAATAATATTGTTGGGAAAACACCAAATACAAACACTCATGCGATTGCTGAGGGATACCAATATATTTATAAAGGTCGCCCAGATTTGAGTTATATATTCCGAAAAATAAATGGAACACTCGAACCTTCAGTCGTACTTGATTCAAGTGTGGAAGGTGATCAAATGCCATTGTATCAACCTGAGTTAACTAATGTCGAAAAAGAGTTAATTCGCCAATGGATCCTTCTTGGAGCACCTGGGACAAATAATGATGCAAACCTTCCGGTTGCTTACGTTGACCAAATTCCAACTTTGGTAAATGAATATTATAATGGAAATGGATTGGCAAGTTTTCCAAATGGAGCTCCTGCTGCACCAGATCCATCCGAAGGATTTCAAGTTAAGATGGGACCATTTTATTTAAATCCAGCTGGGCAAAATTTTTCAGAGATGGAGCTATTTCAAAAGTATGCTTTAGATCTTCCTGCTGATGTGGATGTGACTCGAATTGATATGCAAATTTCTTCTTCGTCACATCACTTTATCATTTATAATTTTCCATTTGCATTTGCTGCGAATAATATTGATCCTGGATTTCGAACTGATCCAGATCATTCAGCGATTAGTTTGACTACTGCGGTTCAGGAAGCGACGGATTTAAAACTACCTGAAGGAACTGCGTTCATTTGGGACAATGATATTGTTTTGGATTTAAATTCACATTACATCAATTATGATGCTTCAAATACTTATCAAGCGGAAGTTTACTTTAATGTATACACTCAGCCAGCGGGGACAGCAATTCAAGAAATGAAAACAGATTTGTTACTCAAGGATGATATTTTTATTCCGAATAATGGTAATCAATATGATTTTGATAAAACAGAACTAGGAGTGGGGACTCGATATGTATGGGGACTTATGGGGCATACGCACCAATGGGGAACTGATTATAAAATGTATCTCCGAAATTCAAATGGAACAAAAGGTGAAATGATTTATGATGCATCTTGTTCACTAGATGGAGCACCAGGCTGTGTTGCCCCGTTTTTCGATTACCAACATATTCCAATTAGGTATTTCGATAATTTATTTGCTTTACCAATGAATCCAGGATTTATTCATTCAGCAAGTTATGTTAATAATGGACCGAACAATGTCTGGTTTGGACCAACGTCTGATGATGAAATGATGGTCATGGTAATGATGTATACTTCAGATACAACTGGCCTTGATTTATCAACGAGTTTAGAAGATATTGATGATCTTAAACAAGACGTTCAAGTTTTTCCAAATCCGATGTATGACGAAGCAACCGTAGTTTTAGCGGATGGAATGACTGATGTTAGCTTTTCACTTTTTAATGCCACAGGGCAAGAAGTGAAACGAATGGAAAGTATTTCTATCAATACATTCACATTTCAAAAAGGGAATTTACCAAAAGGAATTTATTTCTTTAGAGTAGAAGATGTTAGTGGAAAATATGCAACGGGGAAAATTTCGATAGAGTAAAAAGTTTGGACGTTTAACATTTTATAAAAAGGAAAGAACCAATTCATTTAATTATGAGTTGGTTCTTTTTTTGAGACATAAATGTAGAGGGAAAATAATTTGTTAATTACACATTCTAATTTTACTGTGATGCTTGTTGAATTCCGAGATTATTCCATAACTCTTTTTGAAAGTCTGCCTTTGGAAAAGCCTCATAATTATTATAAAGTTTGACCATGGTATCGAGGGATAAATCGGATGAATGTTTTTTGAGTAATAATAATTTTTCAATAGTGTCTTCACATTCTTGAATTACTTGATGTGCTTGTCGATTTTGTTGGGTAACGCTTTTGTAAAAGTCAATAGCTTCTTTTAGCGTAGGCGAAATGTTTTCTTCGTTGACGATTGTTTCTTTGTTAAGCATCAATCGAAGTTGTAGTGTTTCTAATGTATCGCCTATCTTTAAAAGCATACCCTTCTTCAAATTTTCAATCATACAGGAGGTAATTTTTTGTCATTAAAACCTTTCGACTTCCTTTTAAATCGAAAGGTGTAAAAAAATCGTGTGACAGGCCTTCCATTTTTGACAAAAGTAGGAAACTTGACTTTTCTCAAATCAAGCTTCCTCTTTTATCTTTTTTAACAAACGGTTTTGGAATGGCTCCTTCTTTTTTGAAATAGTGTTATAAGAAAGAATACTTTCTTCATGTGTGAAGGGACATCTTCATTGTAGTATGTCGGAAAGGTAAAATTGCAGGTTAGTTTTTTTTTATAAAAAACGTAGTATTTGTGACGATGGTTTTGAAGATAAAATGAATAAAGGAAAATGATATATATTGAAAACTAGGTTGTAAAATATTAAAAGCCAGTTAGTTGTGTAACTAACTGGCTTTTAATATTTACTTTTCTTGAAAATATATTATGCTAAGACTCTTCGAAAAGTGACTAAAATTCCTTCATTATAGGTACATAACATTTGCATATATTTCTGTTATTGTAATTTTCAAAGGACATATTAATTTAGTGTCAAAAAAAACAGATTGCGATTAAGAATGAATCAAGTTCTCGGATGCGGGAATGAATCACTTTCATCTTCATTGATACGCACATGCATACATTTAAAATCTTTTTCTATTAAAATTCGCACTTGATCATTTTCTGTAGTTGAGTCTAAATGTTCTAGGCCAACAAGTTGAGATTCTATCCAGATTTTTGCTAATTCGTTTGGAACAAAAACGGTAAGCGTATTATCTTTGAATTCGCATTTTAATTTTTTTACATCGGCAGTTTCTAAAGCATAAATTAGTTTACCTCCAGCAGCTACTCCAAACTGAATGCTATCTTCTACTCGTCCATTTTCTTCAAATACTTTCACGTTCTGTTGACTCAATCGCAAACGGATGGAGTTCCCTCTAATTCGTAATTTCATATGTGTTTGTTTTTTTCAAAGTTAGGAAAAAAAGTAAATTACTTAATTTACTGTTTAACTCTTTTTTCTAATTTTTAGTAAAAAAAAGATCCCGAACTTCCTATTTTGGAAATTCGGGATGACGCATGTTTTATATTTTAAAAAATATTATCTCTGTATGGTCACGCGTTCCGTCATCATCTGTCCTTCCGTTCTAACTTGTACAAAATAGATTCCATTCGCAAAACGACTCGTTTCCATTTGAATTAAATCCTGAGAATTTTTTACCATTTTTTCCGCCAACAATTTTCCCTGTACGCTAAAAATGCGAACGATGATTTCCTCATTAACTGGTTTTGTAAAACCAATATTGATTAGATCATTTGCAGGATTTGGGAAAATAGAAATTTTATTTTGCTCTACCAGGTCTTCTGTAGAAATTATTACATCAGGATCAATAATTATATTGAATTGAGGAGTGGCAATTAATCCACCTTCGCTATCATCTACAACAAATGTAAAGCTGTCTTCCGTAGAAACACCTCCATCATGAGTGTATCGAATGTTTCCTGCGCTAGATGAATTTTGAGTGAATTTATCACCTACTTCTAACTCATCAGTTAGGAAATATAATTTTCCATTTGCAGGAAGTGTGACAATCGTGTAAGTGATATCCTCCGGGCCATTATTAGGATCTTCAGTCAATAAAAATTCTTCATCGATCGGTCGAGTGAATCCAGGAGGAAGAGGCATCGTTTCATTTTTAATTAATTCTGGTGGACTCAAATTAGCTTCAGAGCAGATCTGCAAAGTCCATTCATTTAATTTTCCTCCATTCCCTGCGGTGTTAGTTACTTCAACTTGAAGTTTCCAATCACCAAGTGAACTTGTATTATCAAAAATGCTTAAAAATTCATCTTCCAACTTATAACTAATTCCAGTATTCACAGGACAATCTGAACCTATGAAAGTAGCAGCTTCATCATCCATTCCAAAATCAAATAAAGTTGCTTGGCAAATAATAGAAGAAAATAATTTTACAGTAGTTCCATCAGGACCAACTAAGGACATATCAAAATCTTTAAAGGCACTATGATTTCCGTTTATGTTAGTGATGTTTAAATCATTAATTAATCCATCAAAAGGAACATTAATTGTAGACTCAATAGTTGGCAATCCATTACTTGGAATAGTTACTGGACCATCTGAGCTAACAGTACTAGTACATGATAATGATTTAACTGCGAAAGTATTTATCGGAGACCAATCTTGTGAGGCACATTCATTTTGAGGTTTAATTCTCCAAAAATAAACACCTCCAAGATCAAGTTGAGCCCCTGCTTGGTAGCTTCCTCCTGTTACAACATTGGTTTCAACAATGGAAGCAGCAGAGAAAGAAGGATCACTTGCAATTTCGATCTGATAATTGTCTGCAGCAATAGCTTCGTTCCAAGTATAAGCGGGAAGTTCCTGTATTCCTTCTACACCATTAGCAGGAGATACTGTTGAGAAATCAGAAAAATCAGTAGCTACAGTTTCGTAAATTAATTCTTGGTAAACTGTATCTTCTCCAGGAACATATGACATTAATTGGAAAGTGAATACACCATCAGCTGTTGGAATATTATCAGTATTAATGGTCAAGGTAGCATCTTCGGAAGGCATAATTGGATTAGCACTAAATTCCGCAGTTGCACCACTAGGTAAGCCAATTGCTTCAAAATAAATCAAGCTGTCATAATCTAATAATGAAAGCGTATTGATACTAATTGAAGGTAATTCAGGTAAACACACTTTTTGGAAAAATGGGCCTGATGATACCGAAAATCCAGGGATTGAAGGTTCAACTATTTTAAAATTTACATTTGAAATATCAAAAAAGATATTATCGGCTGCTTCAATTTTTACTCTAGCCAATCCTGTTAATGCATCTGGAATTACGACCGTATAACTTCCTGTGTTCGGAACATTTTGGGCTAAAGAAATTGGATATTCATAACCGCCATTAGTTGATAACAATATATTTACATATTGACAATTTACAGGTGCAAGTTCGGTGTTGGCAACATCCCAAGTTACTTCTACATAATCACCAACTTCAAAAGTTTGATTAACATTAGGATGCGTAACTAAAAATGGTCCAGCAGTTTCTACCGATTTGAACGCGATTTCGTCCCAAACTGATCCACCGCCTCCCCACTTGCTATCTCTAACAGTACATCTAAAAGTTAAGTCTCGAGAATAAGTAGGAAGGACTTCTGTCTTATTACTTTGGTTGTTGACAATCGTTTGAATTTTTGGAAAAATACGTGTTGGATTTTCCGTAGGTAAATAACTTCTAAAAGCTGGAGCATTTCCCATTGGACTTCCTAATGGGCTAATTGGTCCCAAATCATATTGTTCAAAACAATAAGTCAATGTATCATCAGGATTAACATCACTAGCAACTGCCGTCAATTGAAAAGGAGTACTAATTGGAATTCTCAGTCCATCACCAAAAGGGATCTCTACATCTGGTTCAAAATTATCAGTAGCCAGTACTGTCGCACATGATCCATTGCCTTCTCGAGTGAAAAATTGGATGGCTTCAATTGAGTTGACATGTAAATAAGGATCCCTATAACCTTGAATATCATTGCTACCACATGCACCATTTCCATAAGACATTATTGTCGATCCACTTCCTGGTTCGTAGGCATCTCCATCACTAAGTTGATCACTTCCATCAGGATCTGTTCCATTATAAAATGGATTACAATTACTCCATGGGTGTGGTGCATCTAATTGATGTCCAATCTCATGAGAGAAAGTTCCTAGGTAAAAATTATCACTAGGGTTACTATTACAAGAAATTCCACGAGATTTTAATGTATTATCACAAATAGTTCCTAGGCCTGCTGATACACCTCCGACACCATTTCCATTAACTTGACAGGAGGGTGTTTTAAATAAGTGCCCAATGTCATAATTGTCAACTCCAATAATTGTATTAAGAGTGTTAGTATGTTGCGCAAAAGTTCCAAATGATATAACATTACCGTTAATATCAGTCGTGTTGGTTATCTCAACTCCTTCGTAAGGATCAGTAGCTCCATCTAAAAATATTAATTCATCATTATTATCTACTAACTGAAAACGAACACCTGTTTCTTTTTCATAAACAAAATTTAATCGACTGACGGCATAAACCAATTCAGCCATGACTGCGTCTACAGTCCCCCCTTGAGTCGCAGAAAATTCTCCGGAAGTACCTAAAGCTAATCGGTAAATTTTTAATTCAACAGGATCTCCTGCTGTGGTAGTAAATTCAGGAGTAGGAGTAGGAGTAGGAGTAGGAGTATTGGGTTCTTTATTTTGGAAAGGACTATTTGGACCGCCCTCATTATCTTTAAGTGGTTGCATCGCTTTGAAACCTGCCAATGGATCATGGTCAATATGCGTTGAATTCAAAAAAGCTTTTTCCGAATCATTCGGTAATCGATCTTTTTTATAATAAGAAATATAGTTGTTGTTATTTCCGTCCAAATATGGATCAATATAAATGATACCTTCTGGTGAACCAATCATTGCTCGAAATCCCTTAACACCAATTTCAAAACGTACTTGCAATAGTTTATTTTTAACTCCATTTCCTGAATAGGATTTTATATCTGAAAACTTTGCAGCCAAGGCAGGAGACATTACTGATGACTCAACTACTTGAAAAACAACATCCTCGCCACCAGGCATAGGTAGAATTACTTGTTTTGGATTACTCGCTGCCGCAAAAGTGAATTCTACCGGAGCATTAACTAAACTTGATTTAAGAGCATCTAAATCCAATGCTAATGTTCTATATTTTTCAGGAATAATTTTACGCTCTTGATTGTCTGGAATAAGAATATTAGCCTCATTGGCATCAAACCAATGGTCCGCAATATTTTGTGAAAAGAGATTTGAAAAAAATAATAAGGACACGCAAAAAAGTAGTACAAACTTTTTCATCTAGGTTGTATTTTTTTTAATTAAAAAAATGGAGGATGGTTTTTTGAGGGGCTGTTTTTCTGTTCTGTAAAAATACTTTCTCCTTTTTGATTATAAAAATGAGAAATGGTTATATGTCGGTAGGTTGATTAAATTTTAAGAATCAAAATTAAGATCAAAATACCAATCAAAAAACCTTAAAAACATGGAATTTGTTTAAAATTTTCTTTTGATTGGCATTTTGATTTTGATTGATCACTCCTTCACCTGCAAATGCAAAATATTACCCATTTGGTAACAAGTTCTACAACGAGGTTCATATCGATCTTTTTCACCCAAAACAACAGTTCCTTTTTCATCACTTAATCGATAAGAATGAGTGGCGAGGTTTCCACAATGTTGGCAAATCGCATGTACCTTTGTGATGTATTCAGCAACTGCCAAAAGATTAGGCATTGGACCAAAAGGTTTTCCCTTATAATCCATATCCAAACCTGCGATGATAACTCTAATTCCTTTCAATGCTAATTTTTCACAAACTTCTGTCAGGTCATTATCGAAAAATTGAGCTTCATCAATTCCTACTACAGTTATTCCTTCCGCTAAATCTAAAATTTTAGAAGAGTGCTCTACTGGAGTGGCCAAAATAGAATTCGAGTCATGTGATACAACATTTTGCACATCATACCGAGTATCAGTTCCAGGTTTAAAAATTTCTACTTTTTGACTAGCAATTTTAGCTCGTTTGAGTCGTCGAATTAATTCTTCCGTTTTTCCTGAAAACATGGAACCGCAGATGACTTCAATCCATCCACTTCTTTGTCCTTTAAAATGTGGTTCTAAAAACATTTACGATGTACTTAGGTGTTTATGAATGTCGTTGTAAGGTGACTTTTTATAATATAAATCGTTTGAGTAAACATATATACACAAACAAATTAATACTTAAACACAATTCTCTATAATTCAATCAAATTCTTTATTTTTACCAAAATTATTGAAATCGCGTTTTGCGAAATTAAAAAAGATATACCGTATGAATGTTAAGCAAGCAAAAATTCTTTTAGAAAAAATTAATCGTTTATTTCAAAGCATGACAATGGACGATCATATTTCTGAAATTGAGAAGGAATTAATGCGGAATTATGTGAAATCGCTTTACGAGGAATTTATGCCTGATAGCGGAGCCCAAGCGGCACCTCTTCAAAAAGCAGCACCAATAAAGGTGGCTCCACCTGTGAAGGAAACACCGAAGGTTGTGACACCTCCAGTTCGGGTAGAACGAGTGGTAGAAACACCTCCACCACCGCCACCAAAAGTTGAAGTAGCTCCTGAGCCAACTCCAAAACCTAGACCTGAACCTACGCCAGCACCTCGACAGGTGCTAGTTGAAACGCCAAAAGTAGAGAAGAAAGCACCACCTGTGAAGGTTGCTCCACCTCCTGCCCCTAAACCTGTCAAAGCAAAAATTAGCGAAGACCAAGAGGAACTGTTTGAATTCAAAGAAGCGACAGATTTGTCAGAAAGATTGAGTCAAAGTCCGATCAAAGATTTGAATAAGGCGATGGGAATCAATGAAAGAATTTTGACGACCAATGAGTTATTTGATGGAAATGGAGATGCTATGAAAGATGCTTTATCGACAATTAATAGATTAAGTAATTTTAACGAGGCGAAAGATTACCTTGCTAATATTGCCGAAATTTATGAATGGACATCAAAGAAGAAAAAGAAAAAGGCAAAAGTTTTTGTAAAACTGATTCGCCGAAGATTTGTATAATGTATTATGAAGCTCTTGCTTCATAGTTCAGAGGCTGAAGTTTCTGAGTATATATTGAGTCAAAAAACTAAATCTCGAAACTTTTGTTTAAAACTAAGTTTCGGGATTTTTTTTAGAAAAAAAACTACCCTTGATTGTTAGCCTCTTAATAATTAACTTTCCACTTCATTTCTAAAATAATAACTATTGAATACTGAAGAAGAAAAAAATCGTTTCGTTGAAAGTTTACAATTGCCTGTGATTTTAATTTTAATCATGTTGGTAATTCATATCATAAAAGAATTTACAAGTATCGATTTTATCTATTGGGGTATTTTTCCACGAAAATTTTATGGGTTAAAAGGTATTTTGACAGCTCCATTAATACATGGAAGTTGGAAACACTTGTTTTCTAATGCAATTCCGTTTTTGAGTTTATTGGGAGTGAGCATGTATTTTTATCGAATTGTAGCGGTGAGAGGGTTGGCGATGATTTGGATTTTGACAGGAGGAGCAGTTTGGTTGATGGGTAATTTTTTTGATAATGACACAGGGAACTTTTCACATATTGGAGCGAGTGGAGTAGTTTATGGATTAGTGGCTTTTGTATTTTGGAATGGGGTCTTTGTCAAAAGTAGGGAGTCGATAGTTTTAGCTTTGGCAGTTTTAGTTTTGTACGGAGGTATGTTTGCGGGGATTTTGCCAGACCAACCTGGGATCTCTTGGGAGAGTCATTTGTTCGGAGGATTGATTGGGATTTTTACCGCTTATTTTTATAAAGATGATTTGCTAGAGGAAGTGGAAAGATTAAAACAATTGGAAGAACCTCGAACTTGGGGAGAAGAATTTGAGGCACAAAATGGAGGTGGGAAATATTTTTTGCCAAGAGATATTTTTGAAAAAACGAAAGAAGAAAGAAGACGAGAGGAAATGGAAGGGGAGGATTATTATTGATATTTGTCAATTCAAAAGCTAAATAAATTTTTGTGAAAAAATACTGGTGAAAACATATAGTATTTTTTCGAAATGTTTTTACTTTGAAAGTATGAACAAAACAAAATATCCAATCTTCAGAATATTAGCTATTATTTTCATTTTTACTATTTGCACTTTTGAAAGTATCGCACAAATAACGCCTATTGATTTGTTCGATAATGTTTTGTTGAAAGTGGATGATCAGCAGTTTTCTTGGGAGTCAAATAGGGTAACCATTTCAGGAAAAGAGCAACTTCACTTTGAATACGAACAAGACAATTCCGTTGTCGAAGTCGAACTTTATCCAAATAAATTATATTCTATCCGAGCAATTAAATTATTGCCTTCTGATGATTATGACATCGTTGATAGTCTAGTCAATATCAATGATATGTATTTTCGGTTCAAAGTAAAGTTTAAACAATTGACGAAAAGTAGATTTTTGCAATTTACTTTTTCTATCCAATCTGATGTTTTCGTTCAAGAGTATCTTCATGAGCTCAAATTATTTCATTCTACTTTTACTGATGCTTTTTTGGAAACGACGAATAATCGATTGTTCATTGGTGAGGAAAAAACCTTTAAAATTTCTTCTAACCGTTCTGCAAATATCAAAACTAATAACCAATGGACAAGAGGCAAAAATATAAATTATAAACTTTCATTACAAAATGGCGAACTACTGTTACAACTGCGTCCATTCAAAGCAGGAACCCATCAATTAAAAATTCCACTCTCTTTGCATATCCCTAATTTTGATGAAACTATGGGGCAGTTTATTAATGAATTACCTCCCTTGATCACTCAGTTTGAAGTACAAACAAGTAAACTGGTTTTTCTTCATACGAACCGAAAAGACTTCACCTTAAAACCTGAAAATAAAGTAGAGGGTGTAGAAGTTGAATTAGAATATCATCCTTCTTTGGCTTTGAAAAAAACTTACCGTTTGGAAAAGAAGGAAGAGTCTGGAGGTTGGTTAGTGGCAGAAATTTATACGAAAAATGTTTTATCAAATCGGAGAGTTTTATGTGATTTGAGAACTTACAATTATCATCGGCAGTCAGAAGGTTATCTATATTTGAAGGATGGAGATAAGGCGAAGTTCATTACTAATTTTGATATCACTCCCAAAACACAAATAGATCGAGTATCGGTTTTACCAAAAAAAGGGAACTATAGTCGAGGGAATAAAATTTATCCAGGAGAGACGGTCGAAATAAAAATAGAAGGAGAAGGTTTACAAAAAGCTAAATTTTCCTTTGAGCAGTTAGAAATAATTCCTAAAGATTCGCTGAGTCGGCAAGAGCGCGAAATGGTATTTGAAGTAAAAGTACCGATGAAGATTAATGCTCCGACGATTCGAGTTTTGAACTTTGGAAAACCTACGGGAAAGACTTTGTCTTTAGACGAATTTCATATTGCTCATCCGTTAGATTTTGTGAGTCTAAAAATTGGGGAAGAAAAACCAAAGGATTTTGCGAACATCGAGAATACGATCTATTTTGACGATAGGATTTCAGACATTATAATTCAGTTTGATCCTAAAAAAATTGACTCTCCAAATCGGATTTTCGGAAAACAAAATTTAAAAATTGAAGTCATTGTTACTGATAAAAGTAATCGTCTTTTGGACAAACAGACTTTGCCGGATATCGTGGTTTGTCCAGGTGAAAATTCTCCTCGTTTTGATTATTATGATTCCAAAAAATGTCGGTCAGAGGCGCTCAGCCTTAATCAATATTTGAGGCGTAAACTTTACGATTTGGAAGGATGGGATCGTATCGAAATCATTATTCAACATGATCGTTCGAAGTACGGAGGACAAGGAATTTACAAAAAAGCAGAAATCATTTTAAGGCAAACGTCCTCTTTTGATTTGGATGTTTCTTTCCCCGCAGGCTTATTAACTAAAAGAGTAGGAACGGAAGGATTCGGAAATCTGAATGGGGTAAGTATGGCGATCATCGCCCAGTTTAGTTTTTATCAACCTAATCGAATTGCGAAACCTCGACCTTTCAAAATAGGTGCAGGTTTTTTAGCATTGAATGCTTTTAATTTTTCGGAAAACAATACGAACCGAGATGTTGGGGTTGTGATACTTGGTAGTTTATATCCTATTCCCAAAAGGGAGCGAAGTAAATTGAGTTTTCCTCTTTTTTTGGGAGGAGGCTATTTTTTATCTGAGTCGAAATTTTTCTTTTTGATTGGTCCGGGTATTCGATTGAGTTTGTAATTATGACTTTTCATAGATTAAGAAAAGAACTCTGTGAAAAGTCATAATTACGTTGTGTCAGTCAGAAGCAAAAAATTAAGCCAAATCTTTGATCGCTCGCACAAATCCATTCTGACCACTATCCTTCATTTTTTTTAATAAACTAGAAGCATCAGATTTTTTAGAAAAAGTACCCACTACAATTTTATAAACCGTTCGACCTTCCAACTCATTGATACTTACCACGATTGGATGATCATATTTCTTTTGCAATTTCTCTGCTTGAATCAAAACATTTCCATATTCTGCAAATGCACCAATTTGAACTCCGTAACCTTCAGGTGCTTGTCGTTTCACATTGAATTGGAAAATACCTCGACCTTTTTTTACAGGCTCATCCACGGCAGGCGGCGAAGTTCCGAGGCTTTCATCTTTATATCGAAGAGCTTCTTTAACTGCTTTGTCGGCATTGACTTTTCCATAGCCATATTTAAGAGAATGGCCAGTAGAATTGTATTCCAACGGAGAACCAATTTTATCAGCAGTTTTAATTAAAATTTCTTTTACTTGTTGAGCTGTCAAATCAGGATTTACCGAAAGCATCAATCCACAAATTCCAGCGACCAAAGGTGTAGCACTCGACGTACCTCCGAAGTGTTTATACATTCCTTCCTTTCCTCGTTCTTTTCCATCTCTCCAAAACTTATAAGCTCCAGTTTCCCAATGCACGCCTTCGTCCCACCAAGCTCGAGCAGCAATAATTGGCCAGTCACCATTGGATGGAGCACAAACAGTTACTTCTCTTCCTCGATTGGAATAGGTTGCGTGTTCATCTTTACTGGTCGTTGCGCCAACTGCAATCACATCTGGATGAGCGGAATAATAATTCACATAATCTTTTGAATCATTACCTACGGCAAATAAAATGACACAACCTTTTCCATTTCGACCTTTGGTAGCTGCCTTGGTTAAAACATCTTCTTTTACAGCACTCAGCGAAAAAGCTGGATCGGTTGATCCCCAACTACAACTAATAATGTCTGCATTAGTCTTAGTGCAATATTCAAACATTTCCTCAGTTGCTTTTAGAGAAAATGAAGTTCCACTCACCGGCATAAATTTGGCATTGGGAGCAGAACCGACCATGCCGACTCCATTCGAAGCAGCTAAGGCTACACTTGCACAAGGTGTTCCGTGAGTGAATCGAGGATCACCATGTTGGATTTGAGTACTTTGCGACCACAAGTCCCAAGGCTTATAAATTTTTGATTTTAAATCTGGATGGGAAAGATCAAACCCATTGTCAATGACAGCAATCACCACTTCTCTTGAACCTAAGTTTCCTATTCGTTTCCAAGCATCAACTACTTTAGAATCTGCATCTTTTTTTAATCTCCAATTGGTATCAGCAACGAAACCATAATTCTTCAAATGCCACATATGTTCCAACAAATCATCAGCAGGTTCCACAAAATCATATTCATCAACTACTGCATCCATGTCAGGTTCCACAACTCTTACTAAAGAAAATTGCTCTAATTCGGCAGCTACCTTTAAAGGGTTTTTAGAACGAGCAGTTACTTTGGCTACAATCGATTCATCACTTCTTCGGCGTACCATTTCCAACTTATACTCATCCAAAACCAACTCTTGCTCTTCTTCACCAACTCCTTCCTGGAAAGTAATATAAATTTCACCTGTTGGAATCAATATTCTATTACTTCCATCTGCATAATAGACATGGGTTCCCACTTCCACATCATCATACTCCCGAACTTCATCTAATTTTTTATCAAGAGATTTTCCTTTTTTATCGAGGCTGACGACATTGAATCCTCCAAGAGAATCGTAAATTGACGTTCTAACGAAGGAAGAATTTTTAAAATTTTTATCAGGTTGATTGAATTGAGGATTTCTTTTAAGGCCTACGAGTTTTTTGCTTTTAGCAAGTTTAACTTCTCGTTTTCCTATTTTGACTTTGATGTTGCTCATAATTTATGGTTAAAGGTTGTCTTTTTGTAAGCCGAGTTTCTAAACCCGATTGGTTTTTTGTAAGAAATATAAAACGCAATATAGTAAAAAATCAAAAAGTGAATCTTATGTTTTGGAAAATGTTTTTTTGTATTTGGTTGAGCGTCAATAGGTTAGCAAAAACGAAAAGGCTGCTAGCACTCACTTGAAGCGCTAACAGCCTTAATATTTTAAAAAGAAAAAGTATTCGCTTAGAAATTAGCAGCTTCTACTTTATAATCTCCAGCTTTCAATCTAACAGCTACCGCAGAAAATGCTTCTAAAGTAATTTGAACATCTTCCAAAGTATGTGAAGCTGTAGGAATTAATCTTAATAAAATCATTCCTTTAGGAATAACTGGATAAACTACGATAGAACAAAAAACGCTATGATTCTCACGCATATCATGAACCAATGCGAGTGCTTCTTCCACCGAACCTTTCATGTAAACTGGCGTCACACAACTATTGGTATAACCAATATCAAATCCACGCTCTTTCAATCCTGATTGCAATGCATTTACAATCGTCCATAATTTATCTTTTTGAGTAGTACTTTCACGTATCATGGCTAATCGTTTCCTTGCGCTAACTACAAATGGCATCGGCAATGATTTTGCAAAAATTTGTGAACGCATATTATATCTTAAGTACTGTGTTAAAGCCAAATCTCCTGCGAAGAAAGCTCCAATACTTGCCATAGATTTAGCAAAAGTAGCGAAGTACACATCAATCCCATCCATGATTCCTTGCTCCTCACATGCACCAGCACCAGTTGCACCAAGTACTCCAAATCCATGTGCATCATCGACCATTAATCTGAAATTATACTTTTCTTTCAACGCAACTATTTCACGTAATTTACCTTGGTCACCTCGCATCCCAAATACACCTTCAGAAATTACTAGAATACCTCCCTCAGTACCCTCAACTAATTTTTCAGCTCTAATCAAAGCCTTCTCAAGACTTTCGATATCGTTATGCTCAAATGCAAATCGTTTACCCATGTGTAATCTAACACCATCCACAATGCATGCATGACTTTCTGCATCATAAACAATTACATCTCTCCTGGTAACTAAACAATCAATCGCAGAAAGAATACCTTGGTAGCCAAAATTGACCAAAACGGCTGATTCTTTATTGACAAATGATGCTAGTTCTGTTTCAAGTTGTTCGTGTTGAGAAGTATTTCCAGTCATCAATCTAGATCCCATTGGATAAGCTAATCCCCAGTCAGCAGTCGCGTCCGTATCTGCTTTTCGAATTTCAGGAAGGTTAGCCAAACCAAGGTAATTGTTGACACTCCAACAAACGACTTCTTTACCTTGAAACATCATTCTATTGGCAATTGGTCCTTCTAATTTCGGAGCGAGAAAATAGCCTTCTTTATCGGTCCCTGCATACTTGCCGAATGGGCCTGCATCATTTTGTATTCGTGCAAATAAATCCATAGTTGAAATTTTTAATTTTATAAATGAACAAAATGTTCGATTATCGTAATGAGTTGTAAAAGTATAAAAGTAAGGAAAGATGATTTTTTGGAGATACCTTTTATATATGAAATGGTGGATTGCAATTGAGAAATGGTGAATGATATCTTTTTTAGGGTGAAAAAAATGAGGAAAATGGTCAAAAGGGACACTTTTGGTTTTATATTCTTTTTTTTTAAAATATCTTTGCGGAACAAT
Source organism: uncultured Saprospiraceae bacterium (assembly GCA_905480595.1). GTDB lineage: Bacteria > Bacteroidota > Bacteroidia > Chitinophagales > Saprospiraceae > CAJQQY01. The sequence goes on along the minus strand of CAJQQY010000280.1, from coordinate 7,977 downwards.
TTTACCCATAAATATGAATGGACAAAAAACTACAGTAGTAGTTCGACTAATTTTAGAAAAAGAGGGTAAGCTTCTCTTTTTAAAAAAAACGGCTCAAAATGGCGGCGGCTTTTCTCTAGTTGGAGGAAAAGTGGATAGCGGAGAATCTGCGCATGATGCGATTGTTCGAGAAAGTCATGAAGAGGCTAATATTGTAATTAAGAAAAAACATTTACGATTGATTCACATTTTTCAGAGACATTCTGGAAGTGAATTGATTTTATTGTTTGCGGCAAAAAAGTGGAAAGGAGAACCAGTATCGAAAGAGTTGGATAAATTTAAAAAAGTGAGTTGGTTTGATAAGTCTGTACTTCCCAAAAATGTATCTCAAACAACTGAACATTTGGTTTCAAAATACTTCTCCCATGAGTTCTTTTCTGAAGAGAACATTTTAAGGGGAATTAATAAATAAAAAAAGGCTTTCAGCAATTAAGTTGAAAGCCTTTTTTTATTTCGAACTAAAAATTAGTTTTCAGTCTTTGCTTCTTTTGAGCAGCTAGATTTTCCAGCTTTTGAAGCACAGCAGGATTTTTTCTTAGTAGTTTTTACTGCCTTAGTAGTTTTAACAGCTTTTACTGCTTTCACCGCTTTTACTTCAGCATTTTGACCACCAACTCCTTGCTCAGCATTCTGAGGAGAAACAGTTACAAATTTTTGAGTTGCAGCATCAAATTCAACTGGAGTAGAAGTCATTTTTCCACTTTCAGAACAAACATAATTTTTTACGTAAGATACTTTCCCAGATGTACTACAAACTTTAGTTTCAATTGACTTATCTAAAGATGCAAATTTAGCAGCAGCTTCTGAATCAGCAGCTGTAGTTTTGCTACAAGATTTAGCAGCTGTTTTACTAGCACAACAAGATTTTTGAGCATTGGCAGAAAACGCGATGCATCCAAAAAATGCTAGGAATAAGAATAATTTCTTCATGTCAAGATTATATTTTAATTGAATTAATAATATTATTTACCTAAAAGTTGTCTAAAATTACGCCATAGATTCGGGTTTTCCAATTTTTTAACAACTTGTTGACAGTTGGGAATATCCATGTTCGATATTCCATATTCTTTTTTTGACTCCTAGTTTTTAATCACTTTCATTGTTACATTTCCCTCTTCCAATTGTAGTTGAATAAAATAGGTTCCTGCATTCAATTTTTCTAAAGGCAAAACCAATATATTTTTCCCTAAAGAAATATCTACATTTTTCTCAAAAACAGATTGTCCTAAAAGGTTGAAAACTTGAATTCTCGTCTTTTCATTTTGCTTACTGTCTAATTCCAAAATCAATTTATTATCAAAAGGATTTGGATATATTCTTCCATTCAATTCAGCCAATTCGATATTTTCATTAGCAACTAAATCTCGCTCACCTGTAGCAAACCAAACTCCCCATTTTTCAAAAATTGTTCCGTTGGGGAAAAGGAAATTTTCGGAAGAAACATCACCACTAATTTTATTCGCATTGATATTTATTATTCCCAAAAGAGTAGAGCCTTGGTATGGTAAATCAAAAATCATTTGCTCATCATTGACTGAGTAATTTGGATATGCCCAAGTTTCACCTTCTCGGATAACATCGTTATCACCTGTTTGAATATTAGCTCCAAGAATTTGATAATTATCGCTAAAAAACCCTTCTTCTCTAAAGTCAAAAGCCACGATGTATGGTGAATTTTTCGCAAAAGTTGGATTGCCAATACTTACTCCAGAAGGCAAACCTGTAAATAATTTTTCAACATTACCGAATGCAAAATTGCCATTTTCGAAAACATTTAAAAATCCAATGTCCCAATACTCCACTTCATTATTTCCTTGCGAACTGGCCACTTTGTTAAATGCATCATACATTACATATTCACCTGAAAAATCAAACTCCATTGCATCAGCATATTGAACTTCGCCCGTGGTGACAATTCCTCCATTTGGATCTGAAGTAGTAGGATTGTATAATTCGAAATCATTCCATTCTAACAAGTCAAAGTCATAAACCCAAATGATGTTTTCTACAGTAGTTCTCACCGCTGCAATTCGATTTCCATCTTTCGAGATAGCAATATTTCGCCATTCACCAGTAGGATTGTTTTCGAGATAATCTTCGATGACATCTCCTGTTGCCCAATCAATATCAATGAATCTTAAATTGTTTTGATCGTCTACAAAAACGATTACTCGACCATCATCAGTAATGCTTGGTTTGCTCGTTACATTCGTCAAAGAAAGTTGAGGATCAGCTAAATTATTTCCTGCTAAATCGGCTAAATATAATTTATCCAAACCAGCATCCGAGTGCAAAATTCGCTCGTCTCCATCATTTAAATCCACATCATTTTGGTATGTCCCTCCTGCACCTTGACCAATTCCTACTGCATCAAAAGCAGCATTGGCAGCATTCACTTCAGTACTTCCATAAAGATCATTTGAAGCTTGAACTACTGCATTTCGAAGATCCACAAACTGAGAAGATTTTACTAAATATACATCCAAAGCTCGATAATAAATTAACTCAGCTTTATCTTTTCCAATGTCTGATGCAAATAGATAATAGGCATAATTTGTAATTCCACTATTGATATGAACACCTCCATTGTCACCCTGCGGGGTGTTTGGAAGATTTTGATATTCAGTCATAGTTTTTGGTTGCCAACCTGGAGTGTTAAGCGATGAACCTCCATTATTTGGGTCAGAAAGACTTCGCAAAGCACCTGTAGAGATGTAACTTGGATTGGTAATATCTTCGCCGATTTGCCAATCATCTCGATCAATCATAGCTCCAAAAATATCTGCGAAAGATTCATTCATGGCTCCTGATTGACCTTGATATTCAAGGTTAGCTGTTCCTTGGATTACTCCATGAGACATCTCATGACCTGCTACATCCAACGCTCTTTGCAAAGGATGATTGAATGCTTGATTTCCATTTCCATAAAACATTGCAGCACCATTCCAAAAGGCATTGTCCATATCACTTCCATTTTCATCTGAGATATTAAAAAAGGAAATGATCGTTCCTCCTTGCCCATTTATAGATTCACGATTGTGAGTAGATTTAAAATATTCATAAGCTTTTCCACCATTATAATGAGCAGAAACTGCCGCTGGATAATTCCAAGAATTATTGGGAGAGGTAAGAACGGAGTAATCAAAATTGCTGTTGTTTGGAAATGTTCCTAAACCATCAACCGTTACAATCATTCCTTTTGGGTCAGATGGTAAATCAGAGTTTACATCAAACATCGGTCGCGAACCATCATACATGAAATAAGTGCCGTTCACTTCGTAAGTATTGATCGTCCGGTTAATGCCCAATAAATCAGTTTCATTGGCAGTAAATGGGCCATTGACAACTTCTACAGCATTTTCATTTTTTCCCAAAACAGGTTTTGATATTTCGGATTTGTGAGCAGCATGATTTTCAAGATGAGCATGAAATTTACAGATGCTACTATATTTGTTGAGCACATTTCCATCCGCTGCATCAATCAAATATTCCCATCTTTCGGTCATGTTTGGAATCACAGTTAAATGATACGCTAACTTCGGATTAGTAATATTTTTTTCTGGAAAATAAATAACTAACTCACTTTCAAATTGCTCACCAGCTACATATTTTTTCTCTTCAAATGAAAGTGTTTTAAAAGTTCCGACATCATATCGAGCGATTTGTATGGCATTATGTTGATCGATTGTTGGAGTGATGTTTTCCAATTGAGGAGTAGGGTAGTGACGACCATTGACTAGGTAAATGTCATTGTCTTTTGTATGAGCAATTATTTCAGAATTATAGATTTTAATTCCTTGAAATTGCTGTTGCATTCGAATATGTTGTTGCCCAATTTCATCAGTATTTATCTTTTGGATAAAAAATTCTTCTGATGGATTTTCGATTTGTAAAGGTTCTTTTAGCGCTTCCAAATAATTGATGGTTCTATCTTCGAGAGAAGCATTTCTTTGTTGAGGAGCATTTTCTAATTTTCCAAAAATCCAAATCGGTAAACCAGTTGCTTCGTCTTTTTTTATTTTTATAAAACGCTGATTGCCAGTTTGTTTTGGAAAAGCATTAGTTGCTTTGAAGTTTTTTAAAGGATTCTCCAAAATCGTTTTTGGTGCTTTTGGAACAGTTCTAATATCTTTTAAAATCGAAGTTGGAGGAGCCAATTGTTCCGATTTTAAATTTTGTGATTCTTTTGTTTTCTGAGTTTGACTAAAAGTGTTTTGAGAAAAACAAAACAAAAAACAGAGGGTAAATAGGATTGAATATTTCATATTTTAAGTAGAATTTTTTATAAAAAGCGCCAGTTGAAAATGTAATAATTTTAGTTACTGGATTGTTCTTCAACTTTTGCGAGATGCTTTAAAATTGCATAAAATTTAAGGATCTCTTCCGATACTGCATCTTGCCCACTCCAAACGATTTGGTGGTCAACATCCTTATCTTTTATTCGAATAAAATTATACATATTGCCAGGTTTGTTCACATTGACCTCTCTTAGGTTTAGAAACTCAACGTTACTAAAAACTTGTTCTACCACTTGACTTTTTAATGTTTTTAAGGCGACATAATTAGTGTCGAGTCCATTTTTTGAAAACACTTTTCCATTGTCAAAGATGAAAGTTTCATTAACGGCGCCAGTAATTCCACCACCACTTCCAAAAATAATTTGACCTTTTGGATAATCTACAGGAGTGTAGTTTTGAATTTTACAAAAAGAAAAACCAAGAAGGAATATTAAGAGAAAAATCGAGTAAGTTATTTTTTTCATAAAAAAAAATTAGGTTTGAAGGATTTTTGAATTGAGTTTGAGGATGCTCAAAATTCAAGAATCAAAATTATCTATTTTTCAACGAAAACGTGAATACACCTTTGACGAAAGAAAAAATTAAAAAGGTACTTATCATTAGATTTAGTTCGATTGGAGACATCGTTTTGACAACTCCTGTGATTCGGTGTGTGAAAGAGCAATTGAATTGCGAAGTACATTTTTTAACCAAAAAATCTTTTGAATCCATTCTTGTTTTTAATTCTCATCTCGATAAAATTTATACGATCAATAAGAAGGTGTCAGAAGTTTTACCTCAATTAAAATTGGAAAACTATGATGCCATTATCGACTTGCATAAAAACCTAAGAACTCTGCAAGTGCGTTGGGTGTTGCGAGTACCATATTTTTCATTTGATAAATTGAATTGGGAAAAATGGTTGATGGTTAATTTTAAAATTAATCGTCTTCCAAAAATACATATTGTTGATCGATATATGGCTGCAGTAAAGGGATTGGGTGTGACATATGATGGAAAAGGATTAGAACCACAAAAAACGGAGGAACAACCTCTTCAAGATAATATAGTCTTTGCTATCGGTGGTGCTCATGCGACGAAGCGGTTGCCCGTTTCAAAAATTATTTCCATTTGCTCTAAAATAAAATCGCCCATCGTTTTACTTGGAGGAAAGGATGATGCAATCGTTGGAGAAAAAATTGTACTAGCTATAAATGAAGATCGAGTGATTAATATGTGTGGCAAAACTACATTGCAAGAATCCATGCAATTAATCAAAAATGCTAAAAAAGTTATCACCCATGATACAGGAATGATGCATATTGCAGCTTCTTTTCAAAAAGAGATTGTTTCGATTTGGGGAAATACGATTCCTGAATTCGGGATGACACCTTTTTATGCAGATGGAATTGATCGAAATATCATTATTCAGATAGAAAATTTGTCATGTCGCCCATGTTCAAAAATTGGTTTTGAGAAATGTCCTAAAGGCCATTTTAAATGTATGATGGAAATTGATGAAGAGAAGATAATAGACAGTTTGAAGTAGACAGTTTTCGGTTAGCAGGAATTGCCTACTGAAAACTACCAACTGCCTCCTGTTTTGTCGCTAATTAGGTATTAAAAATGCTGATATTTTTGGTCAAAAAATAATTTCAAAATATCTTGCACTTCGACGTATGGTGATTTAAACAAAAAATCCTATCTTTCGACATTATAATCGTTTGTTTTTAACAAATTGGAAATAAACCGATCACCACTTTAAACTAAGATTTCAAAACATAAACTATTCGCTTTTATGAAAATTCTAAAAGGTTTACTTTTTTTCTTTTTTATTTCGTTGGCTGGAAGTATGAATGCACAAGACATTCACTTTACTCAGTTTTACTTATCTCCCTTGACGACTAACCCAGCGTACTCAGGAGCTTTTGAAGGAACTTTCCGAATTGGAGGAATTTACCGAGATCAATGGGGAGGAGTATCTTCTAGTCCTTATCGAACACCTTCTTTTTATGTTGATGCCCCTATTTTTATGTTGGGCAAAAAAGCATGGTTAGGAGTAGGTGGAATGGTATATAGTGACAAAGCAGGTGCTTTGGAATTAGCAACTTCTCAAGCAATGGGAAGTGCAGCAGTACATATTCCTTTGAATAAAAAATCAACATCTATTTTCTCAATTGGAGTTCAGGCTGGATATACTAGCCGAACATTAAATCTAGGGCAAGCACAGTTTGCAGATGGATTGGCAAGTGGAAATACTAGTACTGAGTTTGGAGGTAATGTGGGGAGTGAGGAAAATGATTTCAACACTAATAAATTTGATATGAGTGTAGGAGTTTTGTTAAAAGCTCAAATGAATGACAAGATGCGTCTCGAAATAGGATCATCTATGAGTCATTTATTAACTCCAGACCTTCATCAAAATCCAAGTGATTCTTTGAGTAGTGAAGGTAGAGATGCTTATGATTTGCCAGGCGATTTTACTTTGCATGGTCAATTTTTTGTTGACTTAAATGAGAAAATTGTAATCAAACCAGCCTTTATGTTTAGAGTACTTTCAGGTGCTAATAATATTCAAGTGCAAGCAATAGGTGGATATCACTTAAATGAAACAAAAGATATGACCTTGAATGTCGGAATCGGATACCGATTGCGAGATGCAACTCAGTTCATCGTAGGTATGGATTATAAGCAATTTCGAGTAGGAGCTGCGTATGATTTGACTGTTTCTGATTTGTCAGATGTTGGAACTGGTGGAGGTTTTGAATTAGGTCTTGCATACACCGCTAGGATTTTCAAAAAACCTAATGTTAAACCAGTTATCTTCTGTCCACGATTTTAATATAATTGTGAACTGTTAATAGTGAATGGTTAACTCACTATTATCAAGTATTTTTTCGTTTTAAAAAAAAACTATTTTGAATTTTGAATCAAAAAAAAATTCAATCATTCAAAATTCGATATTCAAAATTATAACTTAGAATATGAAAAAATTAATTCTCTTTTCTGCGATTTTTACACTTATGGCAAATGTTATGATGGCTCAACCACTTAACAAACAAACTTCTGCCATGATGATTACCACAGGTGATGAGCAAGTAGAATTGCTTAATTTTTATGGTGCCTTAGAATGGTATGAAAAGGCATATGATGCAGATAAAGATTTGCGAGATAATGACTTGGCATACAAAATTGCCAACTTACATTATATGTTGCGTGATTATAAAAAAGCGGTACGATGGTACAAAAAGGTAGTGACTAAAAAATACAGAAAAGGTACTAACCCTTATTTACCAGAAGCAAGATTCATTTATGGGCGAACATTAAAAATGGCTGAAAATTACGATGAAGCAATTGTTCAGTTAGAAATGTATTTAAAAGAATCTAAGAACGCCGTTAATAAACCGTTGGCAGAAGCTGAATTGACAGGTGCTCAGATGGCATTAGGAATGACTCCAGTAACTGGAGTTTTTATCGAAAATGCTGGAAAAGCCAATACTAAAACAACGGAATCTTCTCCATTTTTAACTGATGATGGAGTTTTATATTACTCTTCATTTTTGAGTGATGAGTTTACGGTAATCGATGGAAAGGAAGGTGACTATCATTTGAAGATTGCTACTTCTACTCGAAAAGAATTAAAAAAGAAAAAAAGTAGAGG
>CAJQQY010000279.1 GCA_905480595.1 uncultured Saprospiraceae bacterium | reverse complement strand
TCAGATCCAACCTTGAATTTGAATAATTGTAGCGCCACACTTTTGGGATCATCTCGATATCAAAGAGGGGAAAATATGTTTCAATACATGGAGTTAGTTTACGGTACAACGCATAATCATTCCAAGACAATTGCTAATGGAATTGCGCATGATGGATCTGCTATTTATCAGTCATCAGCCTTTCGAACTTTGTTATTAGACTTATTGAATTAAACTTTTTCTGAAAAAGATAAAATGAAAAATTATAAAATTGCGGTGGTGCCAGGAGATGGAATTGGGAATGAAGTCGTTCCCGAATCCTTAAAGGTTTTAGATGTTTTGGCTACAAAATTTGGTTTTCAATTTTCCTATAAAAACTACGATTACTCCTGTGAGCATTATGCAAGAAATGGAAAGATGATGCCTGACGATGGTTTGGAGAGATTACGGGATAGCGATTCTATTTTCTTAGGAGCAGTAGGTTATCCAGGCGTTCCTGATCATATTTCTTTGTGGGGATTGTTGATTCCGATTCGTAGAGAATTTCAACAGTATATCAATCTTCGTCCGGTCCGATTATTAAAAGGAATTGAATCTCCGTTGAGAAATCTTAAAGACCTTGACTACCTCATCGTGCGAGAAAATAGTGAGGGAGAGTACTCTAATGTCGGAGGTAGATTCAAAGAAGGAACTCCAGATGAGTATGTAACACAAGAAGCCGTTTTCACAAAAAAAGGAGTGGACAGAGTAATGAGGTATGCGTTTGAATTAGCTCAAAATAGAAAGAAAAAAATTGCAAGTGCCACCAAATCCAATGGGATCATTCACACGATGACTTATTGGGATGAGCGATTTACTGCTATCGGGAAAGAGTACGCTACGGTTGAAAAATCACAATTCCATATAGATATTTTATGTGCACATTTTGTGCAACATCCAGAATGGTTTGATGTGGTAGTAGCGAGTAATTTATTTGGAGATATCCTTTCAGATTTAGGGCCGGCGGTAGTGGGCGGAATAGGAATAGCAGCGGGGGCGAATATCAATCCCGAAAAAGAATATCCAAGTATGTTTGAACCGGTGCATGGAAGTGCGCCTGATATTGCGGGAAAAAATGTGGCTAATCCCATCGCTTGTTTTTGGACAGGCGCAATGATGTTGGAGCACTTAGGAGAAATGGAAGCGGCGGAAGTATTATTAGGCGCTATCGAGTCCTTGACTGCTTCAAGAAAAGTGTTAACCAAAGACTTGGGAGGGACAGCAAAAACATCAGAGGTAACGAATGAAGTTATTCGAATTATTAAAAATTGGAAATAGTTTTTATTACAAAAAAATAAAACATCAAGATTTTGGACTCCAAAAAAATAGGATTAATTCTCGGGCCACTACTATTTGTAATTACCTTGTTATGGTTTCATCCCGAAGGTTTGAGTAAGGAGGCCAATGCTATTTTGGCAAGTACACTTTGGGTCGCAACTTGGTGGATTACAGAAGCTATTCCTATTGCTGTCACTTCCCTCTTACCAATTATTCTATTTCCTCTAACAGGAGGTTTAGAACTTTCAGAAACGACGGCTTCCTTTGGGCACAAATATATTTTTCTATACATAGGTGGATTTATTTTGGCGATAGCGATTGAGCGATGGAACTTACATAAAAGAATTGCACTCAATATTATCAAAGTTATCGGAACTAATGTCAAGAGTATCATTTTAGGTTTTATGATAGCTACTGCATTCCTTTCGATGTGGATTTCCAATACGGCTACTGCGGTGATGATGCTTCCCATAGGGATGGCGATCATTGCGCAATTAATGGATAATCCTGATACGATTGAAGATGAAAATTTGACCTTCGGAAAAGCTTTAATGTTGGCGATTGCTTACAGCGCATCCATAGGAGGAATGGCTACTTTGATAGGTACGCCACCTAATTTAGTATTGGCTGGAATTGTGCAAGAAACCTATGATGTAGAAATTACTTTTTCAAAATGGTTTATGTTTGGCTTGCCCATCTCGTTAGTTCTTTTAGCGATTTGTTGGAAATATTTGACAGAAGTTGCGTTCACTTTTAAGCAAAAATCTTTCCCTGGAGGACGAGCTGAAATCAATAAACAATTAAAGTCTTTAGGGAAAATTTCCTATGAAGAAAAAATGGTTTTATTGGTTTTTCTTGGAACAGCTCTAGCATGGATTACCAGATCATTCTTTTTACAAAAGTTTATTCCAAACCTTGATGATACCATCATTGCAGTCATTGCAGGAATCGTTTTATTTATTATTCCAGCCTCAAAAGAAAAAAAACGGAACCTCATCAATTGGGCAGAAGCAGTCAAATTACCGTGGGGAATCTTGTTACTTTTTGGAGGAGGTTTGGCCTTGGCACAAGGATTTAAAACTAGTGGATTGGCAGAATGGATTGGAGGACAAATGACTTTATTGGAAGGGGCATCTCTTTTTGTCTTATTGTTGGTATTAATTGCAGCGGTAAATTTTTTAACAGAAATCACTTCCAACCTTGCAACGACTGCCATGATTTTACCGATCCTCGCCCCTTTGGCTTTAGTAATAGATGTGCATCCTTTTATCTTGATGGTAGGAGCAACAGTAGCGGCATCATGTGCATTTATGTTACCGGTGGCGACGCCTCCCAATGCGGTAGTTTTTGGATCAGGGTATTTAAAAATACCCGATATGGTCAGAGCTGGAATTTGGATGAATATCATTTCTATTATCCTTTTGAGTTTAATTGTCTTTTTTGTTTTGCCTGTGATGTGGGATTTTGCTCCAAACCTATTTCCAGAAATTTTTAAAAAGTAGGTTAATGCTAGGAAAGGTTTCTCTTACAATGGGATAACATTAAAACGTGTAAATGTCTTGTTGAAAAATTATTTACAGGCGAGTGAAATACTAGATCATTTGCTGCTTTTGCTAAAACGTATTAATTGATCTGATTAGCGAGGTAGCGATCGTTGTTCCATTCACTCGAATAAAATACAGGCATAGGTATAGATTAGGATAGTTTTTTATAGATGCGTAAAACAATTGATTAAATTCTATTAAACTACTGATAATCAATCTTTTATAATTTGTTAATTAATTTATTTTTTCCATAATTCTTTTCACTTGCGAATCTCCGAAGCCATAAATTCCTTCCGTTTTACAAAATGCTCGAAACACATTTGGGAAACTTGGGTCATCTAAATCTTGCATAATTTTTTGAATGCTTTCTTCAGGCCTTCCATATTTTTTATCAGTAGGAAATCGTTCGATGTGGGCTTCGACAACGGCTTCTATTTGACCGATTTTGGAGTTTAATTTTTTTGCATTGGTTCTTAATTCTGTCCAATCCGATTTTTGAAAACCCATCCACATTTTAGCTAACATTTCTTGATTAGTTTTACTCAACTCTTTTTTATTTTCAAATGACTGGAGCAACTCATCATAATTTAATGCTCCAAAACCCATCCAAGAATCTTTAATCGAACTAACTAAAAAAACAGAAATATTTTTTTCCAATTGAAATAGAGTATGAATCGCAAACCAAAAATTCACTTGGCAAAACAAATCATTTTCAAACCACAAATAAACTTTTGCTTCCTCTTCGACCTGAGTTATTTTTGAAATTTCGAGAATTGATTTTTGGTGATATTCCTCAGCAGTTACGTAATATTCTTTTTCAAAAAATGAAAAACGATTACCCAATATTTCTTCCAACGAATTGCCTTGAGTATTTCCTTCGACGAGACATTCTCGAAATACAATTTTTTCAGCATCTAAATTTTGCAGTTGATCTTTTAGACAATCACCATTTAGGATGTGGTATTCTTTCATGATTTATTAGAATAAAGTCTATTTAATAAAATCTATTGTACTCCCGAATTGCTTTTAAGTAGGAACGCTCCGGTTTTATAGCTATAACAGTAACTAGTCCTACCGTTCCAATTCCACTAAAAATAAATCCAGCTTTTCTAGCAGATTTATTGGTCTCATTTGTTAACAGAATAGTAATCCCAGTTAGCATAGCTCCAATTCCAGCAATAAATAAAACTTTACCTGCTTTCTTTTTCTTTTTCCCTTTTTGAAGATGAGATAAAATTCGTTCGTTTGGTGCCTTTAAGTTTTCATCAGAATTTAAAGTTAAATCATTACTCAAATTATCAAAGTTCAAATTTTTGATCCCGTCAAATTTTTTACTGTAAAAATAGGTCGAAGAGAAAATACTTCCACCATTTCCACTAGAAGTTTGAGTGACGACTTTGAAGATATCAATACTTCCTTCTTCCATTCTTTTGATCGAGGAATAATCCTTTTGTCCAAAAATAGTATTCGATTGTTGAACAGCAAAATAGCCATAGTCGTCCTGATAAAAACTGATGTCACCAATATTAATTTCCGCTCCATTGGAATAATAAAAGCGTTTTTGAAATCCCTTTTTGTCGATGATAAATTCTCCTTGTTTTAGGAGCGTGCTATCTGTCAGATAAATGAAATTTTCAGGTGGAAATAATTTTCCCAATTTAAATTGAGCGGTAGAATTAAATGTAAATATTAATAGAACTAGGAGCGGGAAAATATTTTTTATCATTTTCTTTTTGATAAAACTACAAGAATTTTTTCATAAAAAAATCCAATCCTACTTTTCTCTCGTAGGTATTCCGATTCAATAATTTTTTTAAAACTATTTATTATGAAAAAAATCACGACCACTACCTTTTTACTATGCATGTCTATTGCTTTTATTTTTGCTCAGCATCAAAACAATCGAGCATATATTGGCATTCACACTAATTCAGTTTCTGAAAAGAAAGCAGAAAAATTAGCTTTTGAAAATTCAAATGGTTCGTATGTTACGAATGTAATTAAAAACTCAGCTGCGGATAAAAATGGAATGCAACCTTTCGATTATATTTATAAAATTGGCGACAAGGAATTTTCAGGACATCAACATTTGACTTCGGTAATGCGAGATTATCAGGCTGGTGATGAGGCAATAGTTTACTTCATTCGTAATGGAAAAAAAAAATCTACACAAATGACTTTTGGAAAAAGATCTGATGGTCAGAGTATGAAGCGAAGTAAAGAGGAAGATCCTTTTTTAGGCGTACAGCAAAATCATAGTCGAGTTCCTGAAGATGTAGTTGGAGTACCGGTCAATGTGATTAAACATTCTACTGCTGAAAAAATGGGAATGGAAGATGATGATATCATTATCACCATAAATGATTTTCCAATGTACGACTGGCATGATTTGGGAGCTGCGATTGACATGATGGAAGTAGGAGAGGAGATTGTTGTTGAATATTTGCGAGGGGAAGAATTAAAAAAAGGAACGGCTTCAATTGAATCTTTAGCTGCGTCAGAAAATAAAAATCATCAAAAAGAAACAACCGAAGAATTGGAGCAAGCAGAGGAGATTGCAATGGAAGATATGGAAGTAATGATGGAAGATTTGGCTGAGGAAGAAGCGGAACAAATGAAAGAAGAAGTAGGAGTGGAGATGCCAGTCGTCCAAAATTTATCTATCGAGCGATTGAATATTTTCCCAAATCCAAGCCAAGGAGAATTTAATTTGAAATTCTTTTTGCCCAATAACGCACCAACGAATATTCGCATTTTTAACTCTAATGGACAATTAATTTACTCCAATGATTTGGGAAATTTTGAAGGCGATTTTATGGAAAGATTTGATTTGACAGACAATCCTGCAGGAACTTATTATTTGATGATTCAGCAAAATGATTTGTCGATTACGAAGAAAGTGATTATAGTTAGAAACTAAATACAGATAGAAAGGGTGTTAGCGAATTGATGGCTAACACCCTTTTATATTTTACTATTTAATAGGTTAGATAATTGATTATCAGGTATTTATAGCTGTTTATATTAGTTTTTATTTCGCCTTATTTCCGCTCGTCTCATTGGCATTCGATCTATTTTACTAAATAGTTTTTCTACCGAGACAGGATCTGAATTTCTCATTTTTTCTCCTCCATCTAGACCCATCAAAATAAAAGTAAATCCTTTTTTATCGACCTTGAATTTTTTAAACCAACTGTCGATTTCACTTTTTCCATTTAAAGGAGTTCCATCCTTTTTAACTTTAGTAGGAGTGATTTGATAGACGATTAATTTTCTGTCCTCCAATCCTTTTTTATCGTTTTGAAAAAAAGCTAATTGCTCTTTCAATTCCTTATTTTCAAAATCGGGAGCGAAGAGTAAGACTACTCGATTTTCCCATTCATGTTGAGCAAGAGACTGAGCCATGCAGGATTGATTTAGAAGGAGGATAGAAAATAGAAATAATAATTTTTTCATGTGATTAAAACAGCAGAACCGAAGGAGTGGTTCAAAATTTATTTTAAAAAAATCTATGTTCTTAATTTTTCCATATCAGAAAGTAGCTCTGCTAATTTTTCCATCAAGCTCCCGTACACTACTTTCAAATCCAAGAGGTACATTCTTTTGCTAAAGAATGAAATTAATCCTGTCAATAGTACCACTACAATAATACCATACAAAGGAACTCCATTGACCAAAATTGTATTAGGAAATTCTTCCATAATCCATTCCGTAGCGATATGTCCAAGGAAACCTTTGTCGCCTACATCCAAAAACCAAAAGCCAAAAACCATCGATAAAAAGATCATCGGATAAACCACCGTATATACTTTTCCGATGGCGGTGATCTTTTCATTCAACCAGCTATCATAGGTTTTCAAATATTGATAACTACTTTGGGTTTTGTCAATATTTTTTAAAGACTCAAAATGTTTTTTACTGATAAGTACCAAAATATTAAAAATAAAAAACATCGGAATTCCCATATATTTCATTCCTATGGGAATGGAAATAATCAAAACAAAAAATGAAAAACCGACTAAGAAAATTAAATTCAATTTGTACATTTTTTCAAACTTGTCCAACAAGTGAATTGATTTTTGATTGTACAAATCATTTAACTTTGGCGCTACTAATGCATCGTCTTTTAAAAAACCTTCTTTCCAAATTGATTCGATTGACTTATCCATATGTTGTATTTTTTAAGATTAATAATTTTTTGAGTCGCGCTTTAATTCGCTTGATCCGGACGCCAATATTATTTGGGTTCGTACCGATGATGTCTGCGATTTCTTGATAAGATTTCTCTTCGAGATAAAGCAAAATGACGGCTCGATCTACTTCTGATAATTGTCGAATGGCATGGTACAATTGATTCAAAGATTCATCAACAAAAGCGTGATTTTCTACCGTAACTTCATCGGGCAATTCATCAGAATCAAATTGCGATTTCTTCTTTTTATCTTTTTTCATTAAGGTCAAACAAACATTCAGAGACAACCGATAAATCCAAGTGGACCATTCTGACTGTTCTTTGAAGTTGTCTTTCGTTCGCCAAATTTGCAGACAAACCTCTTGATAATAATCTTCAAAATCTTCTTGCGTATTCGTGTACGCCCGACAAATCTTGATGATGATTGCGGCAAAAGGCAAAATAGATGATGTATAAAAATCGCTACTCAAAATTGTTTTTTTAGTTCTTTTATAATTGCTGTGTTTTATTAGTTAGTGGTAGAAGTTGAAAATTATTACACCCTATGGAATATTTTTTTCAATTTGTCTTTTGTTTTAAACAAACTCTAGGGATAATCCAACAAAACGTCTTTTGCCACTTTTAAAATAAAGCTAATTAATGTACATTGCCGCCCAAATTAAAGGTAAATTATGGAAGAGCGTAAAATGCTAAATTATATTAAAAATCTATTAGAGAATATACCTGCTGA
Source organism: uncultured Saprospiraceae bacterium (assembly GCA_905480595.1). Taxonomy (GTDB): domain Bacteria; phylum Bacteroidota; class Bacteroidia; order Chitinophagales; family Saprospiraceae; genus CAJQQY01. The sequence continues at coordinate 5,358 of CAJQQY010000279.1, read as the reverse complement.
TTGGTTGAATTTAACTACCCATCGACTAGATATTTATAATGAGAAATTGGCCAAAGTGCAATTTTTAGAACAGTTTGAGAAATTGTTTAATGACAATAATTGGGAATCGTCGGTACTCAATGTATTACCCACCGCTTACGATTATATTCGATTAGGTCATCCATTATCTTGCGTTCTGGAATGGGCCATTGCTCATTTGAATGATCTCCATCCAGAAAATGTCATCAGTTTTTCTTCCAAGACAACTCCTATTTTGGCAGTTCTAAGAAAAAACTTGTTGGATAATAAAAATACCCAAATCATCTATGCTGATGAATTACCCGATTTTTTTGAGGTAAAAATATTGAGAGAAGTTTATGGTTATCAATTCGATTTGAAGAAGGTGGATAGAGTAGAAGAGGTTTCGGAGTTTGACGGTAACACCATTTTTATTTCACAGCAGGATGAAATTTCTAATGTTAATCTCACTCCTAATATTGATTTTTTCCTCCATGCTCCTAACCACCTTGGAAGTGTATTGTTAGTAAATGGGGAACAAAATAAAAATTATATTTCAGCTATCCAGCATGTAAGAAGAAGAGAGACGATTGCCATGACGCCAGCTAATTGTCTTATTGCCTTAAAGTCACTAGTGGAAAAATCTTCTCCTGATCATCAAAAAAGTGAGTTCGAGAAGAACAAAGCATTGGTGCTAGATTCCATTGCAAATATTACAGGAACTGATACCAAAGCGCTAGTTGGTTCCAGCGGGCTATCTATTCAATATGCGATTATGATGGGATTAGTTCATGATGCATTAGAAAATCATCCAGGAAAGGCGATCAAATTTATTGTACCACCAAATTGTTATGGTGGTACCAATGATCAGGCTAGGAGAGTGGCAGCTACTCTTGACAAGGTGGAAGTGGTGGATCTGCCCGTAGATGGAGGTAACGATATGGTGCAAGGTATTGATGTCGTTTTAGATAAACTTGCTAAGGAAGATGCCATCCCTTATATCATCGCGGAGATTCCAACCAACCCTAGAGTTGAAGTTCCTGATCTTATAAAATTAAAAGACGTTTTAAGTGCGGAACGTAAAACGGCAGCGGGAGAGATTGCAGTTGATCCCGTTTTTATTTTAGATCAAACATTTTGTCCAAATGTACATTTCTTAGGAGAAGGCAAAATCCTCTCAACGATTAGAACCATTTCTTATGCGAGTGGATCGAAATTTCCAAGTGGCGGATTATGTACTGCGGGCTACTGTGTAGGAAATAAAAAAACGGAAGCATTAATGGATAAAATAGAAATCCATCTAAGACTTTGTGATAACGAGGCAACCGATCTTCAGCTTGAAATATTAGCTAAGCAGTTACCTTCCATGAAACAAAGAATTCAAGAGGCTTATCAAAATACACGTGAATTTGTCAACTTCATCAAAGCTACTTTACCAAGTGCGAAAATCAATTTTGTTTCAGAAGAACTGGCCGAACAGGGATTTACCCCATCAGTTTTTTCTTTAGACCTTGCCACAAAAGGAGATACGGAAGAACAAAAAGAATTTTACAAAAGAGCGTTAAATCATCGACTCATCAGTATGATGATTACGAGGATTCCCAATGAAAGTAAATACTGTGTGAGCTATGGGCAGTTAAAAGGATGTTATTGGACGATACCAGCAACCTCTACTCAAGGGACGACAAAAGAAGGAGACAAAGATTATATTGCTCGGGTGGCACTCTCTCCTAAGATGGATCTTGAACTACACAAAAAAGTCTTTTTAGATTTTGTTGAAGCAGTTAAATGACACCGTTTGTGTTTCTTGTAAATGTATTGTTATGTTATTTCTTACTTGTAGGTTTTGGGAAGTAAAATTAGCATTGAAACAATCGAAGTAATTCCTAAACAATCTAGTAGTTGATATCGTTAAGTGTCAGTTATTAGAATAGAGTCTATTAGAATTATATAAATCAAAAAATAAAGATGGAATTATTAGATAAATTAAATTGGCGTTATGCTGCCAAAGCCATGAATGGCGAAACAGTACCTCAAGAAAAAATTGATAATATCATAGAAGCGATATCGCTTGCTCCAACTTCAAGTGGATTGCAGCCTTTTGAAGTTTTTGTCATAACCAATCAAGAGGTCAAAGAACAAATCAAACCAATCGCATGGAATCAATCCGTGATCACCGATTGTTCGCACTTATTAGTGTTTGCAGCTTGGGACACTTATACGGCTGAGCGAATTAACAAGATGTTTGATTTGACGAATACGGTTAGAGGATTTAAAAATGAGGGTTGGGAAAATTACCGTCAAATGTTATTGAACAGTTATCCGCAAAGAGATGCGGAAGTGAATTTCAATCATGCGGCAAAGCAAGCATATATTGCTTTTTCACAAGCAATCACAGCAGCTGCATTTGAGGAGGTGGACGCAACTCCGCTAGAAGGTTTTGACCCAGCAGCTTTGGATAAGATATTAGGATTAAAGGAGAAGGGATTGAGAAGTTGTGTGATCCTTACCTTAGGTTATCGAGCGACTGAAAAAGACTGGTTGGTAAAACTTAAAAAAGTTAGAAAAAGTAAAGAAGATTTAATTACAGAAATTACTTAGCAGACAGTCTGCCTGAAAAGTAAATAAAAGTTATCCCGAATTTTTGATTAATCAAAGGTTCGGGATTTTCTTTTTCGTACCTGCTGGCACAATGGTTCATCATTTCAGTATTCTTTCTATTCTAATCTCTGATGACTTTTGGATATTCCTTGTTCGATATTGGATATTCAAAATTCCCGTTCCCGTAAAGAGTCAAGAAAAAATAGTAGATCAAACGAAGATACTATACTCTTTGGCTTGAATAGCAGATTAAAATAATTAGAATTTTACACTTTAGGATTTGAATAACCTCAACAATTTAATCAATTATGACGTTGTAAAAATATACTTATTTTATAAGTGTTTCTTAAAAGCTTTTCTTACCACTAAGGTAATTTGCCACTTTTTTCTAAAAATATTCATCAGCATGACAAATCGAATTTCTTTTTTCGCCATCATTTTTTTCGTATTACTTAGTACTTCAAGTTTTGCTCAAACCATTCAAGATGATTTTGAAGGGATGGGAAATATTTCAACTTGGACTGGAGACGATTGCCAATTGGATGTTAACTTCGATAATCCAGTAATGACAGGGGTTAATAATTCTCCCAAAGTGCTTAGATACCAAGACGTAGGAGGTATATATGCTAACATTAGATTTGATGTGGGACAAGATCTTAACTTAATTGATAACCATACTTTTACCTTTAAAATTTATGTTCCATCTTCAGGCATAACAGGATCACAAAACAATCAAGTTTCATTAAAACTCCAAGATGGTACTTCTACAACTCCTTGGTCCACTCAATCTGAAATAATAAAAAACATAAATCTAGATCAATGGCAAACCGTTACATTCAATTTTGCGAGTGACCCTTATATTAACCTTGATCCTACCTCAGTTATACCTATACTAAGAACAGACTTTAATCGAGTTCTTATTCAAGTAAATGGAGAAAACAATACCGACGAAGTATTAGCCTATTTGGATGACTTTAGTTATGTCGATGCAGGGACTGTTCCTACACCTAATTATACTCAACTTGTTTGGTCGGATGAGTTTAATGGAACTGGAGCAATAAACAGCTCTAAATGGTTTCATCAAACTCAATTACCAGCAGGAGGAAGTTGGTTCAATAATGAAATTCAACATTATACTAATAGGATCGACAACACATCTGAAGGGAATGGTAATTTAAATTTAATCGCAAAAAAAGAATCCTTTACGGATCAAGGATTTACTAAACAATATACTTCCGCTAGGCTTAATTCTAAATTTGCATTTAAATATGGAAAGGTAGAAATAAGAGCCAAATTGCCAACTGGAGTTGGAACTTGGCCTGCTATCTGGATGTTGGGAAAAAACATTACAGAGTCTGGTGCATATTTCCAAACGCAGGGTTTTGGAACTACATCTTGGCCAGAATGTGGAGAAATCGATATCATGGAACATTGGGGCACTAATCAAAATTTTGTTCAAAGTGCCATGCATACACCGTCTAGTTTCGGCGCAACCGAAAACCATGGAGGACAGATTATCCCAACTGCTTCTAGCGAATTTCATGTCTATACGCTAGAATGGAGTCCAGACAGAATGGTATTTAGTGTAGACGATGTGACACATTATATTTATAATCCAGCTGTAAAAAATGCCAATACTTGGCCGTTTGACGAGGAGCAATATATTCTATTAAATATTGCTATCCAACCTAGCATTGCAGCTAGTTATGTTCAAGATACGATGGAGATTGATTATGTTAGAGTGTATCAAGAACCGAGTACGGCTTTAAATGAGTATCAAACGGAAGAACCTACTTTTTTTCCAAATCCAGTTTTAGATCAATTGGTTATTGAAATGGAAGATAATTCCGATAAGGAAATTAACGTAACACTCTATTCTATGAAGGGTGGGGTATTAAAAGGTTACAAGGTATCAACAAGTCAAAATTCTATGACAATTAGTGGCTTAGGTAATTTACCAGAAGGGGTTTACCTACTTGCTTATACGGTGGGAGGAAAGAATTATGTCGTTAAATTTATAAAAGCTTAAGTAATAAGTACTTAATACTGCTCTCTTACTTATAGAAAATTAGCATAGGAAGCTGTATTTTCTCCTTTTAAAAAAGATGTATTGATGATTCCTATATTTAAGTAGGAACTTCTATTTCTAAAACTCCATTGCTTTTAATAGTAATGGAGTTTTTATAATTGAGGTGCCAGCGGTGAATGGGATGATTTGCTTTTAAAAATAAAAAAGGTGAATAAGATGATGAGGTCTTAATCGCCTTTTTTTACATTTGTAAATGTATTGTTGTATTTATTGAAACTTGAAGTTTCAATAAATTCATGTAAACTTGCTATCCTATTTTGATTAGGAATCATTCCCGTCACCGAGTTACTCCAAGGACTAAAGCCATGAGCATTTTCTAATTGCATTTATACAAATATCTGAACACCTGTACGAACATTATATACCTTACGCTAGCATTAACCCAAAGTCAATTCTGTTGGTCGTGCAAAAAAATATCCGAATTAGAAATTAAGTATTATATTTATCATCAATGTATTAACTTTTTTTATACTTGAATACAATCTTATTGTCCTAATTTTTTATTCAAATAAAGGTGATTAAATTAAATATGTTATAGCCTATAATTTTTTATAATATGAAGCCTACTTTTAACAATTGTCACTATAGGAAGTGTTCACTATAAATTAATATTTAATTCATAAAATGTATAAGGTATATATACGCCATAATGGCGTGTATCTAGAAGTTAG
>CAJQQY010000278.1 GCA_905480595.1 uncultured Saprospiraceae bacterium | reverse complement strand
AAAAGATTCTAAAAAGGTTATTTCCAAAAATGGAAATAGCCTTTTTTATTTTTTAAAAATTCAGATATTGTTTCAATAGATACGTGAAAACAATATTTTCATCGTAGTGTCAAATGTGTTAAATTTAGTATGATATTTTTTATTGGCTTACGCCAATTCTTTTTTTACGGTCAGCTAAGGCAGACCACCACGTTACTATGATGAAAACATTTTACCGCTCTAACTTGCCACATATTCAACCTATTGGCGGAACATTTTTTATTACATTTAGATTGAAAGGTTCATTGCCACTTCTGTATTTGAAAAAAATTAGATCAGAACTCAATGATAAAATTTTTGAGATAAAGACATCTCGATATTTAGATGCTAATGAAGCTATTTATAATCAGCGAAAATTATTTTTCAAGAAAATGGATTGGGGATTGGATCAAATAATAGATGGAAATGATTTTTTGAAAAACGAAAAAGTTGCAGAGATAATAGCAAGTAAAATTCATTTATATGATGGCGAACTTTATGATCTATTAGCCTATTGCATTATGCCAAATCATGTTCATTTAGTTTTTGATACATCCATCCAACTTCAAGGAAAAGAGAATGAAAATTTGAACTTGAAAAACTATATTCAAGTGAATGAAATTTTGAGAAAAGTAAAAGGGGGGAGTGCCTTTGAAGTAAACCGATTTTTAAATCGGAAAGGGAAATTTTGGCAAAGAGAAAGTTATGATCACTATGTTAGAAGTGGAAAAGAATTGACTAATATAATCTGGTATGTAATTAGAAATCCAGTTGTGGCCAAATTAGTTGACAATTGGGAAGATTATAAATTTACTTACTGGAAGGATTGTTCTGATATATAACACGTGGTGGTCTGCTTTAGCTGACCGTAAAAAAAATACATACTGGGTAATATTTCTTTTAGGTCAGCTAAAGCAGACAGCCACGTGTTACTTTAGTTCCGCTGGAATCACCCGTACTTTTTCCTTTTTTCCTTGTCGTAAAATCTCCAACTGAATCGCCTGTCCAATCGATTTCTCATCCAACAATTTATGCAAATCATCAATTGAATTTATTTTTGACGTATTCAATCCAACAATAATATCACCATTGTTTAATTCAGAATTGTAAGCTGCAGATTTCGCTTCAATTTGTTGAATTTGTACTCCTGATTTTACCTCTAATTGAAAACGTTGAATCACTCTTGGATTAAATCGAACAGTCTGTCCAGCAATCCCAATCACACCTCTTCTCACTTTTCCATCAATAATTAATTTTCCAACAATATACTCAGCTAGGTTCGAAGCAACTGCAAAACATAGTCCTTGCCCTGAAGCAATGATTGCAGTATTTACACCAATTACTTCTCCAAAAGAATTCAATAATGGACCACCCGAATTTCCAGGATTTAAAGATGCGTCAGTTTGAATTACGTCATCAATCAATCGCTGACTTTCAGTTCTCAATGTTCGTCCCAAAGCACTTACCACACCTGCAGTCAAAGTATACTGAAACCCAAAAGGATTCCCAATCGCAATCGCTACTTGTCCAACTTGCAAATTATCTGAATCTCCAAAGCTAACAAAAGAAAGGTTCTCTGCATTGATTTGCAAAACGGCAATATCAGTTGCAGGATCATCTCCAATAAGCTGTGCAGGAAGATGTCGACCATCTTGTAGATTGACTTGAATTTTTTCAGCACCTTTGATCACGTGGCTATTGGTTACAATAAAACCATCGCTTGAAATGATAAAACCTGAACCAGTTCCAAAAGGATTTTGTGTTTTTCGAGTACGTTGTTTTCGCGCAGTTGGTTTTTTCTTAACTTGAATTTGCACGACTGCATCACTCGTTTTTTTAGCTACACCAATTACAGTTTTTGAATAAGCATCGAGCAGTTGATTATCATTGTGAGAAGTTCTAAACGGATGTTGGGGAGAATTTTCGTCTGAAGTGAAATCTACCATGTTTGTATTTTTTTAAGTCATCTTGCTTAATATAAAGCGTTAGTTTGCGAGTATGCACAAAACATTCCAGTTTCAAGAAATACTTTTTTTGTCAGAAAAAAATTAGGTACCTATAGCATTTTGACAGAAAAGAATAATTTGAGCTGCCATTTCAGGTGAAATTATTTCGATCTTTTTTAAATAAAAAGAGGTTTAATTAATTGATTATCAATTAATTAAACCTCTTTAGAGTTTTTAGTTTTTGATAAGAACTAGTTGTCGATCAGCACTTTGATATTTTTATCCATAGCTGCATTTGAAACTCGGATTATAAAAATACCATTCGTCCAATGGCTTGTTGGAATTTCAATTAGCTGATTTCCAATGCTTTCTACCTTGTTTTGAAAAACTAATCGTCCAAGCAAATCTCTAATTTCAATAGTTGTATTTCTATTACTATTAAAAAAGTTCAAATTTACTTTTCCAGTTTTCGTAGGGTTAGGGAAAACATTGATCGTTGTTTTTTTTCCTTCAAAATTAACTAAGCGAATTTCACTAAAAGTAAATTTTCCATCGAAATCAACTTGTTTTAATCGATAATAATTATCTCCATAAAGTGGTTTCAAATCATAAGTTTGATATTCAGTATTAAATGAAGTAGTTCCTCTACCTTGGATTTCATCCAAATCAGAAAAAACTTCCCCATCACTACTACTTTGAATTATAAAATAATCATTATTATTTTCTGAAGCAGTTGTCCATTGTAAGTTTACTTTTTCATTTTCTTGACGAGCTGTAAAATTGACTAATTCAACAGGAAGAGAAAGAAGTGGTTCTGTCACCTCAAGAAGCTGATCTACGCTTGGATTATTGATAGTTTGAACTTCTCCTGAAAGCCAAGTAACTTCTATTTCTGTAATAATGGTATTAGTATCCAATCCAAAATGGGCATAAGGTGAATCTCCACCACCGAGATTTGAGCCACTTCTAGTTTCATAATGCTGTACAGTTCCGTCAAAGGTTGTTAATTTTATTTTACTTCCTAATCCATCTTGGTTTCCTTGTGTCCCCACCAAGTGAATCTTAAGCCAATGATTACCATTGTTTAAATTGTTTTTGTTTAAAACACAATTATCTTCATAATTAGTCACATATATATCTAAGTCTCCATCATTATCATAATCGCCATAAATTCCACTTCTTGATTGACGGTCATCAGCTAATCCAAGTGTTCCTGCTATATTTGTAAAAGTACTATCTCCATTATTTTTAAAAAACATATTAGGTTGAAGGTTGAAGGGGAAAGCAGGATTAGGATTAAGGCTTAATGCTCCAATTGAAACCATTATATCTTGCCATCCATCATTATCATAATCCATAAATGCAGCTCCCCATGAAAAATGCTGTGCAGGTTGGATATCAATTCCAGTATCTTCAGACATATCGCTAAATGTTCCATCAGTATCATTACTATATAAAACACATTCTCCAATATTAGTATAGAATATATCCATCCACCCATCTCGGTTATAATCTCCAACACCTATTCCCATTCCATTTCTACAATCATCAATACCTATGCTAGCACTCACCTCTGTAAAATTCCAAGGGTTAGATCCGTTTGTTCCATCATTTCTCCAAACTTTAGTTTTCTTTCCATTTGCAATTGGACAATCATTAATTAAAAAAATATCCAAATCTCCATCTTTATCATAATCAGACCAACCTCCAATGAAGCCATAACCCATTAAACTATCTATTTCCAAATAATCAGAAACATCAGTAAAGGTGAAAACACCACTAGCATTTGGTCCCTCATTGTGATACAAAAAATCTTGGTTTGTTCCCCCAGAAGATCCAAGGACAGGATAGTGCTGGGCAATGTATAAATCTAGATATCCATCTTTGTCATAATCTCCCCAGCTTGCCGAGGGGCTTCTGGAATTTCCTCCAGCTGATCCATTTGGGAATGCATCCGAAGTAGCATCAGTAAAAGAAAAATCACCACTTAAATCTGGCCCATTATTTAGGTATAATATATTTTCATCACAGTTCGCTAAAAAAATATCATCCCAACCATCATTGTTAATATCAGCTATAGATATTCCGCCTCCATCACCAGAGGTATCATCAACTCCAAGATCAACAGCTACATCTGTGAAAGCATAAATTCCAGTCATCGGATTAGGTCCGTTATTTTTAAATAACTTGTTGGCTCCTATTCTCATAGTTACATATAAATCTAAGTATCCATCTTTATTGTAATCTAACCATGCAGCACCAGTTCCCATTTTATGGTCGTTAATTCCAGTTGTATTATGGACTAATGTAATTCCTGCTTCTGATGAAGCATCTGAAAATCCTTGTCCAAAGGAAGAAGGAAGAAATGTAAAAGATAATCCCAAGAAGGTTAAAGCTATAACCTTTAATCGTTTGTGAAAGTGCATAATACTTGTTTTTAAGTAAAAGTTGATTTAAAAAAGTGAGTGTGATTTTTTAAGAAAAAAATCAGTAATGATAAAAAACGGGTGGAATGTGGGATTAGAAAAATACTTATAATAAATTTATAAAATTATTATGAGTAAATAATTAATTTGAAGAAGAAAATTTAAGATAAGGTATGTGGGAAAACGGTTGAAGAGAAAAGAATTTTTAATATCTAGCAATAAAAATATAAAAATCATTCACTAATAGCAAGGTGCTCTCCATAAAATGAATCTGTGGACGTAGCTTCTTTTTTTGCAAATTAACTAACTGTTGGTCTTTTTGTAAAAAAATATTTAGTGTTCGAGCTACTTTAAAAAAACGAGTAATGTCAAATTGAGTTGGCAAATTTGTCACACCAATATTTATCATCGCTTGTTTAAAAGCAGGATATTCAAAAAGTGAATATTGTTCTGGAAATCGAAAACATAAGTACATCGAAATCATATGATTCTCCAAATGGAAATGACGATTTTCAATCGTCAATGGAAATTTAGACTTGTACTCGCTCAACAAACTATCACAACAAAACTGAAAACGAGAGATTCGATTTTCTACATCTTTATTTTCATCAAATAAATCTCGAAACATATTCCTCACAAAGTCTGGAGCCATCTCGATAAATTTCAACATCATTTCTTTTGGAAAAAAATTATCTCCCTTCCAAAGTCTTCTAGTCTCGTTATTTTGAAAACTAGCGTCATACATTTTTCCAAAATCACCTGCTTCTATATCCCAATTGTTTTGGAAGATTTGAAGTGATTCCCATTTATAACCTTCTTCAAAATCACGCGTGGATTGAAGATGTTTTTTGTAGTTGGAAATGTATTGTTGTATCTTTTGTAAGTTCACTTGAGTTGAAATTTAAAATACATCTATTTCTTCCTTTTTCAACAAATAGAAAAAGCAATTTGCTACTGCTTGTACACAAACTGACGGATCATATGCATCAGCAAAATTAGAATCATAACAAGCCATATGGACATCTTGAAGTGAAGGCCATTTATATTTTGTTCCACCCTTCGCAGGAATTCTACAAAAATAAGTAGCCTCTTGCATCAATGAATATTGGTCAGATGCCATCAATCGAGAAGGAATATTTGTACGGATAAATTCTGCTTCCACCACATTACCTGCCAACTTAATATTGTGAGCAATCAGATATTCAGACTCATCCACAAGTTTTGAAAATTCTTTTAAAACTTGTTCTAATTCTACACCTTCTTCCTCTGCTCGCTCGGGAGTTACTTTTGTAAAATCTTCCACTTCGATTGGCACTTCAAATCCTTGAGGCTTGATAATATAATCTGCGGAGTTTTGGATTTCTCCTTTCTCATTATATTGTTGCCAAGAAATTTGAAATAATCGAGGCCAGAAAAAAGTATCACTTGGAGGAGTGTTCCATTTTTTAGGACGACCAGTAGCATTGATATGAAAAAACAAAAACATAAATTATTTTTTTTAAAAGATTATTTCGATTTACAAGGAAGCAGATCACTACCTGCGAAGTGTTAGTCCTTAAGTTTTTTAATAGCAGCTTCTGCCAATTCAAAACTAGTACTTGAAGACAGTCGAACCCGTTTTACTTCACCATCCCAAGCATCAGCTTTAGCAACCCAAAGGTGATAATTTCCGTCCTCATCTCTTTCACAATATGCACCCATTGGCAATTGGCACCCGCCATCCAAAAGATTCAAAACCTTCCGTTCGATGTTTGTACATTTTGCCACATCAGAGTGATGAATTTTTTTCAAAATCCGCCGAGTGTCTTTATCGTCGCTGCAAGTTTGAAAAGCCAATACACCTTGTGCAGGAGCAGGAACAAATTCTCGAACATTAAACTTGATCACCTCCAAATCCGAAACATCCAACTTCAACCTTTGCACTCCAGCTCCAGCCAAAAGAATTGCATCAAAATCACCTTTTCGTAACTTTTCAATTCGAGTTGGCACATTTCCACGAATATCTTTTAACTCAATATCATCTCGGAAATCTAACATTTGCGCCTTCCGTCGAGCAGAGGAAGTTCCAACAATAGCATTTTTTTTCATTCTCAAATCCAAACTTGCATCCATCGATTCTTTTCTGATTAATAGCCAGTCAGCAGGATCTTCTCGATAAGAAACAGCGGTGATCACCAATCCTTCAGGTGAGTTGGTGGGCATATCTTTCATTGAATGAACAGCCATGTCAACATCTCCTCGCAACAATGCATCTTCAATTTCTTTAGTGAAAAAACCTTTGCCTTCCATTTTGTCAAAACCGATATGTTGAATTTGATCGCCTCTGGTTTTAATAATAATTAATTCAGATTCAACCCCAATTTCAGCTAATTGACTTTTGAGAAATTCAGCTTGCCACAAAGCTAATCGACTCCCACGTGTACCTATTTTTATTTTCTTTGAAAATTCCATAATTGCATTTTTAAAAAAGATTTCACAAAAATCAGAATTTAAAAATTCCAATTTCGAGGCGCAAAGATAATCATTGGAAAATAGAATGATAGTTGTGTGATTTTTTTTTACAAAAAAAGGAAAATATGGAAAGTGGTTTTCATTTTTATAAATATAGAGTAAGCTAAATAGAGTTGAATATCGTTTCATAGGTAGAAGTAATCCATTTTATCTAAAAAAAACGCCATGAGGTAATTATTTTTTACCTTTGTAGGTGGAAATTTAACCTATCGCTAAACCCGTATTTTAACATGCAAATTTCAGCCAAAGAACTTAGCCATGCGCTTAATGGTACCATCGAAGGTAATCCCGATGTCATGGTTAGTCGTCCAAGCAAAATCGAAGAAGCTACAGAAGATTCGATTTGTTTTTTTGCCAATCCAAAATATGAACATTACGTTTATACGACCAAAGCTGCGATTATTTTAGTCAGTAAGGATTTTGTCCCATCCCAACCCATTTCTACGACTTTAATTCGCGTGGAAGATGTTTATAAATCAGTTTCTTTTTTGCTAGAAAATTTCGCACAAAAAGAAGATAAGAAAGGAGAAATTTCATCTCAAGCTGCTATTCATCCTTCTGCAAAAATTGGAGAAAATGTCAATATAGGCCCATTCGTGGTAGTTGAAGAAGGTGCTAAGATTGGAGATAATACGTCCCTACAAGCGCAAGTTTTTGTTGGGAGAAATGCCAAAATCGGAGAGAACTGTACTTTCTTCTCAGGAGTAAAAGTATATCATGATTGTGAAATAGGAAACAATTGCATTTTGCATGCAAACGTAGTGATTGGAGGAGATGGTTTTGGTTTTGCACCAGAAGCTGATGGATCATTTAAAAAAGTAGCTCAAATTGGAAATGCAATTTTAGAAGATAATGTTGAGGTTGGTGCAAATTCGACCATTGATCGAGCAACTATGGGATCTACAATTATCCGGCAAGGAGTAAAGTTAGATAACCTTATCATGATTGCTCATAATGTGGAGATTGGAAAAAATACAGTTATCGCAGCTCAAACGGGGGTAGCAGGAAGCACTAAAATTGGAGAAAATTGTATGATTGGCGGGCAAGTTGGATTTGTTGGACATATCGAAGTAGCTAATGGCGCAAAAATTCAAGCACAATCTGGAGTAGCTAGAAGTGTGAAAAAAGAGAATACGTCACTTTATGGTTCTCCGGCGATAGCTTATGCTAATTATTTAAGATCATATGCCGTATTTAAGAATTTACCTGAATTGTCGAGGGAAGTAAATTTGTTAAAAAAACAAACGACGTAGGGGAAAAGTGATTTTTGTCAGTCTAAGTAATAATATTTATCAGTTTCTTTGATAAATATTATTTTTAATATTTATGAGTATAAAATACTCAAGTTCACAAAAAACTCATTTTTTCTTAACAAAGCTTTATCTTTGTGCGAATTTTCAAAAATTGTCGAATTTTCAAAGAATAAAAATGAAGCAAACTACTATCAAGAAAGCGGTAAAAGTAAAAGGAATTGGATTGCATACTGGTAAAGAAGTTACAATGACTTTTCATCCAGCAGCAGTTAATCACGGCTATAAATTCAAACGAGTTGATCTCGAAAATCAACCTGTTATTACTGCGGATGTGAATCGAGTTAGTTCCACTAATCGGAGCACAACAATTTCTGCAGGTGATGCGTCGGTTACGACTGTAGAACATGCATTATCAGCATTACTTGGATTGCAAATCGATAATGTGATGATTGATATTGATGGGCCAGAAGCACCAATTATGGATGGAAGTGCGAGGGAGTTTGTGGAAAAATTGAGCAAAGCAGGGATTGAGGAGCAAGAAGAAGACCGAGATTATTTTGAAATAGAAGAATCAATTTCGTTTAAAGATGAGGAGTCTGGGGCTGAATTAATGGTCTTTCCAAGTGATGACTTTCAGATAACGACGATGATTGATTTTAATTCGCCTGTTTTAGGTCATCAATATGCTTCTTTGAAGTCAATTGAAGATTATCAAACTGAAATTGCACCTTGTCGAACATTTGTTTTTTTACATGAATTAGAACAATTGTTAGAACAAAATTTAATTAAAGGGGGCGATTTGGATAATGCAATCGTTATTGTGGATAGAGTGATGAAAAAGAAGGAATTGGATGCATTGGCGAAGAAACTTGGAAAGCCAAGTGTAGATGTGGATAAAGAGGGAATTTTAAATACGATTGAATTAAAATTCAAGAATGAAGCAGCTCGACATAAATTGTTAGATGTGATGGGAGATTTGGCATTGGTGGGGAAACCGATTAAAGGTAGAATTGTTGCAACTAAACCAGGCCATACTGCAAATATTGAATTTGCAAAGCTGTTAAAACAAAAATTAGTCGAACAAAAAAAGCTAAAAAATAAACCGAAATACAATCCTAACGTAGACCCAATTTATGATGTGGTAGAAATTGCCAAACGTTTGCCCCATCGTTATCCGTTTTTATTAATAGACAAAATAATTGAACTCGAAGAAAAGCATGTAGTCGGAGTAAAAAATGTCACTTTTAATGAAGAATTTTTTCAAGGACATTTTCCAGGGAACCCAGTTATGCCAGGCGTTTTGCAAATTGAAGCAATGGCACAAACTGGTGGGATTTTAGCATTGTCAACTGTGCCAGATCCTGAAAATTGGGATACTTATTTTTTGAAAATGGACAAAGTGAAATTGAGACAAAAAGTAGTTCCTGGAGATACGGTGATTTTTAAAATGGAATTATTGTCTCCAATTAGAAGAGGAATTTGTCATATGCAGGGAACAGCCTACGTCGGAAATAAGATCGTATCAGAAGGAGAGTTAACAGCTCAAATTGTAAAAAGGAATTAAATACACACGGATTAAGTTGAGCAATGGCACGTTATGTTTTTTTACTCACTTAATTTTATTTCATAAAATACAGAAAGAAGCTCAATCATGAATCCAATAAGAAATATTCATCCAGAAGCAAAAATCGGAAAAAATGTTAAAATCGGAGCCTTTGTTACGATTGAAAAAGATGTTGTGATTGGGGATAATACAGAGATTTCTCCAAATGCTGTTATTATGAATGGTACTCGAATGGGCGAAAATTGTAAAGTTTTCCCTGGAGCAATCGTTGGTTCTATTCCGCAAGATTTAAAATATAAAGGAGAACGTACTTTTTTAGAAATAGGAAATAACGTAACCATCCGAGAATATTGTACTATTAATATCGGAACGACTGCCAATTGGAAAACAGTTATCGAAGATAATTGCTTGATTATGGCTTATTGTCATATCGCACATGATTGTATTATTCATGAGAGATGTGTTTTGGCAAATAATGTGACTCTTGCAGGGCATATTGAAGTGGGGCAAAGAACGACACTTGGAGGATTGACTGCTGTTCATCAATTTGTAAGAATTGGTGATAATGTGATGGTCGGTGGCGGTTCATTAGTTCGAAAAGATATTCCACCATATATCAAAGCTGCGAGAGAACCACTTTCTTATGCAGGTGTAAATTCAATTGGTTTGCGTAGAAAAGGATTTTCTGATGACCAAATTCATAACATTCAAGATATATACAGATTACTTTATCAAAAAGGACATAACACATCACAAGCATTGGAAGTAATCCAATCAACTTTGTCTGAAACGCCTGAGAGAGAAAATATTTTAGGTTTTATCAAAGATACAAGTCGAGGAATCATCAGAGGATATAGACACATGAACGGTGGAAAAGTTAGTCCACGAATAAAGGTTAATGGAAATAGAAATGAAAGTCTCCTTTCGTAATATTGGGAAAAGATACCGCTACGAGTGGATTTTTCGAGGAGTTAACTTCACTTTTGAGGCGGGAAAAAAATATGCAATTCTAGGGCCAAATGGCTCAGGTAAATCCACTTTGCTGAAAGTGTTGTCAGGTCATCTGACACCATCGAAGGGCAAAGTGGATTTTTTATTGGAAGGTGAAAAGCAGCCTATCGACGAGGTATATCGGAAAATTAGTTATGCAGCACCTTATATTGATTTGATCGAAGAATTTACGCTTACCGAAGCGATTAAATTTCACCAAAAATTTAAAACGTTTGCGAATCAATTATCGCCTGAAGATTTAATTGAAATTTTAAATTTCGAAAAATCGAAGGATAAACCAGTTCGGTTTTTCTCTTCGGGAATGAAGCAGAGGTTAAAATTAGTTTTAGCAATTTGCTCAGATTCACCTTTACTGCTTTTGGATGAACCGACCACAAATTTAGATACTCAAGGAATGAATTGGTATCGAGATTTGATCAAGGAATATGGTCAAAATCGCTCCATTGTTGTCGCTTCAAATGTTGAAGCGGATTATGATTTTTGCGATGCATCATTGAATATTCTAGATTACAAAAAAAAGAAAATAGCTGTTGAAAAATAATTCTAATTTAAATTTTTTATTTAGATAAAATCTAAGTCTTAAACTTCCTTTCCATTCATTTTTTGCACATCATTAAAAATTCCTATTTTTGGGGAAAATTACAAATAAATGGCACTAGACCAAGTCGATGTTGATAATATGAAAGAAGAATCTGAAATGTCCTTTTTGGATCATTTGGAAGCTTTACGATGGCACTTGGTGCGGTCGGTTGTAGCCTTGTTAGTGTTTGCCATAGGATTTTTTATAGCAAAAGATTTTACTACGTTTATATTGTTTTGGCCTCGACTTAAAGAGTTTCCGACGTATGAATTCTTCTGCAATATGTCAGAAGTGACTTGTTTTTTTCCACCAGAATTTTCTTTGGATATAAAAGCAATGCATGAAGCATTCTTGACACATATTCGAGTATCGGTCATTTTTGGTTTAGTGGTGGCGTTTCCCTATCTATTTTGGGAGATTTGGCGATTTATCAAACCTGCGTTGCATAAGAATGAGTTGAGAGCAGCTAGAGGAATTGTATTTTCATGCTCCACACTTTTTATGTCAGGAGTTGCATTTGGTTACTTTGTACTTACGCCATTTGCGATTACATTTTTATCCAATTATGAATTTGGAGCAGGAGTAGACTTTGAGCCCAATTTATCTGATTATGTTTCTTCCATAATACTTTTCACCTTGCCAGTTGGAATTGTTTTTCAAATGCCAGTTGCAGTTTACTTTTTATCAAAAATAGGATTAATCACACCTGAGTTTTTAAAAGCATATCGAAAACATGCAATTGTGATAATTTTACTGATGGCAGCTATCGTCACTCCACCAGATGTGGTCACTCAATTTTTGATTGGAATTCCATTGTTTGGATTGTATGAAGTAAGCATTATTATTTCTCGAAGAGTAATTAAAAATGCGGCAGCCAAAGAAGCAGCAGAGGAAAAAGCGCTAATGAAAAAACCATAAACCATAATTTTAAATTATTCAAGATTTAAAATTCAATCACCTCCCTGCCGACAAAAGCAGGTTTAAAATTAATCAATGCAACAAGTTTCTACCTCACTTACTATATTCTTTAAATTTTTTGTACCCATTTTTTGGACTGTATTTTTCTTTGGGTTCACAATGGCAGTTTGGTTATTAGACTCAGGTACTTTTGCAGGTATGCCGATTCAGACGTTTCGATATGGAATTTTGGCATTTTTATTATTGGGAGTAGTGTTTTTTTATTTCACAGTACTTCAACTCAAGCGAGTTGAGATGGATCAGACTCATATATTTGTCACCAATTATTTTAAAAATTTCAAATATCCGTGGTCAAATATAGAAAAAATTGAAGAGCGTGATTTTGTTATTTTTCGAACTATTCATCTAGTGTTAAAGGAACCAGGGACTTTTGGAAAAAAGATCACCTTTGTGGCCAGCCGCCGAAAATTCAATGCATTCATTAAAGAAAATCCACATCTATTTAAGCAATTTGCTTAATAACTAGCAAAATCCCTCCCTCCTGACATTTGTATGACAAATGGAATTTTGCTATTTTTATCAAAAATTATAAAGTTAATTTTATTCCACACCGTTCG
The DNA here is from genome assembly GCA_905480595.1 of uncultured Saprospiraceae bacterium. Taxonomy (GTDB): domain Bacteria; phylum Bacteroidota; class Bacteroidia; order Chitinophagales; family Saprospiraceae; genus CAJQQY01. The sequence goes on along the minus strand of CAJQQY010000278.1, from coordinate 19,283 downwards.
TCTCTCCTAGAAACATCTGATTTAGAAGCTATGATTTAATAGATTGTTTCTTTTCCTTTTTCAACTAAGCAGCTTTTTTCCATTTAATTGGAACATTATAATAGATCCTATATTACTCAATTGAATTGTATTCAACTAAAACTATCATCATGAAGAAAATTTACCTTTCCTTTATCGCAGTCTTTCTACTTGTAGGTTTGACAAGTATGACTCCTCTCGGCAAAAAAATGATCTCTGCTATTAATTATTCATCTGCTACGACTGATCAGGTTTTAGATTTACCTGATGTGATGTTAGATTATGAAATTGCTGATTTACCTGATTTTATCAAAAATGCACCAACACCTTGGGGTGGTGGTGGTGGTGGAAATACCTTTTCATTAGTTTCTAATGAAGGAGCAACGCTTGGTCGTGTTTTGTTTTATGATAAAAAATTGTCTTTAGATGGTACAGTTTCTTGTGCCAGCTGCCATAAACAAGAGTTAAGTTTTGCTGATGATGTAGCATTTAGCGAAGGAATTCAAGAAACAAAAACAACTCGTAATTCTTTACATATCAATGATATTGCTTGGCAAAATTCCAATGAACTATTTTGGGATGGTCGTCAGTCTGTATTGGAAGAGATGGTTATTCAACCAATTATAGACCCTAATGAATTAGGATTAGATATAGTTGAATTAATTCAAATCATGGAAGGGACAGATTATTATGCTGATTTATTTACAGAAGCCTTTGGAACTCCAGCTATAACTGAAGAAAGAATAGGAGATGCATTAGCCCAATTTGTTAGATCATATGCATCGTTTGATTCTAAGTTTGATCAAGGCTTGCAAAATGGATTTGCTGATTTTACAGCAAGTGAAAGTGAAGGAATGGATTTGTTTGAAGCGCAATGTGGTTTTTGTCATGCTTCTCCTCATTTTGGAGCATCTACTTTTAGCTCCATGTTTGCAGGACAAAACTTTACCAATGGTTTAGATTCAGTAGCTGCTGATCCGGGAATGGGTGGATGGACCAATGACCCTTTCTTTGATGGTGTTTTCAAAACGCCAACTTTAAGAAATATCGAAGTAACTGGACCATATATGCATGATGGCCGATTTGAAACGTTGGAAGAAGTAGTTGATTTTTATAGCGAAGGATTACAGCCGCATCCAAATTCATTCTTTAATTGGATGAGTGATCCTACTGGGTTACAATTCTCAGATGAAGAAAAAATTAACTTAGTCAATTTTATGAAAACATTGACTGATGAAAATTATTTGACTAATGTAAAATGGTCAAATCCATTTATTGAAGAGGGAGGAACTGCCGTTCAAGATCCACATTTATTTGAAGATGTAACTGTATTTCCAAATCCAGCGGCGGATTTCACTTATATCAATTTCAATAATTCTCAAGGGAAAACTTACGATATTAGACTTTCAACAATGAGAGGTAAGCAATTACAAACTGCTTCATTCGAGGGAAGCCAATATGTTTTGAATACTTCTAACTTACCAGTTGGAATCTATATGATTCAAATTCGACAAGGAGATACTCAAAGAGCTATTAAATTAGCAATTAACTAACGGTTAGTGATTATCGTTTAAAACATCAACTAAAAAAGGAGCATTCAAATTAATGAATGCTCCTTTTTTGTTTTTTTAATTAACCGTTAAAAAATTATTCTTTGTCAAAACGAAGTTCCTGAATAAGTGGTTGACTTCCTGACAATTTCATATAAACGTAAACTCTATAAGTACTGCTTCCTGCGTTTAAGTTTCCAATAAAATACTTAGAATTTTCACCCTTAGAAGTACCTTTGTGAATAAGACTAAATGATTTGGGAGGATTCTTTGAAAAGAACTTTTTCACCTCAGCTTTTGCCTCATTTTTATCATAAAAGTCATCATCAATTTCAACACTTTCATCGAAGTATGTAGAAAGAGATTCAACATCACCTCTACTCAAAGCTTTTGAAATACTATCTATGTTTTGGCTAGTTGCAGCTATACATGGAATGATTAGGAATAATAACATTAGATTTTTCATGATCTACTTTTTTTATTATAAGTTTCCAACTTTATGCCAGAAACGAATTTCTTTATAATGTAAAACTACTCTTTATCAAATAGTCTGTCAAGTTTTTAAATAAAATTGAGCGAAAAATGACAGTTTTTAAAATCAAATTTACATTTTTTAGATGTATTAAGTTTTGATTTTTAGTAGATTAATTGGCTAGATGTTGATTTTGCTATTAAAATACATAGTTATGTTAACGTTTTTTCTGATTCTTAAAGTATGTTAAAAAATATGCTAATATTTTACAAAATCACATAGCCATCGATATTATATTTAACGTGAAAATTAAAGAAAGTCACCTTGTTTTTTGTTAAAAAAGCCTTAATACTACAATGTTCAATCACTATTTTATTCGTACAAATTGAAAATCTACCTTCCTTTTTCCAGCTTCAATTCTAGCTCGAGCAGTATTATTATTGAATTTTGTATAGCTTATTTTTTTAGGGAAATCATTTTCTGGATTTTCAAAAATGAAATATTTACCAGAATTCGAAGTCAAATTAAAAGGGACTTGATGGTCGCCTTTTGATGTTTTGACTGTAGGAATATAAAGTATTTCATTATCTCTAATGACCAAATCGATCGTCTCTTGCACAGCAGTATCGCCTGGGCTGTAAACACGAAAATTCCTCCCAAAATAATATTGATCATTGATTTTAGTCCAAGTTTCGAAATCCTCTCCTTCATCTATTTTCCAATAGCCAAGAATCCAATCTAGTTTAGAAAGATCTTTTGGCGGAGGAGGAGTGTCCTCGCAAGAAATCAGAATAAAGCTGAATAAAAAAAACGCCAAGATGGGATAACCCCATATTGACGTGTGTATATTGTTATGTTTCTTTGACATTTTTAAATTTTGATCAATATTACAAATTTTCATAAATGAAATCCGTCATTTTATTATAAAGGTGTAAACGAGTCGTTCCTCCATAAATTCCATGATTTCTATTTGGGTAAAAATAAGTATCAAATTGCTTATTAGATCGAATCAATGCATTGACCATTTCAGCAGTATTTTGGAAATGGACATTATCATCAGCAACTCCATGAACTAACAAATATTTTCCTTTCATCAAGTCCGTAAAGTTGACTGGCGAATTGTCCTTGTAGCCACTTTCATTTTCTTTTTCCGTACGCATATATCGCTCAGTATAAATAGTATCATACCATTTCCAATTCGTTACAGGTGCAACTGCAATGGCAGATTTGAAAATGTCTGCTCCTTTGAAAAGACAAAGCGAAGACATGTAACCTCCATAACTCCATCCAAAGATTCCAATTCGATCTTTGTCAACATAAGATTGATTTCCAAGGTATTTTGCAGCAGAAATTTGATCCATCGTTTCATATTTCCCTAATTCGAGGTAAGTCATTTTTTTAAATTCCTGACCTCGCGCACCTGTTCCTCTATTATCTACACTCACGACGATGTAACCATTTTGAGCTAACATTTGATACCACCAATTATTAAATCCACCCCAAGAGTCATTTACAGTTTGACTTCCGGGGCCTCCATAAACATACATGAAAACTGGGTACTTTTTATTAGGGTCAAAATCCGCAGGTTTCAATATCCAACCATTTAGTTTTTCACCACCTTCGATCGGCACATTGAAAAACTCGAAGTTTTTCCAACCGTAATTTTGCTGAGTAGCTTTCATCGCAGCATTGTCTTCGATCACTCGAACTTCTTTTCCAGAATTTTCATAAACAGTATATGATGCAGGTGAATTTAAAGTAGAATGAGTATTTACATAATAATCAAAGTTACTGCTCCATTGAGTTTGATTAGTTCCTTTTGCAGGAGTAATTTTTTTCTTTTTCTTTCCTTTAAAACTCAAAGAATAAATGTGTCTTTCCATAGGAGAATCTTCAGCAGCTTGGTAGTAAATCTTTTTTCTTTTTTCATCCACTCCGTAAAAATTCGTTACATCAAATTTTCCTTTCGTTAATTGCCGCTTTAATTTTCCATCCAATTCATACATATAAATATGATTGAAACCATCTTTTTCACCGTCCAAATAAAGCATTTTCCATCTTCTAAAAAAGTCATATCATCGGTGATGTCGATGTAATATTTATTCATTTCTTTGAGCATCACAGAAGTTTTACCAGTCGTCGCGTTAGCCAATAATAACTCCAATTCATTTTGATGACGATTCATTTTAAAGATACAAAGCTTGTTGGCGTCAAGTGTCCATTTGATTCTTGGGAAGTACATGTCAGGTTCATTGCCAGTTTCCACTTTAGTTGTTTTTCCAGTTCTTATGTCAAAAACATGAACAGAAACAATGGCATTTTTTTCTCCAACTTTTGGATATTTAAAGGTCTCATATTCAGGGTATAAATCTCGGTTGTATAAAGTCATGGTAAATTCTTTTACTTCCGATTCATCAAATCTTAAGAAGGCAATTTTGTTTCCATCAGGCGACCATTCAAAAGCTTTGGCTATAGAAAATTCTTCTTCGTAAACCCAATCTGCTGAACCATTGATGATAGAATTAAATTTTCCATCAAAAGTGATTTGAGTAATTTCTCCATTTATCAGATTTTTAAAATACATATTATTTTCTCGAACGAAAGCCACCTTTGTAGCATCGTCAGAAAAAGAAGTGTAACGTTGTTTCCCTTCTTTCTCGACAGTTGTAAGAGTATTGTTATTTTTATCCCAAACATAGAAGTTAGCTCGAGTACTTCTTCGATAAATTGATTCCGTTTCGGTTTTTATCAAAATTTTACTTTCGTCTTTGCTGAAAGTGTAGTCATCCATTTTACCATTGAATTCTGAATTTCCACTTACGCTAGAAGCATCAAAAATATCTTTGGTAAATTGTCCAGTCGTAAAATCATATTGTTTGATTTTATTTTCTTCCACTCGAGTATAATGCTTTCCATCGTTTTGGAAATTAAAACCAGGAACTGAATTTGGAACGAATTCATATTTTTCCCAAATATCTTCGACTGAAATTTTCGTGTTGTTTTGTTGAGCATTTAAACTAATGCTCACACTTACAAAAATGAAAGTCAATACGTACAATCTTTTTAACATGCTAGTTGATTTTTTTTGAAAAATTAAAAAAGTAGCGATACCAAATTCGGAGTGAATTCAGCGACTACAAAGAAAACAAACTTTTGAAAAAGGGTTACTATGATTTTTGATTTTAAAACTACATTTCCTTAAGTAGCTTGATATTTTCTTATTTGGGAGGATTTATTCTTTTAATTTTCAACCTGAATTAAACTTTTTATTTTCAAATCAGTCAAATTTTTACGCAAAAAAATCAACTTCATTATTAATTTTAGGTTGTAGTTTACTTGCTTTTTTCATGAAAATTATGAAAATAAAATATTAGAATAGTTTTTGATTTATGTTTAATCCCAGCAAATACACAATAAAAACTTAAGAATAATTTTATCTGACGTAGGGGATGTTTTAAACTTTGTTGTCTTGAGATTTTAAACCATTGCCTTAAAACCCAAATTCCTATGAGGAATATACTCTACCTAATGTTGATGATGGTATTTATTTTTTCCTGTAAAAAAGATACGATTGTCCAAAATATTATCATTGAAGATAATACAGCTCCTCCTTACGATGAAGTGACAACCGTTCAAATTCAAAATTATGTCAATAAAATTTACATTGATTTATTGGGGCGTGAACCGTTGGATAATGAATTAACTTCTACAACTTCTGATTTAAAATCTAACTCTTTAAGTGATACTTCTCGCGAGCAATTACTTGCCAATTTGATGAGTACGGAAGAATACTTCAAACGGTTTTATGAAATTTATCAGTCAAGCTACTTGCCAGGAGTAACTAATGATGAATTAGATTTTACTATCTATATTTTCGAAGTGGAGCGCGATCAAGCGATTCAAAATGGGAATAATGGTTTAGCTCAATTGTACAATGCAGAGTTAGCGTTGATGTATGCTTTGCGGAATGCTCGAGGAGATTATCAAAATGGAGAAATCACGATCAATGAATTTATGTTTATTCTCACCCGTAATAGTTTTTATGATGAAATTAATATGGGTGCTGAAAATTTTGTCCTCTCTTGTTTTGAAAACTTTTTAAAAAGAACACCTACCGACGCTGAATTAAATGCTTCCGTAAATATGGTCAACGGAAATCCTTCTTTAGTCTTTTTGCAAGATGGAAATAATAAAGTAGAATTTATCAATATTTTGATGAATAGCTCTGAATTTTATCAAGGCCTAGCGATAGATATTTATAATCAACTTTTGGTTCGAGAACCTAGTTCTCAAGAGATGGTGGATGCGATTTTTATATTTGACGATACCCAAGATTATCAAGCGATTCAGCGATTGGTGATGAAGTCGGATGAGTATGCAGGGTTTTGATAACGGTGAATTGTTAATTTCCCATGGTTTGTTTTTTATTTTTTGGGAAACTCTTCACTATATTTTTTATGAAGTAAAAATATTAAATCATGAATAGAATTTTTCAATTATCTATAATCTTTTTGTTTAGTATGTCCATTCTTTTTGGCTGCAAGCAGGAAAAGGAATATCAATATGTTTTTGAGGTAAATGAAGAAAATCTTTACCTAAGCAATGTTGAAAAGACGAAGCAAAAAACTCCCGAGCAATATATTTCCATTTTATATTCTAATCTTTTTTCGACAACAGTTCCTCAGCAAGATTTAAGTCAATTGGCAGAGGTTCGTGTATCGATTGGTGATAAACAAATGGCAGACGAAATGATCCTAAATGATTTTGTCAATAGTGGAAATGCAAGTACCCCAACCAATCAAGAAATGCGTGCAAGCATCGATCAATTCATAGAAGATACTTACATCAGATTTTTTTTAAGAAAACCTTCACCGTACGAAGTGTTAGAATTAAAACAAGAGATTGAAGGTGATGCCGAATTGACTCCTGAGATGATTTATCAAGCTTTTGCACTTTCTAATGAGTATAAGTTTTATTAGGAAATGGTTTTGTAAGTGTAATGTTATTTTTTAAAACAATCTAAATCTAATATAAATGAAGAGGAGAAATTTCATCAAAAAAGCAGGTTTAGCTGCAGCAGGAACAATTGGAGTTCCTTACATTTTACCGACAGGGAGATTGTTTGCAGCGACAGGAAGTCGAGTTGTTAATCATGTTGTTTATGTTTTGTTTGCAGGAGGAATTAGAAACCAAGAATCGGTAGGGCAACAATTTTTAATGAATCAAAACGCATCCCTTCCAGAAGGGAATGTGATGAATAATATGCTCACAGGTGCAGCACCTTCAAGCAATGCCATTCATGATCCTTGGGCACCAGTTTTGAATACGCCGATGATGGAGCAAGGAACGCTTTTCAAAGAAGTACTTTATAAAAATGGACCAACCGGGCATTACAATGGTCACACAGTTGCGATGACTGGAAATTATACAGAGACTGGTTTGAACTTAAACATCAATCCAGATTTTCCCACCATTTTTGAATACTATCGGAAGCATTCTGATCCGAATGAAAGTGCGATGAATGCTTGGTGGATTTCCGAGGGACTCGGACCTTATCCTTCGTTAAATTATAGTCAATCGAATAGTTATGGAGCACAATATGGAGCAAATTATTTGCGCCCACAAAGTATTTTGGGAAATGCAGGACAAAGCCAATTAGGTAATGCTGTAAGCTATCAACCAGATGATGTCAATAGAATTAATCGAATCAAAAATATTTTAGATAATAATTTTGCGCAAGCAGGGGAGCAGTTGCCAGGTATTCAAAATACGCCTGAAAATCGAGAGCAGATTAAAAACTTTTTATTGCAGAAAATAGAAGATGCAGCAAATGGAAATTTAGAAGTTGCAACTCCTGGAAATAATCAAAATTTACTAACGGGTGATTTGATAAATATTTCGGCGGCATGGCAAGTGATGGATGAATTTACACCTGAATTGACAGTAATTAATACGACTAACTTGGATGTTTGTCATGATAATTTTAGTGCGTATTTATATTATTTACATCGTGCCGATTATGGAATTGGTTGGTTGTGGAATAAGATTCAGAGTCACCCAGTTTTGGCAAATGATACGATTATGGTTTGCATGCCTGAGCATGGTCGAAACTTGGATAGAAATAATATTGTCGATGCGAATGGATTGGGAGCGTACGATCATACAGGTGATGATAACTCCCGAAGAGTCTTCACTATGATCGTTGGGCCAGATGATAAAGTAGTGCAGGGACAGGCATTGGGGAGCCCAAATAATCCAGTTGCAGAGTCAATTGATGTGGTGCCTACGATTGCACATATATTAGGATTTAAAGATAGTGTACCGAGTAATTTGATGCCAGGACGAGTATTGGAAGAAGCATTAATTTAAAAGTCGTGTCACGATTAATTCGGAAAAACAGAATTTCTTTTTTAGGAGAAAATAGTTGCTAAATAATATCCATGCCACGGCTTTGAGTTGTGCCACGGGAGAACAATTAAAAAGATGAAAAAAATCATATTTACGTTTTCAATTTTATGTTTGCTCTTATATTCATGCAAGGATAATAATACACCTGAACCATCGGATTTGCCATTCAATCCATTTGATACCTTGACTTATCCGCTACCAGAGATTGAAACAATTCCAGTAGATTCAAATGGATTCTTAGGCTTGCATCATTATATTTTTTCAGCAAGTTGTAATCGTCCAGGATGTCATGATGGAACTTTCGAACCAGATTTTAGAACTGTTGAAAGTTCTTATAATTCTTTAGTTTTTCATCCCATTGTAAAAAATTATAGTGTGGCAAATGATGGACGCGAACCTCTTTCATATCGAGTGACTCCTTTTGAACCAGAGCAGTCGATGTTGTACAAAAGAATCACCGAACATTTTTTACCAAATTTCGAAAGAATGCCTTCGAGTGGAAATCCATTGACGGAAGATCAAATAGGTCTCATCACTAATTGGATCAATGATGGAGCAAAAGATATTTTTGGAAATACGCCAACGCTTTCGAGCACTCAACCAGCCTGTTATGGCGTAGTGGCTTACTTGCCAGACAACAATGATTTTAGAGTGGATACTGCTCGAATTGATAATTTTGCTTTTAATCCATTTATAACATCAGTCGATGAAAATATGGAAATGTGGTTACTTTTCCTTGATATGGATGCGGATCAAAATTACGTTCTAGGAAATGCATTGACTTACAATAAAATTCAATTTTCGACAGAACCATTTACTTTCTCGAATTCAGTTGAATTGGATATGCAAGTTGAAATTATTCCAAATTTAATTAATAGCGTTTTTAGTACTTATAATCCAGAGCAACTCCCTTATTATCAAAAAGTTACTTTCAAACCTTCTGACTTAGGATTTGAATCAGGTGATGTTGTTTATATGCGAATGTTCGTAAAAGATGCTGACCATGATGATCCAACTGAAATTCCAAATGAAAATGCACCTGCGTATTTGATTCAGTATTTTTCATTTTATGTACAGTAATTTTTTTGGAAAAAATAAAAAGAAATGAAGTATCAAAATATATTTTTACTAGCCCTAGTTCTTCTTGTTGTGAGTTGCGGAAAAGACGATCCAGATGAATTGTTGACAGTAGTTCCAATGATTGAATTAATCAAAGTGATTCCTGAGTCTAATCAAGTTCAGCAATATACAGATGAGTTAACGTTTACAATTTCCTATTCAGATGGAGATGGAGATTTAGGAACGGAAGATCCAGATGTTCCTTCGATTGAATTAGTTGACACTCGAAATCCAGATGTTTTGAAATTTGATTATCACCTTTCTCCACGAGCACCTTCAGGTTCTGAACTGAAAATTACAGGCGAGTTAAATGTAATTTTAAATCATACAATTATTATTGATGAAAATAATAATTCAGAGACTACGACATTTAAAATTAGAATAAAAGATCGGGCAGGGAATTGGAGTAATGAGGTAGAGACAGGAGTGATTACGGTGATGAAGTAACTGTTTTGACAGTTTATACTATTCCTCCATCAATTTTTTCAAAGCATCCTGCACAGCCTTTCGATTCTCTTTTTTCTTTACTTCAATTGCAGGCGCAGCTCTTTCCGAACAATCAGTAATAGGACATCGTTCACAAGTTTTATTCACTTCGAGAGTTCGAATAGTCGGATCATCTAAAAAATTAATCTTCTCTTTTACTTCATCATCAATTAAAATTCCAATCGTCACACTTGTATTCAAATGTGATTTTGGATGCGAAGGTCGAGACAACGTAAAAGATAAATATTCATCTTTCGTTCCAAAATATTTCGAGCGCTGAACTCCGACGAATGTGTTGACATATTTTCCCACCTTTTGCATTTCATGCATATCATTGAGCAAAGATATCGACAACCACCTTCGACAATAATGTTCCAATAACCCATTTCCATGTGGATGATGTTTGTGATTAAGGTGTAGTTCTTTGTCAATTTCAAAATTATCTTTCTCCGTATTATGAATACACCTGAGGAAAAATAATTTTTGCAAACCAAAAAACTGTGGCAATAAATTAGTCAAGCGATGATATAAAATTTCAGGCGACGCATTGTATTTTTGATTGATTTGAATCAACGCTTCCGCATCCCATTTTTCTTTTTGGAAAAAGGAAGTAAGGTCTTCCAAAAGTGCTTGTCGTGGAATAATCACCGCAGCTGCAAAATAAGAAGCTTTAAATTGATTCAAGACCATGTCAAAAGAATCGATTTTCAAAAGAGAAGAAGTATTCCCTCGTTGTTTTATTTTTAATCGATTAAAACCTAACTCTTTGGCAAGTTGAAATAACTTTTCAGTAGAAGATAAGTTTTCATTGAGCAATAACTTTTTCCCTTTTGGAATAAAAATAGCTCGGATATTTTTTAACTCAGGATAATCATTCAACCCATTTTCGATGACTTGATACTTATATTTTTTTTGCAAAATAAATTTCAAAGTATCGGCAGTCTTTCCTCCATTAATGGGTAGTTTATCCTTTTTCAAAAAGTCATCTACCGCTTTTTCAATCTCTTCAAAATAATTGTAGCGCATCTCTTGATACGCACGCATTGCGCCAGTAAAAAAATGAGCATCCAGCAAAGAATAATTTCTTGAAATCTCTACCAACGTAGAAATAAATGCACCTACTCGAATTGGAGCATTGGCAATAATCTCAGTCACCTTCGACAACTCAATTCCAAATAAATCCAATGGTAACTCATTCAAGAAATTCGATTGTAATAAAACTCCAACAGGAGCTAATTGCTTGGTCAACTCGGTAGAGGTCAAAGATTTGACGTCAATCTGCAAGGCTTTTGCCAATAAATCTATTTTATCAGCACGCGGATATTTTTTCCCTTTTTCAATCTCATTGAGGTAAGAAACTGAAAGTCCTGATTGCTTTGCTAGTTGGGCAAATGACAATTTTAGCTCTGTCCGTAATTGTTTTACTTTCAGTCCAAAAATAATTCTATGGTTTTGTGTCTTGGTACTCAAATATTTATTTTTTTACATTTCAAACTTCATGGGTAAAAATAGTAAATTTGCGGCAGATTGTAACGTGGTGGTCTGCTTTAGCTGACCTGAAAAAAGAGCGAAGCGAATTTTTTCTTAAGAAAAGCTTAAAAAAAATATTTAAAATTTATCGCTTCGCTCTTTCTAGGTCAGTTAAAGCAGACCACCACGTTACTAGTTTATCCCAATTAATATTAAATCATTTTACTCAATATTTTTCTCTTTGCAATTACAAGAACTTTACAAAAAACGACAAAATGATTTTGCAGCTAAAGCTGCAGAGTTAAAACAAAAATATATTCGCTTTTCGATTGTTCGATTAGTCATATTTTTTATTGGAGCTGCGATATTTGTTTTTTTGTGGTCGTATGGTTGGGCTGCAGCACTTTTTCTATTTGTGTTTTTGGCAGCTTTTGCTAGATTTGTCTATTGGCATCAAGCCATTCAACGCGACCAAATCCATCATGAGAATTTAACGAAAGTCAACCAAAATGAAATTGACTATTTGAATTATGAATTCAATCAATTCGATTCTGGTGAGCAATTTATGGATACACAACATCCGAATTCTATCGATATGGATTTGTTTGGAGATTATTCTTTTTTCCAATATTGCAATCGAAGTAATACTTCCATTGGGAAAAAATGTTTGGCTAATTGGCTAAGTCATCCTGCAAAGATGGAAGAGATTTCGCTTCGCCAAGAGTCTGTTCAAGAATTACAACAGCAATTAGATTGGCGGCAAAATTTCCAAGCACTCGGCATGTCTACCGAAGATTCAGAGGATCATTTGACAGCATTAAAAAAATGGTTGCAAATGCCTCCCTTCGTCAGTAATTCTTCTTTATTTAAAATGGCGATGTACATTGCTCCAATTTTAGGAATAGCAGGAGTGGTACTTTGGTTACTTTATATCCCTTGGCAGTTGGCAATTTTATTTTATGTGCCTGCGGCGATAATTTTAAAAATGACTGTCGAAAAAGTAAATGCGACTCATGTGCAAACTGACAAAGCAGAAAAAATATTAGCACATTACGCTCGCTTGATCCATCACATCGAAGGAGAAAAGTTTTTATCAAAAAAATTACATGGACTACAGTCTGTTTTTTTTGTTGGAAATGAAAATGCCTCGACGAGTGTTAAAAAGTTATCCTACATCATCCAGCAATTAAATGTTCGGAGTAATCCTTTTGCGATTATTTTAAATGTGTTTACGCTTTGGGATTTGCATTGGGTTAATCGATTGGAAAAATGGCAAGCTGTGCAAAAAGATCATTTGCCAAAATGGTTTGATGCCTTGGAAGAAATCGAAGCTGTCCTAAGTTTATCTACACTTTATTATAATAATTCAGATTGGGTTTTTCCAAAAGTAGAAAACAAAAATGAATTAGTAGCCAAGCAAATGGGGCATCCATTGATTAATGGGAAAGAAAGAGTTTGTAACGATTTGACGATGCCAACCGAAGCACATATCAAATTGATTACAGGTTCAAATATGGCAGGGAAAAGTACTTTTTTGCGAACTGCCGGATTGAATATAATATTAGCGATGAGCGGAAGTGTGGTTTGTGCCAAAGAATTTTCATTGCCCCCTTTGCAAGTTTATACGAGTATGCGAACTGTCGATGCTTTGCATGAAAGTACTTCTTCATTTTATGCAGAACTCAAACGGTTAAAAATAATTATCGAAGCTGTCGATGCTGAACAAAACATATTTTTTATCTTAGATGAAATTCTAAAAGGAACAAATTCCACAGATCGGCACACCGGTTCAAAAGCCCTGATTCAACAATTTATAAATAGTAAAGGATCAGGATTAATTGCCACACATGATTTAGAATTAGGAAGTATGGAAGCGAATTCAGAAGGTGCAATTGAAAATCTTTGTATGGAAGTAGAAGTACAAGGTGGAAAATTAAAATTTGATTATACCATTAAGAAAGGAGTAAGTCAGAGTTTTAATGCGACACTTTTGATGAAGCAAATGGGTATTCGGATTAAGTAATTATGTTAAAAAAGAAATGAAATGAAAAAAGTAATTTTCACAATTGTACTCGCGATAGCCTTATTTTCTGTAGAAAAAGTAAATGCACAGGTGGCATTTTCAACCACTCCAGACACGATTAATTTAGTGAAACCAGCCACGTTTGAATTTTTCTACGATTATGTTTTATTTGAAAATAATACCTCGGACACTTTATACATGAGATGGAAAAAAGTGTATTTGGAAGTAGATCCTTTGGTGTCACATGCAGGAAATGATGGATGGGGAATTTCGATACAAGATCCAACTCAATATCATCCTTCAGGATATGGATTGGATAGTGCTGATTTTTATCTGCCAACAATCACTACAGGGCTAACGAATAAATTTATTTTGCACGTAAAACCAAATGGATATAGTGGTACACTTCATGCCAAATATCTTTTTTATGTTACGGACAATCCAGCTGATTCATCAAGTGTAATTTTAAATTACGAAGGGATTGATGTCGTTTCAACGCAAGAATTTTCTGATGGAAAAATTGAGGTTGCACCAAATCCAGCAACAGACTTTATAACGATAAAAAATCTTTCGACGTCAAAAAAAGTAATGAGGTTAATGGATCTGAATGGAAAAATTTGGAAGACTGATTTTTTAGAAGCGGAATCTTCGAGAGTACTTTCAACTAGTAAATTTCCTTCAGGAATTTATTTTTTAGTTTTTGAAAAAGAGAAAGAAACGGTAATTCAAAAGATAATTATTCAGAAATAATATTTCATTTTGAATAACCAGGATCAAATAAAAAATGTCCAATAGCCAAAAAGATCATTGGCTATTGGACATTTTTTATTAATCCATGATTAATTCCCAGGAAAAGCTCCTTCTCTTTTCTTCTTATAAAAATTAACCCCTGCGCCATAAACCCAACCGACTTTACCTCGATGTTGAATTTTGAACCAAGGCTCATCTGCCATTTCGTAACCTAGGTTAATTTGGTAAGTCGAATCAGTAAATTCATTCATGAAATCTACTTGTTCAAATAATTTCATTTGCAAAACGACAGCACTATCTAGTGATGGCCCTTTTCGCATTTTCAAGCCATCTATGGTGATGTATAATTTAGAATATCGAGGTTGTTGACTAACCGTAGGTTGACCGACAGTTGGAGTAGTTGTCGAAAGTTGAGGAGCTTCGCCACTTGGGAAAGGATCAGTAGGTGAAGTCTCTACGGAATCAATTGCATTAGTGCCATCTCCATTCAAAGTAGTTTCTTCTACCGGATCATCTTCAAATGATTTTTTTGTAGCATCACATTTACTAATTGCCCAAGCCATAAAACTGGCAAAGAAAACTAAAATAATGAGTACTTCAACTTTTGGTAAAAAACCTGTTTTTTTCTTAGTCATAATATTTCATATTCGTTTGCAAAGATAAATTTCGATCTAATAATAAATATAATGAGTAGTCTTTTTATTCAAAAAAAATAAAAGCTAAATTGTGCTGATTTTAAACATACTAAACGCTCAGGAATAGGAATCATTTATAATTATTTTTATTCCTATAGAAAACCAAGATAATGAATAACGATCTCCTATACAAAATTGCAATTACCAAAGTTCCAAAAGTCGGAGCGATTACTGCAAAGAATCTAGTAAGTTACTGTGGGGGAGCAAAAGCAGTATTTGATGCCTCTCAAAAAGAGTTGATGAATATTCCAGGAATTGGACGAACATTAGCTGAAAATATTCGACATCATAATGTGCTGGAGGAAGCAGAAAAAGAACTTGAATTTATT
Source organism: uncultured Saprospiraceae bacterium (assembly GCA_905480595.1). Lineage (GTDB taxonomy): Bacteria > Bacteroidota > Bacteroidia > Chitinophagales > Saprospiraceae > CAJQQY01. The sequence continues at coordinate 3,963 of CAJQQY010000278.1, read as the reverse complement.
GCTAAGAAAGATATTCAATGCCTTTTTTATACGGATGAAAAATTTCCACAAAGACTCAAGCATTTTAATGATAGCCCTGCCATGTTATACTTCAAAGGCAATGCCGAATTAAATCATCATCGCATCGTTTCAATTATTGGAACTCGAACTCCAAGTCCTCATGGAAAAGCAATTTGTGAAGAATTGGTGGCAGAGTTGCAAAAATATAATGTTTTGATAATCAGCGGCTTAGCATATGGTATAGATGTGACGGCTCATCGAAAATCCGTCTCATTAAATATACCAACGGTGGGAGTTTTGGGACATGGGTTGAGTATGATGTATCCACCCGAGCACAAAAATGTATCAGAGAAAATGATGGAAAATGGAGGGATTCTAACCGAATTTACTCATCGACAAGGACCAGATAGAGAGCATTTTCCAATGAGGAATAGAATAGTGGCAGGAATGTGTGATGCATTAATTGTGGTAGAAACGAAGGAAAGAGGAGGATCCATGATAACTGCAGAATTAGCAAATGGATATAATAAAGATGTTTTTGCAATTCCAGGTCGGGCAAGAGATAAGAAATTTGGAGGAGGAAATTTATTGATAAAAAGCCATAAAGCGCAGTTAATTGAAAGTGCAGATGATGTAGTTGGGATTATGCGTTGGGAACAATTTGAGAAAAATAAGAATATTCAAAAGCAGTTATTCGTTGAGTTAACGGAAAAGGAACAAGTGGTAGTTGATATATTGAGAAATGAGAATGAAGTAGCGATTGATAAGTTGAGTTATGTTTCAAAATTACAACCGAGCGAAGTTTCTTCATTGCTTTTAGAATTAGAATTCAAAGGTATGATTAAGCCCCTCCCAGGAAAGCGTTATATGCTAGTTTAGAAAAAATCTATCCTTAGAAAAAATCTAGGGATCAAATATGAAATAATTGATATGAGAAATATTATAGTAATCTTTTCCATGATTTTCATTTTTGGATGTTATCCCAAAAATGAAACATCAACACCAATTGCAAAGTTGGGAATGACTTCAGGTACACCTGAACCTCTTCGTCATGGAAAAGCTAAAAACGTAATCTTGATGATTGGTGACGGAATGGGCGTTTCGCAAATTACAGCAGGGATGATCAAAAATAATAATCGACTAAACTTGGAAAGATTCCCAATTGTTGGTTTACACAAATCATATTCGAGTGATAATTTAATTACAGATTCTGCGGCAGGTGCGACTGCATTTTCAGCAGGTGTTAAAACCTATAATGGTGCTATCGGAGTTAATCCAAGAAAAAAACCAGTAAAAACCATCTTAGAAGAATGTGAAGAAAAAGGAATGGCAACAGGGTTAGTTTCTACATCAACGATTGTACATGCGACACCAGCAAGTTTTATTGCACATCAGCCTAGCCGAAAAATGTATGAGGAGATTGCTGCTGATTTTTTGAAAACAGAAGTTGATCTTTTTATCGGAGGTGGTAAAAAATATTTTGACCGAAGAGAAACGGATGAACGTAATTTGTATGAAGAATTAGAAGAAAAAGATTATTACGTAAGTGATTATTTTAAGGAAAATATGAGCGCGATCAAATTTGATCCAAATAAAAACTTTGCTTATTTTACAGCAGATGATGATCCGCTTCCTGTTGCAAGTGGACGTGATTATCTGTATGGAGCGACGAGAATTTCGACTGGATTTTTGAAAGCACATAGTAAAGGGAAAGGATATTTTTTGATGATCGAAGGTGCTCAGATTGATTGGGGAGGACATGCCAACGATGCGAATTATATTATTTCTGAAATGTTGGATTTTGATAAAAGTATTGGAGCAGTTTTGGATTGGGCGGAGAAAGATGGCGAAACCTTAGTGGTTGTAACTGCTGATCATGAGACTGGAGGTTTTTCTATAAACTTGGGAACAACTCAAGATACGATGGTAACTGAATTTACGACTGATTATCATACCGCTGAAATGATTCCTGTTTTTGCTTATGGACCAGGTGCTGAAAAGTTTAGTGGGATTTATGAAAATACTGCGATTTATGATAAAATAAAAAAAGCGTTGGGGTTGTAATTTTTGATAGTTCCTAAAGTAAAAAAGGAGGTTGATATTTTTTATCAACCTCCTTTTTTTATTTCACAACATTAAATTTCCAAATCCTTTCTTCCTCTTCCGTTTTTATTTTTAAAAAATAAATTCCATTCGACCAGTTTTTTACATCAATTGAAAATTCCGTTTCACCATTTTTTAAAAAAGAAACTTCACGCATTGGTTGTCCTAAAATATTTGAAACTGAAATTTCGAAATTTTCAGTTTGCCAATTTGGAATTTTTACAAAAAGAAAATCATTGGTAGGATTCGGGAAGACATTTATTTTGTCTAAAATCGAAATTTCTTCAGTCGAAGTTAGATCTCCAACATTTACTTCAATGACTTTCTCGCAATCATTGTCGTCTGTAATTGTAATGTTATAAATTCCATTTTCTAACCCCATTTTCAAAGGGTCGGTTGTCTCTCCAAACATTTCCCAATCAAAAATATATGGTGGGATTCCTCCTGCTGGTTGGAGTAAAATCGCTCCGTCAGGATCAGTTGTATTTGGGTTGTCAACATTGGTCACAGCATTAACTTCAATTTCTGATGGCTCGGTCAAAGTGAAATCTTGAACAGTTGTGCATCCCCAATTATCAGTTATGGTTAAGGAATAATTACCAGCTGTAAGTTGGTTATTAGTGTATAAGGTGTCTCCATCATCCCACTCATATGAAAAGGGTAACTGGCCTAGAGCAGGGAAAACTAATGCTACTCCATTCGAATCACCATAGCAAGCTAAGTTGGCTTGAGCAGGATTAACTGCGACTTGGTCAAAAAAATAATTAACTTGATCTGTATCGGTACAACCATTTGGATTAGTTACAGTAACTGAATATGTTCCACCAAAAAATACAGTTATTTGAGATGTGGTGGAACCAGTACTCCACTCATAAATTGCGTTAGGATTTGTAGCATCAAGGACTACAGCATCTCCGTTGCATAGTCCGCCATCTCCTCCTAAATTAGCATCTGGAGCAGGAATATAATCTATTACAATTGTGTCTTTTAAAACGGAACAATTACCAATTGAAACTTCAACCCAATATGTTCCAGGAGTCTCAATAGGAAGAAAAGATTGATTAGAATTATCAGACCACAAATAAGTTGCATTTGGAGTAAATGCATTCAACGTGAACTCTTGATTGCTGCAAAAAGTTTGATCGTCTCCCAAATCAATTGAAGGAGGAGCAATATGCACAATTCCATTATTAATTAAAACCAGACTATCAGAATAGATTGTTAAGGTCACCTCGTAAGCTCCACTTGTCGCATAATTATGAGTAGGATTTAATAATGTAGAAGTATTGTTATTTCCTGAAGAAGGATCTCCGAAATTCCATAAAACAGAATCAATAGGTGTGTCGAATGATTCAATTTCAAAACTCGTGATTCCTCCAGAACAAAAACCATTATAACTAAAATTAGGAGTTTGGAAATATTTGTGGAAAAAACTTGGTAGCCCAAATAAGATTTCTCCAGAGTTTAGGAAAACTCCAAATGGATCAAATGCTGAATCAGTACCTTGCAGTTCAGGTTCATTTATGACGCCTAAAGTAAAATCAAAAGTATTGGCTAAATAAATTTTTCCATCTGGGCCAAGTTGTAGTCCTCCTATATTACTAAAACCAAATGGATTTCCGACTACTTCTGCAGAGTTAATAATATCAATGAGATTATTAAAAAAAAGATCGATTTGAATCAATTCTTTATTGAAGTTGATCCCTTCGTGAGAAATATATAAAAACCTGCCGCTTGGCGAAAATTCAACACCACTTGGACCAAAGAAATTGGTGAGTAGCATCGGATTATAAAGAGTACCTGTATTACGATCAAAATTAAAAATCTCAACTGTATTGATTCCTTGATTGGCATCGACAA
>CAJQQY010000277.1 GCA_905480595.1 uncultured Saprospiraceae bacterium | reverse complement strand
TCACTCAAAGGGAAAGTGAATTTATGACCTGCATGCATCGAAAATCTAGGCGTAAATTGGTAACCTAATTCAACTCCAAGAGAAGGCATAAGGCTAATTTTACCTGCGCCATCTTCGAAGCCATGTGCATTAGTTTCGTACACGCCATCTCGAATATTATTTTTTAAAATATTCTTGATACTTGTTTTACTATCATTCTGATCAATGCCAGAGTAATTATAAATTCCTCCGTTATCTGCTTGATCCAATTTGACATTGTACCAATCCAAATTAATTCCTCCATAAAGTGAAGCAATAATTCCAGTATTTTCCCGTAATCGGTTCGCAGTCAAAACACCTTCCAATCCGAGTTCGAACTGGTGAGTTTTATTGTTTTGAAAAACATAACCTGGACCACTTGGAGTAGTATAATCTAATCCTTCTCCTGCTTCACGAGAACCATTTAAGGCATCGTTATTTTCGAGCCCAGAAGCACGTTTGGTATCCAAACCAATGCTTTGAGAATATAACCATCGACCTCGTGCATCAAATGAAATTGGCGAACCTGGTTGGTAATATAAATTTTTTGCAAGCGTCATTCCGAATCCATAGCCTTGGTAAGTTGTTGGAACATCACTTGATTGGTAAGCCCAACCACCGTTGATTCCAAGTGTCCACCAGCCTGCATCTCGAGGAGGGAAATAACTTCTTTGAAATTTTGTAGTTTCTTTCGATTCTTCAAAAACGACTTCTTCGTCTTGAGCAACTACTGAAGTGGCGCCCAAAAAAATAAATGCGAATATGCCGAAGATTTTAAGTAGATTTTTCATAAGCAACTGTTGTAATTATTATTCAATAGGGGTTTATTCTTTTAAGTATTGGGATTCTGAGTATTTAGTATTGATGCGTTTTTTCGAAAAAATTGAATTCCTTTCTGTCTCAATACGCAAATCTAAAAATCTCAAATCCCACGTTTTATTATTAGACGATTTGTTTTAGGAAAAATAGCAGATTTTATGCCTAGATAAAAATGGAGGTGTTTTAAATTTTAAGATTTCAAAGGTCTTGAAAAGTATGGGGAATATGTCTTTTTTTTATGAAAAATTAAAAAATAATATAAGTGTAAAGTATTGGAAATCAATTGGTTGGGAGGATTAATGCGAGTAAGTGTTTTTTGTACTCAAAAGGATCAAAAAACAAGAAACAATTATGTTAAAATAATATATGTTTTCAAGGAAGTTTAACTGATTGTTAATGAGATTTTTTAGATTGTTTTCTCAAATCACATGAAAAACAGTAAAATGAGAAAACAATTTTTTATGGATTGAACTTCACGTATCATTTTTGGTTATATTTACATCTCAATAAATATCCCAAATTCCGTCAGATAAAAAATTCTCAAAACCGATTCAAGACTAGATTCATTGATTTTTATCATTTAAGCAACTTAATTGCATAAATGATGAAAAAGTATGAATTTTGTATTTTTTTTAACCATGAACATGCACAACTGATGGAGAGAATTATACTATTAATCATCGGGCTTACCTTTTTTCAAATATCTGCCTTCGGTCAAGAGAATCGAACAATTGATGGTTCTGACAACAACCTTCTGAATCCCGACTGGGGAGCTGCTCATACTCAACTCAAAAGACTTACTACGGTAAGTTATGAAGATGGAATTGAATCACCTGCTGGTGCTACAAGACCTAATCCACGAGTAATTTCCAATACGCTTTTTGCACAAGATTCCTTACTTAATGAACCAACAAATCTGAGTGATTTTGTTTGGGCTTTTGGCCAATTCATTGATCACGATATCTCTCTGACTGGCGATGGCAATGAAAATTCATTGATTTCAGTTCCCACAGGAGATCCATGGTTTGATCCTTTTGGAACAGGGGCATCTATGATCTTTATGCGTCGTTCAAAAAAAATGGACGGAACCGGAACAGGCACAGCCAATCCTCGAGAACATGGAAATGAAATTACTGCATGGATTGATGGATCTAGTGTATATGGTTCTGATCAGGAGCGAGCGGATTGGCTTAGAACTTTTTCTGATGGAAAAATGAAAACCTCTACGTATAACTTATTGCCATGGAATACTTTTACTGGAAATTTTGCTACACCTGTAGATTGGGATTCACCTCTGATGGACGATGGAGTTCAACTTTCTAGTTATCATTTTGTAGCGGGAGATCCGCGAGCTAATGAGAATCCATTATTGATTGCATTTCATACAGTATTTGTTAGAGAACATAATCGATTGTGTGATACTTTGAAAATAGATCATCCAAACTGGACAGATGAAGAATTGTACCAACACGCTCGAAAAATAGTAGGAGGGTTGATTCAAAATGTAGTTTACACGGAATGGTTACCTGCCATGGGAGTAGATATTGACCCTTACTTGGGTTATGCTGATACTATTGATCCTAGGATATTGAATGTATTTTCAGCAGCTGCATTTCGGCTAGGTCATACTTTATTGAATAGTACTATTTTGAGATTAGATAATGAGGGGAATGAAATACAAGGCGGTAATTTACAATTACAAGAAGCATTTTTTAATCCTCAATCGATCCTTTTCTTAGGTGGAGGAATTGATCCTTTGTTCAAAGGGATGGGAGCGCAAGTAGCTCAAGATTTAGATTGCAAAGTGATTGATGATGTACGTAATTTTTTATTTGGACCTCCTGGAGCTGGTGGGTTAGATTTGGCATCGATTAATATTAATCGAGGAAGAGAAAGAGGTTTACCCGACTTCAATACTGCACGATCTGACTTTGGATTGACCCCATACGCCAGTTTTTTAGAATTAAATTCAGATACCCTAATTGCCAATTCGATGGAGCAATTATATGGAGATATCAATAATATAGATCCATGGGTAGGACTGTTGGCGGAAAACAAAATGCCTGATGCGTTATTTGGAGAAACGATTATGGAAATAATGAAACTTCAATTTGGGGCATTGCGAGATGGAGATCGATTTTATTTTGAGAATGATAATGGATTATCTGCGGATGAAATTTTAGAAATAAAAAATACCACTCTTCATGATATCATCATGAGAAATACAAATATCACATTGATGCAACCAAATGTTTTTGAGGCAATACCACATGATGATATTTGTGATCCAAATGTTGAAAGTGGAATCGCTGGTGTGGTAACTAATCAATTTGGCGAAAATGTACAACATGTAGATGTATTGTTAGAAAATGATAGCACCACTTCTACTACTACGCTTGGAACTTACGAAATGGCTGTTTTAAATTGTCAAGAACATACAGTCACATTGAGTCGAACAGATAATCCTGCGAATGGAGTAACCTCTTACGACATTGCTTTGATCCAAAGACATATTTTACACATCGAACCTTTTGATAATCCTTTTAAACTCGTTGCTGCAGATGCCAATCGCTCTGGAGAGATTACTGCGTTTGATTTATTGCATATTCGACAAGTGATATTAGGACTTGTTCCTGATTTTCCAAATAGTCCTTCATGGTTATTTTTTGAAGATGATTTTACTTTTGATGACCCAAATAATCCCTTGGCCACGACTCTCCCTAACAATGTGTACACATTTGCTACAGATGCAGATACATTGATGATGAATTACATGGCATTAAAAATTGGAGATGTTAACTTTAATGCGAATCCTAATTTGAATTCTAATATTGAGACTAGAAATGAATTTGCAAGAACATTGTTCTTAAATGTAAAAGATCGTGAAGTGACAATAGGAGAGGAGATTAATGTTTATTTAAAATCAAAAGAGGAGGAAACTTTGGAAGGATATCAATTTACAATGAATTACGATTCTGAAGTTTTGGAGTTTGTTGATTTAGAATCAGATGCGACGGAAGATTTTTCTATAAATAATTATGCAGTATTTGAAGATCGAGGTGCCGTGACTTTAAGTTATAATGGTGATTTTTTATTGGAAAAAAATAACGCTTTGTTGCATTTTACTTTTCAAGCGAAGCGAAGTGGAAAGTTGAGTGATTTGCTTTTTATTAATTCAAATATTACAAAAGTAGAAGCTTATTCAGCGGCAGATGAACTCTTAGATGTTGATTTGAATTTCGAAGGAGGAAATGTAAATACGATGTTGGAAGATCAATTTAAACTTTATCAAAACCAACCTAATCCATTTACAAATTCGACAGAAATCAGCTTTTATTTACCTGCAGCAAGCAATGTTGAATTGAGAATATTTGATCTTTCTGGAAGGATCTTGACAAGTATTCAAAATGATTTTAATGAAGGATTACAAACTTTAACTATTGATAAAAAAGATTTTAATGCAACAGGAGTTTTTTATTATCAATTGCAAACAGAGTTTGGAATGTTGACCAAAAAAATGGTTCGAGTTAACTAAAATACCCAAGCGATATTTTTTCAAAAAGGAAGGGATGTGAAATGTTTCACATCCCTTCCTTTTTGAAATGTAGCTAAACAGGGCTTAAAAATAAGGACACTTTAAAGTACTCCGGTTTCTCTTTCTTTTCCCATTTTTAAATTTCTTTTTTCCTGAAATAAAATTGTAAGAAATCGTCATCTTAGAAAAAATATACCAATCTAAATCTTTTGGATCACCTCTTCCACTTCCCTCTGCCGGAGGTGTCGCATCAATATTTATTTCATCATACCTCCAAGACAATTGAGCATTTAATTCGCCACTTTCAGATGCTAATCTTCCTAAATCAGGATAAGTGGTACTCACATCATCAAGGTAGTCAGTAAAAGTTTTCCGAGTTCCAGTTTCGAAAGTGAATGTGAAATTTTTATTCATAGCTATTTTTAACCCACCTCCGAGAGGAATAGAAAACTGGGTCAAAGAATATTTTTTAGAATACTCAGGAAGTCCTTGACCTTCGGTTCCAAGAGGTTGAAGATCATACCAAGTGTCTTGTAATTTTGCTTGTGGATTAAATTTAAAAATTGCAATACCACCAAAAATATAAGGAGAAAATATTCTCTTTTTTTCATTTGGATTAACCCCTAAAATATTAAATTCTCCTAAAATTGCTGCTTCATAAATGTCAGAGCGAAAACTCAAGTTTCGTTTTTTTCTAAAATCTTCCTCTAGAGAGAATTCATCTGAGGCAGATATCACACCATGTGTTAAATCAAAACGGAGTCCCACAAATCTATTCACATTAAATCGAACAAAAGCTCCTTGTGCCCAATTGGTTTGTCCGATACTAACCTTAAAGCTCGAGGGAGCAAGGTCTCCCAAATAATTAGAAGCACCTAAACTTATTCCCAATTCTAGATATTGCGCTTGGAAATAAAAAGGAAAAAATAGGATGATGATAAGGCTTTTAAATTTCATGAAGGAGCTAGCTTGGCAAAAAAATAAATGATATCTATTGCTAATATAGAGATTAATAGAGTAAAAAGGTTTTAAAAGAAAAACTATCTTGGTAAAAAGGAAACAATAGCTTAGACCATTGAACGCTTGATTTTTTGAATAAAAAAATGAGGAGAATATTTTTTAATTTTATATACTAACTTGTTTTTGTATTCTTTCATAACATAAAACAATCGAAAAATGAATTCAACAGTAAAAAACATTTTAATAGTGATTGGAGGGCTGCTTGCAGGAATGGCAGTCAACGGAGGTTTAATTGCAATTGGACCAAGTATTATTCCACCTCCGGAAGGTGTAGATATGACGACTACTGAAGGATTGATAGAAGGAATGAAATTACTTCAACCCAAGCATTTTATTTTTCCATTTTTAGCACATGCATTGGGTACATTGGTCGGTGCATTTATAGTTGCAAATTTTGCAGAGACTAATAAGTTCAACTTCGCCATGTTAATTGGGATACTTTTTTTAATGGGAGGAGCAATGATGGTAGTGATGGTTGGTGGACCGCTTTGGTTCAATGCTTTAGATTTGATTGGTGCGTATTTTCCGATGGCATGGTTAGGGCATCGACTAGCAACAGGTAAAGGCTCGGGTGGAACTTTTGTTGGATAAATAAATTATTTCGCCATAGATTAGCCCTTCCAGATTTTCAAAATCTGGAAGGACTTTTTTTTGAGGGGAAAATCATTTTTTCAACATTTTTACTCCTCCCTGAACAATTAGATATTGCCCCAATAAGTATAAACTCATAATCCAAATATGCGCCTGCGGAATAGCTGATTTAAATTTATTCAAGGCTATGATCGAATCCGAAAGCATAAAAAGTAACGCTCCAAAAAATATTAATTGAAAAGTTTTTTTCTCAATAAATTTATTCCAATTTAACGCAGCTAAAACCATCACTATAATTACACTACTATAAACGGCAACGGGTATTTGCATTGCTTCTTCAATATCAGGAAGTAAGTAAATTTGAAAACCTAAAAAGAAAATTAGGAAAGGAATTATCACCCATTTATTTTTCCATAAAAATCCTTTGTTCCAAGAAACTGTTTTTAAAAATGCAGTTGTATATAAAATATGAGTCAATAAAAAACTCACTAACCCGAACAAGAAAAAATGTTCACCTTTTGATTCTACAAACATCAAAAGTGTATCCCCTCCCCAACTAAAAAATAGTGCAAATAAAATTAATTGTCGAAAAAAGGAAGAGTGTTCTTTTGTTTGGAAGTAAAACCAAAGTGCCAGAATTGGCATTAGTAGTGGTTTGGAATAAAATGCAAGTGTATTGTTATAAGAATAACCAGCCCATAGATTTATCAGGGAAACAGATAAATAAAGGATAAGTAAAATGGTGTTTTTGTTAGGCATACAAGATTGGTTTGAAAAAGGAAAAGCGATGTTGAATACTCAACATCGCTTTTCTTTTGAAGGATTTTTAACAATTAAAGTCCTAATTTCTTTTTGACTAGGGGAGTGACATCATCTGAGTCCTCAGCAGAAAGTATAAAATTATAAAGACTAGAATCAAAAATCATAGCATAGCCATTTTCCTTTCCAACTTCTTGGATAGCTCCATTTACTTTATCTATAATGGGCTTAAGAATTTCGTTTCGTTTTTTAGTTATTTTATCAACAACTTCTTGCTCCAAAGCAGCAATTGCTTGTTGTTCTTTTCCTAATTTTTCTTCAGCTTGCTTGATTTGTAAACCAGTCATTTCACCAGCCTGAGCTTTGGTTTGGAATGCTTGAACATCCTTTTCCCATTTAGCAGCACGATCTTGACCTTGTTTTACCAATTGATCTCGGAAAGTTTCTAACTGAGTGTTTCCACTTTTAAGTTCAGGAACTTGTTCCAATAAGTTGCCATAATTAATATGACCATATTTTTTTTGAGCAGCGAGGGGATTACCTGAAGCCATGATAACGATAACAGCAAAAGCTAAGAAGGTAATTTTTCGTAGTAATTTCATTTTCAAATTTTTGTAAAAAAATATTTATTCAAGTATCTCAAAACCGAGAATACTTTTAATCATTACAACAAAGGTAATGTTCCTAAATTTTTTAATCTAATTTTTAACTAAAGATTAATTATCTGATATTTTAGGAAAAAAAAGAATTGTTAATGTTTTTACTTAAATAACTGATAGCCAGTAGGTTAAGGGATATGGGTATATATTAACACATTGTTTAATTGTTAAAAAGTGTTAATTCGAAATATGGGTTTATTTGTAAAAAAAGATTAGAATCCTATCTTTGGAAACCAACCAATTAAAGATTGTTTTAAATCAATAAAAAATGATACAAGTAGAAAATTTATCTAAAGCGTTTTCTCTTTCTAGGCAACAGCGAAAAGAAATAGGAACGAATGAGAAAACTATTACAGCGGTTAATAATATTAGTTTTGATTGCCAACCAGGAAGAATTTATTCTTTACTCGGACCAAATGGAGCTGGAAAAACAACTACGTTAAGGATGATGGCGACGATTCTTAAGCCAACAGGGGGGAGCATAAAAATAAATGAATATGATGTAGTGAAGGAAGGAGTGAAAGTTCGTTCGTCGATTGGATTTTTGACAGGTTCAACTGGGTTATATCAAAGATTGACTCCAAATGAGTTAACTAAATATTTTGCAGATTTATATGGGGTAGAAAAAAGTGTTTATGAAACTCGAAAAGATGAATTATACACTTTATTAGATATGCATGATTTTGCCAAAAAGAGAATTGGGCAATTATCAACAGGGATGAAGCAAAAAGTATCTATTGCTCGAACGATGATTCATAATCCTGATGTAGTAATTTTTGACGAACCTACTTCTGGTTTGGATGTAATTACTGCTGAAAATATCATTAACTTAATTCGTAGTTGTAAGGAAGATGGCAAGACAGTTATTTTCTCTTCTCATATTATGAGTGAAGTCGATTTGTTATGCGATGATTTGGCTATAATTCATAAAGGAAATTTGATTCATTCCTCTACGATGGATGAATTTAGAAATCAAATGCAGAGTAGAAGTTTGACGGAAGAGTTTATTAGGATTGTAAATGATGCGTCTGGAGTAGGAGCTAGTTGAATTTCTCAAATCGTTATTCGATATTCAAAAAAAAGCCTCACTTTCAATTGAAAGTGAGGCTTTTTTTGTCGAGATATTAGTTACTGATTAGTACTTAACATCTAAAGATTTCAAAGTTTCGAAGTCCATTTGACCAACTGGTAAGTTGTTATCTCTTTGGTACTTCATCAAAGCAGCTTTAGTTCTAGATCCTAAAATGTTATCGAATGGCCCTGGATCATATCCTCGGCTTTTCAATGCACGTTGTACAGATCGAACCATTTCAGTAGTAATGTTACTACCACAAACAACTTCTCTCCACTCTGTAAATCCACCTTGCTTAACTAAGTTCCTCTTAGTAACTGTAGTGTACTCAGCAGGAACTTCGATAGTTCTAGTTTGAGCAGCAGCTTTCAATACTTTTTTAGAAACAGTAGTGTATTCAGCAGGAATTTCTACAGATCTAGTTTGAGCAGGAGTCTTAACAACTCTTTTAGTTACAGTTTTGTAAACAGCAGGAGTTTTTTCCTCTCTAGTAGTAGCAGGGGTTTTTAATCTTGTTTTAGTAATAGTTGCATACTCAGCAGGAATCTCGATAGTTCGAGTAGTAGCAGGAGTTTTAACAACTCTTCTAGTAACAGTTTTGAAAACAGCTGGAATTATTTCTTCACGAGTAGTAGCAGGAGTTTTCAAAACAGTTTTAGTAACTGTAGCGTACTCAGCGGGAATTTCAACAACTCTTTCAGAAGGAGGAGTTTTCATTACTCTTGAAGTTCTAGTTGCATATTTAGCAGGGATAGTTACTTCTTTGGTACAGTTAGAGTTAGGAGTTCTGTCTCCGCCAGCACATCCAACGTTTACTTGCTTAGATACAGTTTTGTATGTAGCAGGAACTTCTACTAAACACCAAACTTGACAATCGTTAGGATCTGCAGAAAGACAGTTTCTGTCAGCTCTTTTCTTAACCCACTTAGTAGAAGCTGGACGAGTTTCGATTCGCTCAGTTACAGTTTCAAAACGAGGAGCTATAGTCTCGATACGAGTAGATGCTGCTTCTGCTTCATATTGCTCCGTAACGTTTTCGTAAACAGCAGGAATTACTTCAATTCGAGTAGAAGCTGTTTTAGCAACAACTTGCTCAGTTTTAGTACCGTATTCAGCAGGAACTGGAATTACTTTAGTTTTTGCAGGAGATATTTCAACTTGCTCAGTAACGTTTTCGTAAGTAGCAGGAATTACTTCCAATCTTGTAGAAGCTGCTTTAGAAATTACTTGTTCTGTATAAGTTTCATACTCAGCAGGAACCTCAATTAATCGAGTTTTCTCAGGAGTAACCATTACTTGCTCCGTAACAGTTTCATATTCAGCAGGAATTACTTCCATTCTTGAAGCAGCTGCCTTAGCAACAACTTGCTCAGTAACAGTTTCATAAGCAGCAGGAATTACTTCAGTTCGAGTTCCAGCAGCTTTAGTCTGAACTTGTTCTTTAGTTATTTCGTATTGATCAGCGATCAAACATTTTGCGTAGCATTTTCCAGCTTCACCATTAGGTGGCATATCAGAACCTGGTTGCGCAAGGGCAACAAATCCGAAAAGCATAAAGGCTACTGATAAAATAAGGTTCAATCTTTTCATAATTGAATGAATTGGTTTTGATTAATAAAAAAGGTGATTATTTAATAAAATATAATTTATTTTATTGTGAAGCAATTTTACTATGTCACACTTGGGCTTTATGAGTTATGTCGCAAATTTACTTTTTAATATTTGGATAACATAAATAATGTTTAGTAATTATTTTCGGTTGTACTCCATGATCAGAAGCATCCGACATTGGAACTACTTTTCCATTTTTATATAGGATTTTGATTTCGTCTTTTTTCGTTGTATAGGCACTATTACTTTCTTTACCTTCAAATACAAGGAAGTTGACTGCTTCAGAACGTCCTTTGGGTAAGTTGTATACGACTTTCTGACGGAGTTGTTTAATATAGTCACTTTTGAAAGGCTCATTTTGCATTTTTATTTTAAATAATTTTCGCTCAATGATTCTTTTTGATAAAAATGACAACACAAAATCTTCATGATTACTCCAATTTTTCAATGCGGATAAAATATCAACATCGTCCAAGGAAGCATATTTTTCTAATAAAGCATCTCGATTTTTTTTGAAATCGTCTGAAGTTATATTCTCGTATAGAAAAAACTTTAAACCTTCAGATGCTTCCAACTCAACTCCTTGTTGAGCTAATTCTTTTGCTCTTTTTAAAGTTCGAATTAACATTTGTTCCGCAGCCAATACTGTTTTATGCAAATACACCTGCCAATACATCAATCGGCGTGCGATCAAAAATTTTTCAACGGAGTAGATTCCTTTTTCTTCTACCACTAATTCATTGTCTTTCACCGTCAACATTTTAATAATTCGGTCGTATCCGATTACCCCTTCCGAGACACCCGTAAAAAAGCTATCTCGATTGAGGTAATCCATACGATCCATGTCGAGTTGACTGCTCACTAATTGATGCAAAAATTTCTTCGGATACTTATTTTGGAATATCTGAATAGCAAGGTCTAATTTGCCCTTAAACTCTTCATTTAGTTTTTGCATAAAAAGCTCTGACAGCTCTTCGTGGTGAACATTCACTAGTGTGTGTTCCAAGGCATGAGAGAATGGCGCGTGTCCGATATCATGTAATAAAATTGCGATTAGAACACCACGAGCTTCATTTTTAGAAATCTCGACATCTTTTGATTTTAGTGTTTCTATTGCTTGGGTCATTAGGTGCATAGCACCGAGCGCATGATGAAACCTCGTATGTAACGCTCCCGGATAAACATAATGAGAAAGACCCAATTGTGAAATCCGTCTCAGCCGTTGATAATATGGATGCTCTATAAGGTCGAAAATAATTCCGTGAGGAATACTTGTAAAACCGTAAACGGGATCGTTAAATATTTTTTTCTTATTCATAAATTAAATGAAATGTTACCTGTTTTTTCTGCCCAATTAGGTGAACAGATTTATGAGGCAACAAAGATAAGGGAATCTATTTCCCGAATTCCTTAGAATAATCTTTTTTGAAAAAATATCTAAAGATTTGATTACGTTTAAATAGTTCAAACCGAATTTTACTCCCGTTTCAAAGAATCTTTTTTCTCCGATAGAAGTAATAATTAGATGGATTACTCTTCGAAAGGGTTGCGTCCTAGTTTTGAAGTAAGTGGTTTTAGTACACTTAGTTAGGGACAAAACTATATATTGAGGGGAGAATAATTTTTTTGATTTTTGATAAAATCTCATTTTTACTTTTACATGAGGTTTTTTTTGTTTTTTTGTAAAAAATTAAATCAATTGTAGATCAATAATTTTTAGTTTTAAAAATCATTATTCATATAGATAGTAATATTTACACTCTAAATTTTATGTAAAAACCTGTCCCGATAATCGGGGCTAAAACCAACAGTTTACTTATGGAAAAAATTAAAATCCTTTGGGCAGATGATGAAATCGATTTGTTGAAACCACAAATAATGTTTTTGGAAAAAAGAGATTATGATGTGATAGCTGTAACGAATGGACATGATGCTTTGGAAGAGTGTGAAAATACCAATGATATTGATGTCGTATTTTTGGATGAAAGTATGCCTGGTCTAACAGGACTAGAAACTTTGGCAAAAATTAAACAATCAAATCCGCATCTTCCGGTGGTAATGATTACTAAAAATGAAGCTGAGAATGTGATGGAAGAAGCTCTTGGCTCTCAAATTACAGACTACTTGATCAAGCCTGTTAATCCTAATCAGATTTTATTGACATTGAAAAAAATCATTGATAAAAAAGACTTGGTAAGTGAAAAAACTAACTCAGATTATCAGCGAGAATTTCGTCAAATTTCGATGGATATAAATAGTGGTTTGGATGTGGAAGAATGGGTCGATGTCTACAAAAAAATAATTAATTGGGAACTCAAATTAGATGCATCTACGTCAACTCAAATGGGAGAGATTCTAGCGATGCAAAAGACAGAAGCAAATGCAGAGTTTTCTAAATTTATTGAAAAAAGATATGTTGATTGGATTGGCTCACCTGATGATAACACTCCGATCATGTCGCATAATTTGATGCGGAATAAAGTTTTTCCAAAACTAAAAGATGATCAACCTACGATCATGTTGTTGTTGGATAATTTGCGTTTTGATCAATGGAAAATTTTGGAACCATTATTTGCTGAGTATTTTAGAGTGGAAGAGGAAGATCATTTTTATAGTATCTTGCCAACTTCAACGCAGTATTCTCGGAATTCTATTTTTGCAGGAATGATGCCTGCAGATATTCAAAAACATTATCCAGATTGGTGGTTAAATGACAACGAACAAGGTGGGAAGAATATGCGTGAGCACGATTTGCTTAACGAACAAGTGAAACGCATTGTCCACAAACCAATTAGAGTGGATTATGTAAAAGTGACTAATATAAATAAGGCGAAGCAAGTTCAAGACAATATTTTGAACTATATGAATAAGGATTTAACGGTCATTGTTTACAACTTTATTGATATGCTTTCACATGCGAGAACTGAAATGGAAGTATTGAAAGAATTGGCAAGTGATGAAAAGGCATATCGTTCGTTGACTCGATCTTGGTTTGAAAATTCTTTGCTTTGGGATGCATTGCAAACTGCAGCAGAGCGAGGTTGTCAACTTTTAGTAACAACTGATCATGGAACCATCCGAGTGAATACTGCTTCAAAAGTAGTTGGTGATCGAGAGACTACAACTAACCTAAGATATAAGGTAGGTCGTAATTTGCAATATGACAAAAGAGATGTCTTAGAAGTACGAGATCCAAAAGATGCGAAATTACCTCGTCCAAATATGAGTTCTACGTTTATTTTTGCGAAGGAAGATGCGTTCTTTTTGTATCCAAATAATTATAATCATTTCCACAAATATTATAAGAATACTTTCCAGCATGGAGGAATTTCTTTGGAGGAAATTATTTGTCCGTTTATTACTCTATCGAGTAAATAACGATGAACTGTTAGCTGTGAATGGTTAACACCACAATGTAGTATTTACATTTGGGGTTAACCATTCACCATTATTCAACATAACTCTTCCTCACTACCAAAGCCAGCCAGCCATTATCCAACGGCAAATATCCTTGGTCGTAGCAAAAATAATATACCTTTCCAGCCTTAGTTTTATAGACATTAGTGAAGTAGCTAAACTTAAATCCTTTTTCCAATAATTTATCTTTGTGGGTTTTTGATTTTCCGTTTGGATTGAGTTCGGCGAGGATCCGTCGATTTTTTCGGAGGATATTATTGATATTTCGAACGAAGTTGGTGGCGTCGCTATTGAGCTTATTATTATAGGAACTACGGCAACTATCGCTACAGAATTTTTTATCTGCTCGACCGATGAATTCGTCGTTGCATTCGAGGCATTTTTTTTTCATGAATTGAATTTATAAAAATAAAAGTAGCGGAAAAAATCAGAATACCCTAAGAGTATGTTTAAATTTTGGCTTTCTGAAAACTATAAAATGCTGATTTTCAGATTCTTTAAGTTTTAAAGGTTTATTAAATTAGAAGTAGTGTTGGGATAGAAAACAGAAGGTGGTTTATCTATCAGACTTTAAAAATGTAAAAGCAAAATATATCTTTGCGACTTTTTTGATTTTAAAATGTTTAAATATGAAAATTACTTCATTTATGGTGTTTTTGTTTTTAGCAATAAACACATTCGCACAAGATTTTATTCAAGGGCCATATCAAAATTATTCTATGGTAGTTCCATTAATAGCTGATTTTGATGGAGATGAAAATTTAGATGTCTTAGGAAGACAATTTGGATTAGTTGTTTTACAAATCAATGATGGAACCACTCCAATAAGTTTTACTGAGAAAAGTTTGAGTCAGGATTTTGATTTTGCAGGAAGGGCAGATACAGCTGATATGGATCAAGATAATGATATCGATGTGATAGTTGCACAAGGTACAGAGCTCCATCTTGTTATGCTAAAGAATGACGGCATGGCAAATTTCACCTTGGATTCACTTGGTGTCTCTGGCGCTAATGTTTTAAAAACAATAGACATAGATAATGATACGGATTTAGATATAGTGGGAATGAATTTTCTTACTCAATCAGTTTATATTTATTTAAATGATGGGAACCAAAATTTTACTACTCAAACCATTGTTGAGAATTCTACAAATTTAGAAGTATTCGATGTGGCAGACATGGATGGTGATTCAGATATGGATATCGTTTTGGGGTATGACCAATTTTCAGGTGACCAAATTGTCCTAGTAAAAAATAATGGAGGAAATAATTTTGAGACAATAAATATTCTATCAGATCCCTTTAGTAGCTTAGGAGGATTAAAAATTGAAGATATAGATGGTGATGGAAAAAACGATGTGCTTGCTTTTAAATCTTTTTCCTGCACAGCATTTATCAACCAAGGAAATGATACTTATGAAGGACAAAGTGTAGCTTCTGCGAGTGATATTATCAGAAGTATTCAAACAGGTGATTATAATGGAGATGGAAAAAAAGATATTATTCTAGGTACTAATAGTAATGATATATTGTGGTTTGAAAATAATTCTACTACTACGCTTTCCTTTGAAAGTGGAGTTGTCGTTGGAGGAGTTGCTCCTTGCTTTTCTATTACCAATGGAGATTTGGATAAAGATGATGATATAGATATTGTTGTCTCTAATGGAGAATTTTGGTGGTATGAAAATGATCTTATGCAAGGAGTAAGCACGCTCGATTTCTCCAAACAAACCATTGATGTTTTCCCTAATCCTTTTCTAAATTTTGTCCAAATCCAAAATTTAGAAAACGAATCTTTTGATTTTGAAATTCATACGATATTGGGCGAGAAAATTTTTGCTAATCAAGTTGTCTCAGATAAAATTGATTTGTCAAAATTAAAAAAAGGAACCTATTCTCTTACTTTGATAAATAAAAAAACAAAAGAGTCGAAATCAACTTTAATTATGAAATCAGAATAGTAAACGATAAGCTGTGATATAAAAATACATGCGAGAATCAAAGAGCTGCTAGCGTAAAAGTTAGTGGCTTTTTCTTTTTTGTAAAACTATTGTTATGTTTTTTGGGTGAGGTTTCAATGTGCAACGATTAAGTTTTTTTTGCTAAATTTATAAATTATAAATCAGCAAAAAATGAGCCTATGAAAAATTATATTTTATTTTTATTCTTCATCTTCTTTTTTTTTCAATCAATCTCTCAAACTATTTCTTACTTTCCATATGATACGATTTGTTGTGCAAATGGAGGCGCTTCAAAAAATATTGATGTAGATCAAGATGGAGTAGAAGAGATAAGAATAGCCAATACAATTTTGACTGATGTATCTTATTTTTATGTGGAATCCTTAGAAAATAATATCAAAGTTACTTCGGTGGTTGAAGAGGGAGAAGCTTTCAACGCTTTTGAATCACAGGGAAATATTTCGTTGGCAGGAATAGCTTGTTTGTATTTTAGTTATCCAACCGGTGATCCAAATAGGTTTATAGGGGTTCAAGAATTTAGTGGGACTGATACTTTGTGGAGTTATATCGAAATTGAATTTTCTGAAGAAGACACAACAGATAATTCATGTTGGGATGCCAGAGTTATAGTTTTAGAAGCAGTTCATAATCCTACGCCTAATCAAGAAATTCAGGCGGGTGAAATAATAACTTCTGCTATAAATATTTCAGTTCTAAAAGATATATCCATTTTCCCTAATCCAGTTTTAGATGTTATAAATCTTGAAGGAAACCTTTCCGACGGTTATTTCCAAGTCATTAATTTGAATGGAATTATAGAAAAAGAAGGGGTTTTCCAAAATTCTGAAATCGATGTTTCCAAAATGAATTCTGGAATTTATTTTCTAAAAATAGAAGCAGAGGAAAATACCTATTTTAAAAAAATTGTAAAATTAGAATAAGCTTAAAGTAATCGATCTATTTAGATAGAGTCTAAATAGATTTTTCCTTCCATAAACACACCTTTACTTATTCAAAAATTTCAAAAGGTTTATATCTTTGCGGGATATTTCATAAAAGCGTTAAATCTGTTAACGTTTGTTGTATTTTTAAACTTATTTTTTACCATAAAATATTAGAATTTTGAGAAGCAAAATCAATCGGTTTTTTCTCCTTTTTCTCTTCTTAAATTTTGCCTCCGTAGCTTCGGCTCAATCTTCAGGTGGAGGATCAAATTACCTACTAACAGCGTTAGCTGCAATCGCAGTATTTATAGTTTTAGGCGCTATAGTAATGGTATCGGACAATCTTTTAAAAATTGAAGCTAAAGAAAGTGGTGCTGACAAAACCGGCACAAACTATTCGATTTTTCCTAGATTCAACGAATTGTTTGGTGGAAGTGCACCAAATTATGTTGACGGTCCAGTTACATTTTTGAAGAAAGGACATGACATCTTATTACAAGGTGAAGCAGCAAAATCAACTAATGACGGTTCGAATGTAACTACATTCGCTGTTCAACCGCCCAACTTTGTAGGTATTTCACCTATTCCAAAAGTAGTGGTAGAAGTTGGTGATGAAGTAAAAGCTGGCGATCCAATCTTTTTTGATAAAAAAAGACCTGAAATTCAATATGTCGCTCCAGTTAGTGGAGAAGTCATTGCAATCAATCGAGGTGCAAAACGTTCGATTGCTGAAGTAGTGATTTTGGCAGATAAAGAAATGAAATATCGTTCTTATGATGTGCCTAATTTGGCAGATTGTAGTCGAGAAGATTTAGTTAACTTCTTAATGAGTAGCGGTGGGTGGTCATTTATTAGACAAAGACCTTACAATTTAGTAGCTGATCCAGTAGATACTCCTCGTGGTATTTTTGTTTCTACATTTGATTCTGCCCCTTTGGCTCCAGACTTAAACTATATTGTAGATGGTAATGAAGCTGCTTTCCAAAAAGGATTAGAAGTTTTAGGAAAATTCGCTCCTGTTCATTTAGGATTAAATGCAAAAGGTAGTGAAGCACCTCATCATGCTTTTACTCAAGTAGAAGGAGCTAGCAAAAATTGGTTTCATGGAAAACACCCAGCTGGAAATGTAGGTGTTCAAATTCACCATACTGATCCAATCACGACTAGTTCAAAAGTTTGGGTTGCAGGTGTTCAGGATGTTATCACGATTGGGAAGTTATTTTCTGAAGGGAAATTCGATGCAACTCGAATGGTAGCAGTAACTGGTGCTGAAGTTGAAAATCCTCAATATGTAAAAACTTACCTTGGTGCAAATATCGAAGGTCTTGTAAAAGGTAATTTAAAACCTTTGGAAGAAGGAAAATCTATTCGATTCGTATCGGGAGATGTACTTTCTGGAAAACAAACTTCAACTGAAAGTTTCCTTGGATATTACGATGACCAAGTTACTGTTTTAGAAGAAGGAGATCAATATGAAATGTTTGGTTGGTTGTTGCCTTTAGCTCCACGTCCAACAATTTCAGGAACTTTCCCTAATGGTTTATATCCAGATTTAAAATTCCAAGCGAATACAAATACTCATGGTGAGCAACGTGCATTTGTTGTAACGGGACAATACGAAAGTGTTTTACCAATGGATATTTATCCACAACATTTGATGAAAGCGATTATCACAAATGATTTTGAAAAAATGGAAGGTTTAGGTCTTTTGGAATTAGCAGAAGAAGATGTAGCATTATGTGAATTTGCATGTACATCTAAACAACCATTGCAAAGTATTTTAAAACAAGGATTGGAAGCAATGCGCGACCAATAGTAATATAATAACTGCCTGATTATCAGGAGGTTAAAATAAATCAAATTAATAACATGAGTTTATTAAATTTTTTAAAGAAAATTGAACCAGACAAAAAGTCGTCTCCATTTCTACATACTTTGTTTGATGGGTTCTTCACTTTTGCCTATGCTCCAGATACTGTAACCAAAGGCGGTGTTCATATCAAAGATGGTATGGATCTAAAAAGATTGATGGTGCATGTGGTTTTAGCATTACAATTATGTTATGCATTTGGTTCTCTTAATATTGGACATCAGCATTTTGCTGCACTTGGAATGTATCCAGACTTTTTTGATGCATTTCATCTGAAAATTGTCTACGGATTAATCCAACTCATTCCTATTTTCGTTGTTGCACATGTAGTAGGGCTAGGTATCGAATTTTGGTACGCTGCTAAAAAAGGTCACGCGATTGAGGAAGGGTTCTTAGTTTCAGGAGCATTGATTCCATTAATTATGCCACCAGATGTGCCATTAATTTGGTTAGCATTGGCTGTTGCATTTGCAGTAATTATTGGAAAAGAAGCATTCGGTGGAACAGGGATGAATATTTTCAATGTAGCATTATTAGCAAGAGCATTTATCTTTTTTGCTTATCCTACCGAAATGGCGGGAGATACGATGACTTCAGGAAAAGAAGTATGGGTTTCAGGTTTAGAATTTGACCCAGCACAACTAGCTGAAGGAGTCAAACAACAAGTTTCTTACTACCATTGGTGGTCGCATGGAATATTTGATTCAATATTTGATGCATTCGGTTGGAGAACATTTGGAGAGGGTGGTGTCGCTGTAGCTGATAGTTTCACAGGTGCAACACCTCTAGGACTTGCAAAAGCAGGTGGATGGGCAGCAGTAACTGAAGTATATACTCCAACCCAAATGTTTTGGGGAGGATTGCCAGGATCAATTGGTGAAACTTGTAAACCTTTCATCATCGTTGGTGCAGCAGCATTAGTTGCAATGAAAGTAGCAAGTTGGAGAGTAATGATTGGAATGGTTATCGGATGTGCATTGACAGGAATGTTGATGAACGGATTTACTTCAGGTTCTGAAAATGCAGCATTAGCCTACTTGCAAATTCCTTGGTATTATCATTTCTACATGGGAAGTTTCCTTTTTGCAATGGCATTTATGGCAACAGATCCAGTAACAGCAGCATCTACGAACAGAGGAAAATGGATATATGGATTTTTTATTGGAGCAGTTGGATTAATCATTCGGGTAATGAACCCAGCCTATCCTGAAGGATGGATGTTGGCGATTTTATTCATGAATGTTTTCGCTCCACTTATTGATCACTACGTGTTAGAATCTAACATGACAAAAAGATTAAAACGTGCATAGTACAAATCAAGTCTTAATGTTTGTTCTCGTAATGACAACTATAGTTGCCGTAGGGTTAACTGGTTTACGAGAAGCTACGAAACCATTAGCAGATGCCAACGAAGCTATTTTTAATAAAAAAGGAGTTTTAGCATCTGTCAAATCTCAGATTGGAGAAGATCCAAAAGATTGGGATAATGCTCAAGTAGAAACGGAATTTGGAAAAGTGAAAGGATATGTCTTTGATTATCAAGGTAATCCAATCGAAGGTAAAGTAGCTATCGATTTGGAGAAAAATCGAGATAAAAATAATAAACTAGCTGTTGAAGAACGTGCTTTTCCGGTATGGGTTTATGAAAAAGGAGGAGAAAAATACTTCGTTGTTTCAGTTTATGGAAAAGGACTTTGGGATAAAATTTGGGGAACTGTTGCTTTGAAAAGCGACCTCAATACTATCGTTGGAGTGAACTTTGACCATAAAGGAGAAACTCCTGGATTGGGTGCTGAGATTAAAGATAGCCCTGCTTTTAAATCACAATTTGAGGGTAGAAAGATCTATGACGCAGCTGGAAATTATAAGTCTATAATCGTAAGAAAAGGTGGTGCAAAAGATAAGACTCATGAAGTAGATTCTATATCTGGAGCAACTATCACCGGTGATGGCGTAACTGATATGTTTGTTGAAGGATTGGCCAATTACAAACCAATCTTGGAAGCAGCTAAAAAAATGTAATAGAAGTTGAATTATTGCAATCGCATTTTCAATTTTTAAAAACTTTATAAAAAATAATAAAATGGCAGAGACAGCAACTTCAGGTGTTGTAGAAGTAAAAGAGCCTAGTTTTCCTTTTGGAAAAAAAGAAAAGCAATTAATTACTGACCCATTGATGGACAACAATCCTGTAACTATTCAGGTATTAGGTATTTGTTCCGCATTAGCTGTTACAACACAGGTTTTTCCTTCATTTGTAATGTCTATCGCAGTAGTTTTTGTATGTGCATTTTCTAGTTTATTTACTTCTTTACTTCGAAATAATATTCCCAAGCAAGTTCGTATGATTGTCCAATTGGTGATCATCGCAAGTTTGGTAACTGTGGTAGAATTAGTATTAAAAGCCTTTAGCTTTGAAGTATACAAACAACTTTCTGTATTCATCGGATTGATCATTACTAACTGTATCGTAATGGGACGTTTGGAAGCATTTGCTATGGCAAACAGACCATGGAGATCTTTTTTAGATGGAATTGGAAATGGATTAGGTTACGGTTTGATCTTATTAATGGTAGCTTTTTTCCGAGAGTTATTTGGGAAAGGAACCTTATTCGTAGGAAGTCCTGCCGAGATGTTTATCATTGGAGCAAATAATGCAACTACTTCTTACTGGATCAATACTGCTGCAGAAAGCGGTTTTGGAAGTTACTTCAGTTGGTATGCCAATAATAATTTGATGGTATTACCAGCCGCAGCGATGTTCATCATCGGAATCTTCATCTGGTGGCAAAGAAGTAAGAATCCAAAATTGGTTGATATTTCTTAAGCAGTTTTCGTTTCTATTTTTACAAAAAAATAAATAAAATTCATCATGGAATTTTTTAATGTTTTTATAAAATCTGCATTCATTGAAAATATGGTATTAGCCTATTTCCTTGGAATGTGTTCTTTCCTTGCCGTTTCAAAAACTGTGAAAACAGCATTTGGATTAGGACTTGCAGTAATCTTCGTATTGGCAGTAACAATGCCAATCAACTGGTTGATCAACGAATATTTATTAGGTGAAACTGGTATTTTCGGTACAGATTTAACCTTCTTACGATTTATCTTATTCATTGCTGTAATTGCCTCAATGGTGCAGTTAGTAGAGATGATCGTAGAGAAAGTTTCTCCTTCATTATATAATTCATTGGGTATTTTCCTTCCATTGATTACAGTAAACTGTGCGATTTTGGGAGGTTCTTTATTCATGGTTTCTAGAGAATACAACCTTTCTGAATCAGTAGCGTTTGGTTTAGGAGGGGGATTTGGATGGTTCTTGGCGATTATCGCTTTAGCAGCTATTCGAGAAAAATTGAAATACTCAAACGTTCCACCAGCATTGCGTGGATTAGGAATGGCGTTTATTTTGACAGGATTGATGGGAATGGCATTTATGAGTTTGATGGGAATTGATCCAACTGTTTACGCTGGAAATTAAAAGATAAATTTTAAAAAACTAAAATAAGTAATATGCTTCTATTTAGTATTACAACATTGGCTTTTGCTTGGGTGGTATTCGTTGCCGTAATATTATTGTTATCGATAATGTTAATTCAAGCAAGAAAAAAATTAGTACCTCAAGGTAATGTTTCCATTATCGTAAATGGTGATACAGAAAATCCACTTTTGGTACAACCTGGTTCTTCATTATTAACCGTACTTTCTGACAAGAGTATATTCCTTCCTTCAGCTTGTGGAGGTGGTGGAACTTGTGCGATGTGCGAATGTCATATTGATTCAGGTGGTGGAGATGTTTTACCAACGGAATTGAATCACTTGTCTCGAAAAGAGGTTGCTGAAAATATGCGATTGTCTTGTCAGGTGAAAGTTCGGGAGGATATGGAGATTAGAATTCCAGAAGAGATTTTTGGAATTAAAAAATGGGAATGTACAGTTCGATCAAATTATAATGTAGCAACATTTATTAAAGAATTTGTAGTGGAATTACCTGATGGTGAAACTTTAGATTTCCAATCAGGTGGATATGTTCAGATTGATGTTCCTGTGGTTGAAGTTGATTTCAAAAACATGAATATCGAACCACATCCAGAGGATCCAGTTGGGCCAGACAAATTTAGAAGTGAGTGGGATGATTATCAATTGTGGGGATTGAAGATGAAAAATCCAGAACCACAATTCCGAGCATACTCGATGGCGAATCACCCAGCAGAAGGAAATATCGTAATGTTGAATATTCGGGTAGCTTCACCTCCACCTCAATGGAAGTTTACAAAAACACCTGAAGGGAAATCTATCCGTGAGTTTGATGGCTACTTGCCAGTAAATCCAGGAGTTTGTTCTTCTTATGTTTTTGATCAAAAGCCAGGAGATAAAGTAACTATATCAGGACCATATGGTGAATTTTTCATCAAGCCTACTAAAAAAGAAATGGTATACATCGGTGGTGGTGCAGGAATGGCTCCATTGCGATCACATTTATTCCACCTGTTCCATACCTTGAAAACAACGGATAGAAAAGTATCATACTGGTACGGTGGACGTTCAAGAAGAGAGTTGTTTTACACAGATCAATTCCGAGATATTGAAAAAGATTTTCCAAACTTCTCTTACCATATTGCTTTGTCTGACAGAGCTATGTTGGAAGCAGATGGTTGGACAGTAAAAAAAGATATTAACGATAAAGAAGGAGAAGGTTATGTTGGATTTATTCACCAAGTTTTGTTGGATAACTATTTAAATGACCATCCAGAACCAGAAGAAATTGAATACTATTTCTGTGGACCTCCAATGATGAATGCAGCAGTTATAAAAATGTTGGATGACTTAGGAGTGCCAGAAGAGAATATTTCATTTGATGATTTTGGAGGATAATCTTTAATCATTTTAAGATAAAAAAAAACGGCTTGTTCAGAGATGAATGAGCCGTTTTTTCGTTACCGATTTTCCCTTACAAATGGTGGTACCCACTCCTTCTTCTTCATAATCTCTTTTACTTCAGCATACGATATCGGATAGAAGTCATGACAATCCACTCCAACATCAAACGATCTAGAATGAATATCATCTGGCAATGAACCATGCGAATGGCCATATAAATGATACGTTCCATGATGTTTTGCATGCCATTGCTTAATCGCATAATGAAATAAAACAATCATCTGTTTTCCTTGATGAAATTCTTCATCTTCCACCATGAGTTCATAATAGTCCTTGATCCACTCAAAACGGAATTTATAAGTCAAAGCCAATTTTTCATGATTTCCTTTGATGAGATAAATCTTTCCATTCAGTCGATCTAGAACCTTCTTAATACTTCCTTTCGAGCGAAAAGCCAAATCGCCAAGATGATAAACTTCATCTTCAGGGTTTATTTTTTCATTCCAGCGTTGGATCATAACTTCGTCCATCTCATCAGCATTTTCAAATGGACGATTGGAAAATTTAATAATGTTCTTGTGACCAAAATGATGGTCAGATGTAAAAAATAAATTGTTCATTTTAGTAAGAATTTTTAGGTTTAGAAAAAGCCATTGCATCAGAACTAAAATGAAAATAAAAAAGTTCCATCGCCCTATTGTTAAAAAAAAAATCGCTCCGACCAAGGTCAGAGCGATTGCAAAGAGAATCCAAAAAACTAACTAAAACTAATTTATCTTTAATTCATTTGTGATCGATTGGTGTGTGTTGGTTATCAATTCAACTTTATATTTTCCTTTACTTAATAAGTTTAAATCTAATTCGTAAATGCTATCTTCGGGTAATTCTGAAACATCCTCGACTTTTACGAACTCTCCGTTTTTGGTTACTTTTACTGTTTGAACTCGATCATCCAAGATGTCAAAATCAATTAGTAAAATGTTACCAATCTCATTGAGATAGAAAATGTGTGCGAAATATTTTGCTGATGAAATCCCCAGGTCTTTAAGACTGATTACGGGTTTACTGTTTAATATGCTAGCAAAAACGGATAGTAGTATAACTAGGAAACAAAATGTTAACATTTTCATGGTTATGTTTAAATTTGGCGTGCTTTGACTACCTCTTGGTGTCAAGCGTTTTGGTTAATTATCACGAATATCCGGGTACTAGTTAGGGAAAAATAATAGGGAAGTAGTTAGGATTTCGTTTTCTCAAATATTAATTAAAGTATGTTTATTTAGGTTCCTTCTTTTAAGAAAACCTACTTTTGTATGTTTGATGGAAAAAGAGCAATTCCTATGCCAAAGTCCGTTTTTTTTACTGTCACAGATTTTTTTTTGCAAAAAAAAATGATTTTTTCACATGAAATATTGAAATGAGATCATTATGTGACATAAAAAAACATACAATAAAATTCATATTATTAAATTTTAGTTATTTAAATAAAATAAATTGTGACAAATGAAGATTGGAGTAATTAGAGAAGGAAAAGTACCGCCAGACTCAAGAGTACCCTTAACGCCTGAGCAATGTGCTTTCTTAAATAAATCTGGAAAAGTACAAATTGTAGTACAACCATCACCAAATCGATGTTTTAAGGACGAAGACTATCAAAAAGCAGGAATTCCCTTCCAGGATGACCTCACAGATTGCGATGTTTTGATGGGAGTAAAAGAAGTGCCGATTGAGCAGTTGGTTCCGAATAAAACGTATTTTTTCTTTTCGCATACCATTAAAAAACAATCCTATAATAGAGATTTACTGTTAGCGATTTTAGAAAAAAATATTCGCTTACTCGATTATGAAGTTTTGACAAATGAGAAAAAACAAAGGTTAATTGCCTTTGGAAAATTTGCAGGGATGGTTGGAGCGCACAATGGAGTGATGACTTACGGAAATCGGACGGGGGAATTTAAATTGAAGCGAATGAAGGATTGTCATGATTATGCAGAAGCCAAATCAATCTATAAAACGCTGGAGTTGCCTCCTATGAAAATTGTAGTAACAGGCACCGGTCGTGTGGCAAATGGAGCTGCACAAGTTTTAAAAGACATGGATATTGAGCAAGTTTCTCCTGAGTATTTTTTGGAAAATGAATTTCAGCATGCAGTTTTTACTCAACTTGATTGTGTAGATTATGCAGCACATAAAAATGGAGAAGTTTTCGAATTGCAGGATTTTTTCCAAAATCCACAAGACTATGAGTCCATTTTTACACCTTATACTCAAGCAAGTGATTTGATGATCAATGGAATCTTCTGGGATAATAAAGCTCCTGCTTTTTTTACTAAAGAAGAAATGAAGGAAAGTGATTTTCGAATTAAGGTCATCGCTGATGTGACTTGCGATATTGCACCAGTAGCCTCGATTCCTTCGACACTTCGAGCATCGACGATTGCTAATCCAGTTTTTGGATATGATCCTGTTGCAGAAGCAGAAGCATTTCCATATCAAAAAAATGTCATTGATATGATGACAATAGACAACTTGCCCAATGAATTACCTCGAGATGCTTCGCAAGCATTTGGAGAACAATTTATAGAACATATTTTTCAGGAATTATTGGAGCAAAAGGAGGGAGGAGTTATTGAAAGAGCAAGTGTTACTGAAAATGGAGATTTAGGAAAACATTTTAAATACTTGAGAGATTATGTGGAAGGGTAGTTTTGGTTTTACTCACAGGGTGGCTTAAAGTCATCTTGTGAGTAAAGTATTGATTCTAAAAAATTACTTTTTATTTTTTCGATTAAAAAAAAGCTGTGCTCCAAACCTAATTCCATAATCCAAATTTCGGTTGGAATTAAATTGGGAAAAGGAGGCCCGAATCGTACTTTCTAAAACAATATTATCAGTTAAAAAATAATTCACTCCCATACCCGCACCACCTAAAAAAGCTAATTCAAATTCTCTAGCAGTTGCATGAATTCCTACTGCACCAATCATTTGTTCTGCGAAAAGATGAGTCGAATTTTTAGAATATAAATAGACTCGTATAAATGGCATCAAGCCCAATGTCAAAAAAGTTGAGCCATCTCCATTTTCGATACTGAAAGATGTTTGACTTCCCACCATCATTTTATCTGAAACCATATATCCTAAGTTAGGAGTTAATGTCAAACTGAATTTTACGTCTTCGACAAAAACGAAACTATTTCCTCCACTTAAATCTTTTAGTATTCCGGTGGTTGAACCAATGAT
>CAJQQY010000276.1 GCA_905480595.1 uncultured Saprospiraceae bacterium | reverse complement strand
TATTTTAAAATTATTGAGTTAATGTGTTAACAGTTCACCGTTAATTATTAACCGTTACTTCAAGTATTTTTTCATATTTTCAATATCCCTTTTAATCTGCGAAAGTACGAGATTATAAGAGGCTACAAAATTATTTTTAGTAGTTTCTACTTTTACAGTTGCCGCAGAAATACTCTTTTTCATTTGTTCACTTTTCGCTTGATGATCTGCAATTTCTTTTTTGAGTCGTTCGATCTGTTTGGCTTTTTCTTTTACCAAATTATCATGTTGCTGAATCAATTGAGATTTATCCCCAATCTGTTTGTCTTTTTGATTGGCTAATGCTTGCGCAAATTTCGCTTCCTCTTTTTTCAAAACATCAATATAAAAATTAGCTGTCTTGACTAGTTTCGCTGGGGTTGCTCCCATCGTCGAAGCTGCGGCAAATGCCGATTGGTAACGAGTTTGTTCATCCATTGGCATTTTGGCCAAATTGTGCAAACTATTTTTGTATTCCAAATAATCAAATCCATCCAAATTATTAGCCTCCATGGCTTGTAATAAAATATTGGTAAATTTTGAAGATGCTTTTCCAGAAGGTGCAGTAGCGTTAGATGGCGTACTCGATCCTGAAGCGGAAGAAGTTGATCTAGTAGTAGAAGTTGGCTTTGCCTTTTGTTCAGGCACAATATCAGAGTTATCAGAGTCATCTCCAGACATCTTTTTCTTGAATTCCTCGTCATCAACGATAAACCACTTTTTGAGATTTTTTAACATAAAAATACTTTAGTCAGAATAAATGTTTTGAAACTTGTTTTGTTAAAATATAAACGGCAAAATTCACTTTTGTTTAATGGAAAAAGAACCCTTTCGATAAACTCGTTTAGATTTTCTACAAATATCGCTAAAATAATAAAAATTAGAGTATTTATAGAGTGTTTAGTGATTCCTAATTTTTGTACAATTTCGAGAGTAAATTTCTCATATTTTCCAGATTTGAAAACACCAATGGTGAAAGTCATAGAATCAAGCATTTTTTCCTAAATTTGGCGTTTTAAAATGAGGATACATCTCATCCTTCACCCCCTTCTCCCAAAAGGAGAAGTGGTCAGGTTATGAGGTATAAAAAAAACAAAATGGACGAGAAAATTATCTACGGAATTCAACAAATCGGAGTAGGCGTAAATGATGCCGAAAAACTCTTCAAATGGTACGCTACAAAATTGGGTGCTGATGTCAAAGTTTTTGATGACAACAATACTGCTACTCATATGGCAAAATACATGGGTGGAAAACCACATGACAAACGAGCGATTCTTGCTATGAATTTGCAAGGTGGAAGTGGTTATGAAATTTGGCAATTTGAAGATCGCGAACCTCAACCTCCTGCTTCTCCAATTCAATTGGGTGACACAGGTATTTTTTCCATAAAAGTAAAAACTAGAGATGCACAGCTAGCTTTTTCTAATTTAAAAGCAAAAGGAGTTCAACCTATTTCAGAAATCGTAACTGACCCAAATGGAAATCAATCTTTTTTTATAAAAGATCCATGTGATAATATTATCCAAATCAAAAGTTATGACAGCTGGTTTGCGCAAGGAAAGAACATCGGTGGATTCTTTGGATGTACGATCGGGGTTTCTGATATTGACGCTGCAAAAAAATTGTATGTTGATGTCCTCGGTTATGATCAAGTGATTTATGATGAAACGGGAACATTTGACGACTTCGCGGCGTTGCCTAGTGGAAAGGAAACATTCCGCAGAGTGCTTTTGAGTAAATCTGAAAAGAAAGGAGGATTTTCAAAATTATTCGGTTCTAGTCAGTTAGAATTAGTGCAATCGATTTCGAGAACACCTAATAAAATTTTCGCTAATCGATATTGGGGAGATATTGGATTTATTCATTTATGTTTTGATGTTCGAAATATCGGCGCAGTCGTGAGAGATTGCAAAGCAGCAGGTTTTCCATTTCAAGTATTAGTTGATGATGAATTTGATATGGGAGATGCAAATGGAAATTGGGGATACTTAGAAGATCCTGATGGCACATTAATAGAGTTTGTTGAAACCTTAAAAGTTCCACTCGTAAAAAAAATCGGTTGGACTATTAATATGAAAAAGAGAAATCCGACAAAGCCATTGCCAAATTGGTTAATTAAGGCGATGTCATTCAATAGAGTAAAATTTTAGAACGTTAGACGTTGGATGTTTTACGTTAGACGGCTCTTGCCGCTGAAACGTAAAACGTAAAACATCCATCGTAAATCATAATCAATGTTTACACAATTCCATAATCCGCAAAGTCTTCATGGCGAGCTCTTAGATTTTTATCTAGCCAATGGCTGGTTCCGATCTGGGCAGTATATCTACACGACGAAGATTTTGAATTTTGATGGAAAGTTATACTCACCTATTCGGATTCGATTGCCACTTGAGGGATATGAATTTCGAAAAAGCCTTCGGAAAATTTGGAATAAAAACCAGCAATTTTCAACTGTTTTTAGAAAAGCTTTTATCAGTCGAGAAAAAGAGGAATTATATCAAAAACATAAATTGCGTTTTGATGGATACGTTTCTCAGACAATAAAAGATGCTTTGCAAGATGGTGGAGAAACTACTATTTATGATACTTACGAGGTAGCAGTTTATGATGGAGAAAAATTAATTGCTGTTAGTTTTTTTGATTTAGGAAATAAAAGTATGGCAAGTATCATTGGTCTTTTTGATCCCGACTATTCAAGTTATAGTTTGGGGTTTTATACCATGTTGGCAGAGATTAAATATGGAAAAAAGAAAGGTTATAAATTTTATTACCCCGGTTATATCATTCCTAATTATCCAAAATTTGATTATAAATTGCGCATTGGTGAAGTAGATTTTTACAAAGCCAAAGAAGATAAATGGTTGCCTTTCCCTGAAATGAATAACAACGACTTGCCTTCAGAAGTCATTGAAAATCAGCTAATTAAGATGGGGATGGTATTAAAAATGCATGCCATTGACTATAAAATATATTTTTACCCTCTCTTCGACAAAGGTTATATGAATCATATTGGAGAACTGCAAGAATTGGAAACTCCGCTTTTCATTCAACTGCAATCATCAATCAATAACCAGAAATTAGTCATCGATTTTGATTTGCAAAAGCATTGTTATCGACTCACTCAATTTCATGGTTTTTTAAAGCCTATTGAAAATTTTTATGACTCATCTACTCATAAAGAATATGATACTTTTAAAACATTATTAATTCGACAATTCAAATTTAAGGAGAGTAAAAAGCCTGAAGAAATTGCGAAGACGATTATGGAAATGATGAAGTTGAGTAGTTAGTATTTTTTTTATTTTTATCATTTCGAGAAAATTTTGGATAAGTAAAATTAAAACAACATGGCATTTATTGATGTACAATTTGGATGGGCAGGAATTATGATACTTTTTCTGATTATGATTCTTTTTGTAATTGCATTGTTACATTTCTATTGGGCATTTGGTGGAAAGTGGGGATTTGAAAAATCTCTTCCATCAAAAGAAGATGGAACATTATTGTTCATTCCTACTTCTTTCCAATGTGCGGTTGTAGGAATTGGATTGTTTTTAATGATTGGGTTTATTTTTTTAGGAATAATTGACTTGATTTATTCTGGTATCTCAGAAGTAGAAAACCCTGTTTCTTTTTTGCCTAATTGGATTTATGATTATGGTTTTTGGGTCTTAGGTGGAATATTTACACTTCGAGCAATTGGTGATTTCAACTATGTTGGTTTTTTCAAAAAAATAAAAAATACTTCTTTTGGAAAATTGGATACAAGATTTTATTCTCCTTTATGTCTATTGATTTCTGGAATATTTTTTTGGATAGCAGTTGGCATTCAAACCTAGATTCTCTCTTTCAAAATCTTCATCGCTGCTCTCATTTCCTTTTCATTCATTGAAGCAAAACCCAACCTCGTAAAATTCAATTCCTTCCCTACGGGATCATATCTTTTACTATCTGCGAAATATAAATTTTTAGCTGCGACTGCTTCACTTAATTTTGTTAAATTAATTTTTTTGTCAAATTTTGTCCACACCGCAAGTCCTCCATCTGGCTTTTTAAATTCAACATAATCACCTAATTCTTTTTGTAATAAATCACAAAAAAAATCTCTTCGTTGATGATAAGTTTTCAATGCTTTTCGCATATGTCTTCGAATTTCTCCATCTTCCAACATCATCGCAATTGAACGTTCTAATAGGACATCTCCTTGCCGATCCACAAACCTTCGAAGCTTCGCCATTTCATTAATTAAATTCTCAGGAGCAATAACAAAACCAATCCGAAACGCAGGAGCAATTGACTTACTAAAAGATCCAACATAAGAAACCACCCCTACCCGATCAGAACTTGCCAAAGGTAAAATTGGACTACTTTCATAATGAAAATCATAATCGTAATCATCCTCAATTATGGCAAATTTATATTTCTCTGCCAACTGCAATAATTTCATTCTCCGTTCAGCACTCAACGAAACGGTAGTTGGGTGATGATGATGAGGAACGATATAAATCGCTCTTATTTTTTTCTTTTTACAAATTTCTCCAACTGCATCGACATCAATTCCATCCTCATCAACTGGGACTGTAATTATTTTTCCATCAGCACTTTTGATAATTTCATTGGCTGCCTTAAAATTAGTTTCCCCAACAATTACATTCGATCCTTTTTCCAAAATGATTTGAAATAGCAAATAAAATCCCATAATGCTTCCTCGAACAATCATGATATTTTCAATTGAAATATTAATGCTTCGCGTTTCAGAAAGATACTTGACCAGCTCTTTTCTTAATTGAATATTCCCTTTTAATTCATGCGTATAATTTAATTTTTTGGTTGCGAATTTACTGTTTAAAACACTTTTATATTGTCTGGCCAAAACATGAATTGGAGCCAATCTCAAATCTGGGACTCCATCATCAAACCGATATTTAAAAGTCGTAAATTTTGGAACTAGGTCATTTACATCTTTCTCAAAACTCTTTTTTATAGAAAACAGGGTTTCTTGAAGAGGTGAAATAATTTCCTTTTTTTGAGGACTAAATTTTTGAAATTTCGTGATTGGAATTTTTTTACTAACAAAACTTCCTTTTGCTGGAACAGTTTCAATCCAACCTTGCGCTTCTAATTCTTCATAGGTGGCAATAATCGTTTTTCGATGTACCTCAAAATGATTTGCTAAAGTTCTTGAACCTGGCAATTTTAATCCTGGAGGTAAATTTCCACGAGAAATTTCTTTGATGATTCCATTGGCCAATTGAACATATTTTGGCATTCTTGAATCCGAATCTAATTTTATCATGTTTTTATAAGGTAACATAACTGGACTATTAACTTTATTAAAACTGGACTATTCAAAGCTACCAGTAATGTTTTAATTTTACTGTATAATATTTTACATTCTTTTAAAGTATTCTAATTTTCATTCGTTAAATCTCTTCTAATTTGGAGGTTCATCGAATAGTTTTAATCCGAAAAAATGCTACACTTTGAGCCAACGGATAAAACTGATTTTCCTACTCTAATAGAATGGGAAAACGATCCTGAAAACAAAGATTTTGTTTTCCAATATTCAATGGTGGAACATCAAAAGGTAATTGATTCTAATGATCAACTTCACTTAAAGGCTATTGACAATCAGGGAGTTATGATTGGT
Organism: uncultured Saprospiraceae bacterium; assembly: GCA_905480595.1. Taxonomy (GTDB): domain Bacteria; phylum Bacteroidota; class Bacteroidia; order Chitinophagales; family Saprospiraceae; genus CAJQQY01. Next base: position 10,635 of record CAJQQY010000276.1, on the reverse strand, counting down.
TTTATTATTTTAAGAGGTTTGCAAAATCCAAACTTAAGCGTAGAATTAAAACGTATTTTAATTCATGAGAAGGGTAAAAATTATGGCAAACTTACTTTGCAAGTATTGCAAAATTTAGTTTTTAAAAAATTGAATAAGCATCGACTTTGGTTAGATGTATTTACAGATAATCCAAGAGCACAACACGTTTATAAATCAGTTGGATTCGTTGAAGAAGGGATAAAAAGAGAGTGCATAAAAAGTGGGAAAAATTTTCGTAGTTTAATTATTATGTCGATTTTGCGGCAAGATTTTAAACCATTTAAACTACCATTATGAAGATTATTAGAAACCAAACCCAAGGTTACCTTTGGGGTAAAAATTGTATGGCCTGGCCATTATTTTCCAATCCAGACTGCAACGTCAAAGAAGAATTAATTCCACCTAAATCTCAGGAAGAAATGCACTTTCATAAATCTTCCCAACAATACATTTACATTTTAGAAGGAGAGGCATTTTGCGTTTTAAAAGGAAAAGAATTTAATTTATCAGCAGGAGATAGTATTCATATTCCAACTGGAATTTTACACCAAATTAAGAATATTCATCATTCGTTTTTACGGTTTTTGTTGATATCCTTGCCTCCTGTTGAAGACGATATAAATTATCCATAACATGAAAGAAGTCAATGACAAAACTAAAGTTCGCCGAGTTCCCAAGCGAGGTATTTATGATCAAGAAGAGATATACAAAATTTTAGATAACGATAGCACTTGCACAATCGGTTTTGTTCATCGAGGTGTTCCCGTGGTAATTCCAACCATATATGGAAGACATGAAAATAAAATCTATCTGCATGGGGCAGCAAGCTCTCGTATGATCAAAAACTTAGAGGAAGGATTTGATATGTGTTTTTGCATGCATCGAGTCACAGGATTAGTTTTAGCAAATTCTGCTTTTCATCATTCGATGAATTATGAGTCAGTTGTTATTTTTGGAAAAGCAAAAAAGGTGGAGGGTAAAGAAGCCAATTTATTTGCATTGAAAGTTGTTTCGGATCAAGTGCTCAAAGGTCGTTGGGAAGAGGTTCGACAACCAAGTGACAAGGAACTCAAAGCTACAACGGTTTTGGAATTAGAAATCAACGAAGCTTCTGCCAAAGTTCGAAACGAAGGCTGTCATAATGATAAAGAGGATTACGAATTGGATATTTGGACAGGTATTGTTCCCATTGAAAAGGTGTATCAAAATCCAATTGACGATGATAAAATGAGAAATGGAATTCCAGTTTCTCCATCAGTAAAAAATATTTATAACAATGGAATTACGTAAACTCAAATTATACTCGAAAGACATTTCTGCCCAGTTTGATTTTTATAATAATGTACTTGGCTTAGAAGCTGACTTTTCTGGCGAAAACAAAATTTCCATCACAGCAGGAAGTACTCAACTGATTTTTGAGGAAGAAAAACAAAGTAATTTTACCTATCATTTTGCTTTTCTTATTCCCAATCAAAAGTTAGAACAAGCCATAGATTTTTTAGAAAAAAAAGGAATTGAATTACTAAAAAGAAATGGAGAAAAAATCATCTATTTTGGTACTACGGAAAACCATGTTGGACGTGCTATTTACTTCTTTGATGAAGATGGAAATATTGCAGAATTCATCGAAAGAGAGTCATTAAAGTTTGAGGATAAAGAAGATTTTCACATTAATCAAATTATCAAAATAAATGAGATTGGAATGCCCGTTGATAATCCAAAAGAAGTATCTCGCCAACTCATTAATCAATTTAATATTCACCTAATTAACCGTAATCACTTAAATGATATTTTTTGTTGGGTCGGTGATTATAATGGAGTTTTTATTGTTGTGAAAAATGGAAGAAATTGGTTACCAACGAAATTGGCAGCACAGTCGAATGATTTTAAAGTAGAGTTTGAATCGTCTGATGAAATTTATGAGATGGAATTCAAAAATGGATGCATCACGAATAAGTAACTGATAATCAGCACCTTACAATAAAAAAGGAAGAGAGCAACCGCACGTTGAACCTTTGTCTTAAATAGCTTTTGGAATAACTAGGAATTTAAGGCTCATCAAAGAAAGCCCAAACTCCAAACAAAGTTTCCGTTTCAACGATAACATTTACTATTCAAAATGTACTAAACGTAATATGAGAAAGTCTTAAATTTAGAAATTATTTCGATGCGTAAATTAGTCACGTCTCTTCCGATTTTTCAAAGTGATTGTTGTTGTTTTTATCTTTGTAGTAGTCCCTTTACATCTATATGTGTAACTTCAATTTTTTGAAAGTTAGCGCAGGTTGAAATCCATCTTTACTTAAATTAGTATTTTCAGAATGATCATTTTCGGAACTCAAAGGAATTGTAAAACAGAACACACTACCCTGCCCTTCTCCATTTGATTCTACCCAAATCTTTCCGTTGTGATTTGAAATTATTTTTTTACAAACTGCCAATCCAACTCCAGTTCCATTTGCTTTTCCTGCTTCTTTTATTTTTCCAAAAACATCAAAAACAGATTCGTGATATGCCTTTGAAATTCCGATTCCGTTATCTCTCACTTTGAATAAAAAATGATTACTCATTTCTTGAACATCTAATTCAATTACAGGATCATTTTGGCCTCTGAACTTTAGAGCATTCTCAAATAAGTTTTTAAGCAGTTGTTTAAATTGAATAAAATCAACTTTTACTTCAGGCAATTCTCCACAAATTATTTTTGCATTCGATGATTTTATTTCATTACCTAATACATGTTTTACTTCCTTCACCGCTTTGTCAACACTCACCATACGAGGTTTAAATTTTTCCAAACTCACATTTGAAAGAGACAAAATATCATCCATCATCCGAGCCATCCGATTGGCTCCATCGACAGTATTTTGTAAAAATTGTCTTCCATCACTATCTAAATTTTTAGAATATCGATGTTGAACTAATTGCGAATAACTAGAGATTGTTCGCAAAGGTTCTTTTAAGTCGTAAGAAGACATCAAGTCAGCTATCTCTTCATATTCATGTGCTCTAAAAGTATTTTTCTGGATAGATTGTTCCAAACTTTTTTGATATTGCTGCTGAGCTATTGCTTGCTCTTGTTCATTGGTAATATCTCTCAAATTCATCACCACATATTCCAATTCATTGGAAGCATCGACGAGAACATCCCCTTTAATTTCAATCCAACAAATACCTCCTTCCCGTTTAATCATTCTCAATTTTGAGGTAAAAGTTCGATTTAATCGAAGGAAACTTTTATCCAAAATATTATACAGATCAAACCGATCTGCTGGATGTACAAATGTCAAATCATATAAATCTAAAACGGCAGTCATGTCGTAACCCAACATCTTTTCAATCCCTGGACTAACATATTTGAAGCGTCCGTTTTTGACTTGAAAAATTAAAAATAAATCTGAGGAGTTTTCAATGATCATTCTATTAAAGGTGTCTTCTTTCTTCCCACTAGCATTCAAATAGAATAAATTGGAAAAGAAAAAACCTGCTACAAAAAGTACCAGTCCTGAAATAATTGAAAAAATAAAATCGGGATTTAATACGGCTAGGTAAAAAATGACTAATAATCCAACTACAAAAAGAACCAAAAAGATGGGTCGAAAGCGAATCACCTTGAGAGAAAACATATCTAATTTTAAAAAAGATAGGTTTTTAGAATGGCTAGTTTTGTTCTTTGTGTCTGTACTTATCATGTGTTTCAAAATTTGATAAAAAAATATCAGAACTCTATTCCTTTTTATGGAACAAGCAGGCTGATTTTTCATCAGCTGTTTTCCACTCAATAGAAAAAGTAACTCACCTTAGTACTTAATTCTATTGAATAGAAGAATTCAAAAACACGGGATTATAAAAAGCGACTTCGCTTCTGGGATGGCTCTAAATGTTATGTTCATCAAAACAAAAACAAAAAAATCAATTACGATTTTTTATAATATATTATTTCCAAATACCTTGCCAACGTTTGTTAATTCATAAAAAAAACGCATATAAATTAAAAAAATGTGATAATTGAAAGAATTTACTTATTTATAGAAATCAAAATGACTCCTATTTTTTTTGCACTAAAGAATTGACTCTCAAATAGTTAGATGTTTTCCAAATATAAAAATGCCATCAACATTGCTGCTGATGGCATTTTCAAATTTTTGAAAACATGGTTAGAATCGTTGTGCGACTCCTTTAAATTTAATATGTGTTACATCACTTTAAGCCGTACCACGCCTACCATAATCTTATTTATTCCTACCGAATCCTATTTTCTTTTTATTAAAAGTAAAGTCATTAGTATCTAATTTAAAGCTTTGAACATCCTCTAAAGTAAGAATCATTGCTTGCCCCTTTATTCTATCTGCCTGAGGTACTTCCGCCAATCGAAGATTCATATTTTTTACTGCTTCTACTACTACCTTTCTAACATCACGAGCATTTCCGAAATATTTATCTCGGAACTCATACATGAACGAAAGGTATTTATCTAAATGAAGGGAAGCAGCTTCTGTCATATTCACTCCTTGATCAAGCAACATCATTTTAGCAATTTTCTTTAAATCTTCTGGTGAGTAATCTTCAAATTTTAAAGTTTTATCAAATCGAGAATTTAATCCTGGATTAGCTTTTAGGAAATTTTCCATATTGTCTGGATAGCCTGCAGCAAAAACAAAAAACTCTCCTCGATTATCTTCCATCCTTTTCAGAATAGTCTGAATGGCTTCATCACCAAAGTCTCCATGAGCACCTCCAGTCTTAGCTGTCAAAGCATAAGCTTCATCAATAAACAATACTCCCCCCATAGCTTCGTCAATTTGCTCCGCAGTTTTGATAGCTGTCTGTCCTACAAAACCTGCAACCAAACCTTGTCGATCAGTTTCTACCATTTGCCCTCTTTCCAATACACCTAATGCCTTATAAATTTTTGTCAAAATCCGTGCTACCGTCGTTTTACCTGTTCCTGGATTTCCAACAAAAATAGTATGCAATGAAAAGGAGTTTAAAACATCTTTACCAGTTTCTCTAAAATATTTAACTAATGAAACCATCTCTTGAATCTGAGTTTTGATGGATTCCATTCCAATCAAAGAATTCAATTCATCCAGCGCCTCTGTCAAAAGATTTCGATCAATAGGTATATATGGTATCTCTCTTTTCTTTTCAATTTTAATATTAACGACATCTTGAAATTCAATAATAGACAATTGCTCTGAATCCAAACTTCTAGGATTCGAACCTGCCATGACACGTAACCCAAGATTAATTTTTCCTTCCTCGATTAAGTCATGAACGAAGCGAGCATTACCAAATGTCTTGTCTCTATTTCGAAATGCATTAGTAATAAGTGCATCAATTTTAGCTTTTGCTTCTTGTGTAAACTTGACACCTTTTTCTAAACTTGCAAATTCTGCAATTCGAGAAAGTTCTTGAGGTAAGTAATCAGTAAATTCAAAATTCAATTTAAACCGAGATTTCAATCCTGGATTTGAATCCATAAAATGTTTCATTTCCTTTGGATAACCAGCAACAATGACTGCCATGTCTCCTTTTCCATTCGACATTTCCCGAACTAAAATTTCAATCACTTCTCGTCCAAAATCTTTACTATCATCATTTGAGCGAGCTAAAGAATACGCTTCATCAATAAATAAAACACCACCTCTTGCTTTCTCAATCGCCTCTTTCACTTTAGGGGCCGTTTGTCCAATATATTCACCAACCAAATCAACTCGATCCACTTCATGAACATGACCTTTAGTCAACAATCCCATTTTTTTATACAACTGTCCCATCATTTTAGCAACAGTCGTTTTTCCAGTTCCAGGATTTCCAACGAAGACAGAGTGAACGTTGATTTCCTCTTTTTCCTCAAATCCTTTATCTTTTCTCAATTGCAAAAACTGAATATATTGAGCATGATCTCGAACTCGCTGTTTGATTTCTGTCAAACCAATAAGGTTATCCATTTTAACCATCACCTCTTCAAAGGTTTGCCTCTGTTCAAATTCATTGGACAAAATTACTGGCGCTTGCTGATTTGGCAAAAGCACTCCAGCAATTCCCTCTTCAAAATCATCATCAATCTCAAACGGAATCGTCGCAATCAATCGATCCATAAAAATCAAATCTGCGGTGTAAGAATCTCTTCTCCATGAACCTTTGACATTCGATCCCCAACCAGCAGTCATTTTAATATATTCATCTTTCTTTTCGACCCTTTGTAGTCGGACGACTTGGCCTTTTAACTCGCGAGCGTTATTGTAAAACTTTGTGTACAATTCACATTGCCAATTCTTATCGACGTGCTCATTTTTCAATAATATTTCAACATAAATATATCGAGTCTCTTCGCTACTAAAGGTTTTTAAATAAACTCGATCATCCTTTGTCACATCATCATAAGGCCCTTCATAAAGTTTAAGAGATTGAACACTTAAGTATCCACTCGTTCCATCATATTCCTCTGTCCCTGCATCTTCGACATAAAAATATTTAGTTGCTACCTTTTCACCTTCTACCCAAGCCTCCCAATAATAAGTGCCTTTTTTCCAAAAAACACCTTCCTTTTTATTTCCCCAACCTTCCCGAATGTAAACAGTTGGATCATATTTACTCACCTTCCTTCGAAAAGGCAATGAGCACAATTCCTTGCGACCTTTTTTAAGGGAAAAACATTTTAACTCAACTTCTATTTCCCAATCCTCTTCATCATACATTTTATTGTAAAAGGACAATTCAGCATACACATAGGAAATTTCGAAGCGGTCAAACACCTGCCGATATTTCTTTTTATTATCAGCTAACCACTCAGTCGATGAATACACTTTAAGTTCCCTAAACTTAAAATTATCTGATTTCGGATATTTATAACTTTCGCCCATTCGCTCTATTTGGTTAATATTTAGTGTTGTAATTATTTCAGCATAAAAAACTGATAATCAATCTTTTATATCTTACTCTAAAAAATCTATAATGAAATGTAGTTTAAAAGGAAGTAATGCACTCACTTCATATTGGTTTATTAAAGGGAATTATAAACTTATTAAAAATATTCTTTATCACCAATTTATATGTAATTAAATATTTGCTGAGTTTTTCTTAATTTCAACTCTTTTTTAGTTTAAAGATTAAAATTATTTTCTCAACAAAAAATCTAATTCGATTTCATTTTCAATGAATAATACGATACCATTAAATTTAGAATTTCCAGCGCTTGTTAGCCTTGTCAAAAATGAAGGAAAAGAACAGTATCAATCTACTCCTCTTTTCTTTAGTTTTACAAGTTACGTGCATCCTAGATTTGAAGGTTCAGTATCAAAAATGAAATCAGCAATTCAAAATGTGGTAAAAGGATATGTGCTGGAGAGTGATACGCTAGATGATTTAATTTGGTTCAGATTTAACCCAACGATTGACTTTCAAATTTTTAATTTAACAATTCCAATTCCTGGGAAAAAAGATCAGGATGGAAGGTTTGGAATTGCTTTCTTTGAATTGAATAAAATTACGTTTGCTTCATTGCCCCATTTTAATGGCGCAATGTATATCGTAGAGAATAATAAAAAGAACCGATTCAATCTTGAAAAACAAGCCACCAAAGTAATTAGTCAGTTATTAAAAAAATATCAAGCCAACGATCCAAGTGATTTTGATTTTAATGATTACACTTCTCCCGAAAAGGAATTTGTTACCTCGGTAGAAATTCCAATTCAAGCAGTTCACGATGATTTTTCATTTATCTCTCGAAACCAAGGAGCATTTAGCGATGTCTTTTCTTCAGATGAAAAAATGGATGGAGAAACAGAAGTTTGGAAGATTTCTAAAAACTTAAATAACGAATATCCTACTGATTTAAATCGAGCGTTTTATCAAGAGAAAATGATCGAGCAATTGGAGAGACTTTTATTTGATCAACCATTTAAAAATACGCCAATCGCCATTGTTGGAAAAGAAGGTGTTGGTAAAAAAAGTGTAATCCACGAAACGTTGTATCAACACATTCTAGAATTTGAAAAGAAGTCTCGAACAATTTGGCACCTCGATCCAACTCGAATTATTACAGGAATGAGCATCGTGGGAATGTGGCAAAAAAGGATGGAAGCGGTTTTGAATTTTATCAAAAATCCATATTCCAAAAATAAAGGCTCTTCAATTATCTTAATCGACAATGCGGTTTCCATGTTACACATTGGAAAATCTGCTCAAAATAAAATGACGGTTAATGATGTGCTTAAACCTTATTTGGAAAAAAGATTAATCCAACTCGTCATTTTAGCTACTCCTGAAGAATGGAAAATTATTCAGGAAAAGGATCGACGTTACGCTGATCTTTTTCAGTTGATTAGAATGGAAGAACCTGACCTAAAAGACGCTGCAAGGATGGCACTCGAAAATCGAAAGGTTTTAGAAAACCAACATAATTGCACCATTTCTATAAAAGCTGTTCAGTCTCTTTTTGATTTTCGAAGAAACTATTTAAAACGAAAATCTCTTCCTGGAAGTATCATAAATATCATGCGTCAGTTGGCGGTGAAACATAGAGGTCAAAGAATTGATGTGCCTGAGGTGCGCGCTGAATTTGAAACTTTTAGCGGACTCAATCAAGATATTTTTGATTTGCCAAATACGACTGAAGAGGAAGATTTTTATCAAAAAATTAGTCAACACTTAGTAGGTCAACCTAAAGCAGTTTCTACACTTGCGAATGTCATTCATACTATTAAGGCTAGATTGACAACTCCTGACAAACCGCTTGGATCCTTTATGTTTATTGGGCCGACTGGAGTTGGAAAAACACAAGCAGCAAAAGTTTTATCAAAGTTTTTGACTGGAAGTGAATCCTCTTTGATGCAATTTGACATGAACGAATTTATCGATCATACTGCTGTTCAAAGGTTAATTGGTGATGCTCAAAATCCAGAAGGACAATTGACTGGAAAGGTTCGTTATCAACCTTTTGGAGTTGTATTATTGGATGAAATTGAAAAAGCGCATCCAAAAGTTTTGGATTTATTATTACAACTTTTGGACGATGCTCGACTGACTGACAGCTTAGGACGTACCATTGATTTTTCCAATATCATTATCATCATGACTTCGAATATTGGAGCTAATCAAGTTTCTTGGCAAGCAGGTTTTAGAACTGCTAATCAAGATGATGGCGCCATTTATCGCAAGGCGGTGGAAGATAAATTCCGTCCAGAATTTGTCAATCGAATCGATGAAATTGTGATTTTCAATGCATTGGAGATTCAACACATTTTGGACATTGCTCGATTGCAAATCAAAGATTTATTGTCCAGAGATGGATTTGTAAGAAGAACCACCATCTTAAATATCGAGGCAGATGCATTAGAATGGGTGGCTCGTCGAGGCTTTAATTCTCGGATGGGTGGACGTGCTTTGAAGCGCCAAATTGAAAAGGATTTGACTGCATTAACTGCCGCACAGTTAGTAAGTAATTATTCCACTAGTCCAATTTTATTTGAAATATCTTTATTTAAAAATCGGCTAGTACCAAAAATTTCTCCATTAGAGTTTGTCGCACCTTTGGAAGAAGATTGGTTTCCTGAATTGCCTGAACCTGAAAAAGGAAAAGGTTTTTATCTGCGTTTAATTCGAGTTCTGGAAACAATTCAAAGACAGATCCAAAGAATGGAAAGCGATGACTCGGAAGATCATGCTATCGTCGATTATTCCAAAAGTCATCATTATAGTTTTAAAGAAAAAATTGCGGAAACGAAGGAAAGAATTCAACACCTTTCTCTTGGTTTTAGAGACAAAAAATTTCATCTCGACCCTGCGATTCCTTTGCGGCTAAAACGAAATACCATCTGGAGTAATTCAGACAAGATTTTAAAAGAAAATTACAAGGATTTATTTTTCCAACAAGAAGGTTTGGCGGAAATAAGTGAAATTTATAATCGAACTAACATACAATACAATACCATTCAAACTGAGTTCTTAAATAGCTACTTGGAAGTCGCATTTCTAAAACTCTTTTCCAAAAACTTTATTAAAAGCCAAATTCAAAAAGTGACCATTCGATTTGAAAGTGCCATCCACAATTCTGGCAATGAACAAATTGAATACCTATTTAAACTATACGATAACTTATTCGAATATCTTCATTTGGAAAAGGAGTCAGATAAAGAAAATCATTTGATTCATTTAGAAGGATATTCTCTTTTTAGTTTTCTAAAAGGAGAAGAAGGAATTCATTTATTTCACATGCCTTATGAAAACCCAATTCCAATTCGAGTAATTTTAGATTTTGGAAAACCGAAAAGTAAAGCAGTTCATAATCAAGTGATTCGAGGTTATGATAGCCAGAATGCGTTGACAGATTTTAGAACCAATTTTATCAATGCGGTGAATATTACGAATGAAGAATTTTTGTTGTTGGTTTATGCTGGAATGAGCCCGAGTGTTCGGAATCGGCTGATTCCTTCGCTCAGGAAAAAATAGTTTTTTGAATATCCAATATCCAACTATCGTAAATCAACACCTTGGAGACAAACTTCATTATTGGTTATTCCTTGATCGATATTGGATATTCCCCTGAACTTCTCCCCCATTTAGTTGTTTACTTATTGATTAAAAATTACATTTGCACTCTTTTTTAGA
>CAJQQY010000275.1 GCA_905480595.1 uncultured Saprospiraceae bacterium | reverse complement strand
GAAGATGCTGGTCGAACTGAAAATGAATATTTGGCAAAAGTGATCGAAGCGGTCATTGCTGCTGGTGCAACGGTTGTAAATATTCCAGATACAACTGGTTATTGTTTACCCGCTGAGTATGGCGAAAAAATAAAATACCTAAAAGAAAATGTAAAAAATATCCACAAGGCAATTATCTCGACTCATTGCCACAATGACTTGGGATTAGCAACAGCAAACTCAATCGCAGGAATTCAAAATGGTGCTCGACAAATCGAATGTACTATTAATGGTATCGGCGAACGAGCAGGAAATACATCTCTTGAAGAAGTAGTGATGATTATGCGTCAGCATAGCTACATGAATCTTCATAACAATATAAATACAAAATTACTTTACCCAACGAGTCAGTTAGTTTCTGAGAAAATGGGTGTCAATGTTCAACCAAACAAAGCTATCGTTGGAGCAAATGCATTTGCACATTCATCAGGAATTCATCAGGACGGAGTAATTAAGAAAAGAGAGGTTTATGAAATCATGGATCCAAAAGACGTTGGAGTGGAACAATCATTAATTGTCTTGACTGCAAGAAGTGGTCGAGCAGCTTTAGCTTACCGAGCAAAGCAAATTGGTTTCAGTGTAACTAAAAAAGAGTTAGATGTTTTGTACAAAAAATTTCTAACGCTAGCAGATAAAATGAAAGAAGTAGGTGAAGAAGCATTATATCAATTATGTGTGACTAGTTTGGCAAGAGTTCCTTCTTCTGCTCATTAATTAAAATGTTGACTTAAAAATGTACGTTCAATAATTATATTTGGTTAGGTCGTCGGGCTCATGAAAGCCCGACTTTTTTTTTATACCTTATGATTATCCAAATTTCTAATAAATGAAAAAAACACTATTCGATAAAATATGGGAACAACACATCGTCGATACAGTCGATGGTGGTCGCAATATTTTATACATCGACAAACACTTCATCCATGAAGTGACTAGCCCACAAGCCTTTGCAGGTTTAGAAAAACGTGGAGTACCCTTATTTCGAAAAGAAAAAATTGTTGCCACAGCAGATCACAATGTTCCTACTCTCAATCAACATCTTCCTATTGTTGATCCGCTTTCAAGAACTCAAGTCAATACTTTAATTGAAAATTGCGAAAAATTCGGAATCGAACTTTATGGTTTAGGTCATCAATATCAAGGCATCGTTCATGTTATTGGCCCTGAATTGGGAATCACTCGGCCGGGGATGACCATCGTTTGTGGAGATAGTCATACATCAACACATGGTGCTTTTGGAAGTATTGCTTTTGGAATTGGAACAAGTCAGGTGGAGCAAGTGATGACGACACAATGTTTACTATTGCAAAAACCAAAACGCATGCGAATCACCATTGATGGTGAGTTACAAAATGGTGTTTTATCCAAAGACATTATTTTATACATCTTGTCAAAATTAACTGCATCAGGTGGAACTGGATATTTCATCGAATACGCTGGTTCGACTATTCGATCGCTTTCGATGGAAGCTAGAATGACTATCTGTAACATGAGTATTGAGATGGGTGCAAGAGGTGGTTTGATTGCTCCTGATGAAAAAACTTTTGATTATATCCGAGGACGAAAATTTGCTCCGCAAGGTGATAAATTTGACGAGGCAGTTGCACATTGGAAAACACTTTTCACAGATGAAGATGCGGAATTTGACAAAGAATATCATTTCCAAGCAGAAGACATTGCACCAATGGTTACCTATGGAACCAATCCAGGAATGGGCATAAAAATCAACGAAGCAATTCCTGCACCAGTTGATTTGGGCAATACAAAATCTTACGACAAGTCTTTAGAATATATGAATTTCAAGACAGGAAATTCATTGATCGGACAAAAAGTAAATTATGTTTTCATTGGTAGTTGTACTAATTCTAGAATTGAAGATTTACGTCTTGTAGCAGATTTTGTCAATGGAAAATCAAAGGCTGAAAATACTACAGTTTGGATTGTACCTGGTTCAAAACAAGTACAATTACAGGCTCAAAAAGAAGGTTTAGATAAAATATTTGAAGCGGCAGGATTTGAATTACGAGAGCCTGGTTGCTCAGCTTGCCTAGGCATGAATGAAGATAAAATTCCTAAAGGAGAATATTGTATTTCTACTTCAAATCGAAATTTTGAAGGTCGACAAGGTCCAGGTGCTAGAACCATTTTAGCAAGTCCATTAATGGCTGCAGCAACTGCCGTGATGGGAGAAATTGTAGATGTAAGAAGTCTATTATAAGGTAGCGGTCTGCTTTAGCTGACCTCTACATAACAAACAATCAAAAATGGAAAAATTCACAAAACTAAATACCACCGCTGTCCCACTTCCAATGGAAGACATCGATACCGACCAAATCATCCCTGCTCGTTTTTTAAAAGCAACAACACGAGAAGGATTTGGTGATAATTTGTTTCGGGATTGGCGATACAATCAAGATGATTCACCCAAAGATTTTATTTTAAATAATAAAACTTATAGTGGAGAAATATTAGTCGCAGGCAAAAATTTTGGCTGTGGTTCTAGTCGAGAACACGCAGCTTGGGCATTATATGATTATGGATTTCGAGTAGTTGTATCCAGTTTTTTTGCTGACATTTTTAAAGGAAATGCTTTAAATAACGGTCTTTTACCAATTACAGTTTCGCCAGAATTTTTAAATGATTTATTTCTAAGCATTGAACAAAATCCAAAAACTGACGTAATTGTAGACTTAGAAGCCCAAAGAATTACTATCTTAGATAATGGAAAATCAGAGGATTTTGAAATTGATCCTTACAAAAAAATGTGCCTTATTAATGGATACGACGATATTGATTATCTAATTTCCAAAAAAGATAAAATTGAAGCTTTCGAAAAAACGCAAGTCATTTTTTAAAATAGAAATAGTTTAACCAAATATAATTAAAACCAATCCATGGAAAAGAAAATCGCAGTTTTAGCAGGCGACGGAATCGGACCAGAAGTAATCAAGCAAGGAAAAAAAGCATTGAATGCTATTGCTTCAAGATTTGGTCATAAATTTATTTATTGCCACGCTGATGTTGGTGCAATCGCAATTGATAATACAGGTGATCCATTGCCTGAAGCTACTTTAGCTACTTGTATGGAGGCTGATGCTATTTTGTTTGGAGCTATTGGAGATCCAAAATATGATAATAATCCAGATGCAAAAGTTCGTCCTGAGCAGGGACTTTTACGATTGAGAAAAAGTCTTGGATTGTTTTGCAATATTCGTCCGGTAGCTACTCATCCAAATTTATTGCACCTCTCCCCTCTCAAACCAAAAAATATTAGAGGCGTAGATATGGTTATTTATCGCGAGCTGACAAGTGGAATTTATTTTGGTGAAAAATACCTGAGTGAAGATGGAATGTCAGCTTTTGACAAATGTGAATATCATGTTATGGAAGTGGAACGCATTGCGCATTTGGCCTTCAAAGCAGCAATGAATCGTAGAAAAAAAGTAACCCTGGTTGATAAAGCAAACGTTTTAGAAACTTCAAGACTCTGGAGAAAAACGGTTCGAAATATCGCAAAAGAATATCCTGAAGTAAAATTAGATTTTATGTTTGTCGATAATGCAGCAATGCAAATGATTATCGCACCAAAACAATTTGATGTTATTTTGACAAGCAATATGTTTGGAGATATTATTTCTGATGAATCGAGTGTATTGACTGGTTCGTTGGGAATGTTACCTTCTTCTTCGATAGGTGAAAAGACATCTTTGTTCGAACCAATTCATGGTTCTTATCCACAAGCTGCTGGTCAAGATATTGCAAACCCAATCGGTACAATTCTTTCTGTAGCATTATTGTTAGAAACTTTTGATATGCACAAAGAAGCTAGAACTGTTCGAAATGCTGTTGCTTATTGTTTGACAAAAGGAATAGGTACTCCTGATCTTCATCCTGATATAAAATATACTTGCTCTCAAATGGGTGATATTATTGCCGCATGGATTGAAGATGATCGATTGAACCAAGCAAAAATTTCGGATAGTGTTTCAACCATAATTTAATCTGATTGAAATTTCGCTTAAAAAAAAAAAAATCCTTGCATTCTAAAAAGTGCAAGGATTTTTTTTGTTCTTGAGCATAAATTTAAAAAAGAAATATGGAACCACGAATCGAACAAATCGACGAGAAATATTTTATAGGAATGTCAATTGAAATGTCATTAGTTGAAAATAAAACATTCCAACTCTTCAGTACTTTTATGCCTCGAAAAAAAGAAATTTTAAATTATAAAAACCATGATGTTTTTGATTTAATTATTTACCCAAAAGGTTATTTTTTAAAGTTTAATCCAACTACTAATTTTAAAAAACATGCTTTGGTAGAAGTTCCAAATTTTGATAACACCCCAGAAGGAATGGAACAGTTCACTTTACCTTCAGGAAAATATGTTGTTTTCACCATTAAAGGACATATTCCGAATCCAGAAATTTTTAATTATATCTATTCTACCTGGCTTCCCAACTCTGAATTTAATTTAGATGATCGACCTCATTTTGATATACTTAGTGAGAAAGTGCAACAAAAATCACCAGATGCGAATCAAGAACTTTGGATTCCAGTTTCCCTAAAATAATAATTCATTTTGCTGATTCTTTTGCAATGAAAAACGCAATTCGTAATTTCCCATTTTAATCCGAAATTATGTTGGGAAAAAAGACTTTATATTACTCACTCCTTCTAGCTTTCACCTTTCCTGTCACCATTTCGTGGGGGCAACAAAGTGACTATCCAGATGTCGATATTATTGTGATCGAAGATTTATTGCAAGGCAATGAGGATATTGATGCAAGTGATTTAGTGTTTGTTTTTGAAAGTTTACAAGCTTTTGCTCAAAGTCCATTGAATTTGAACAATGCAACTATCTCTGACCTTCAAGACCTTTTCCTTCTCAATCAAATCCAAATTCAAGAGTTTTTTATTTATAAAAAAAAGGTTGGTGAACTAATTTCTATTTATGAATTGCAAGCCATCCCTGGTTTTGATTTAAAAACAATTCGAATCATCTCTCCTTTTGTCAAAGTAAGCGGTGAAAAAGATTATCAAAAATCGATCGGTTCCATGTTCGCTGAAAGTAAACGAACCTTGCAAATGAAATGGGTTAGACCACTTGAACTTGAAAGAGGATTTACCACTCAATCAAATTCTGAGAATCCAGCGTTTGAAGGATCACCTGACCGATTCTTAATGAGAATGAGAGGCCGATTTGAAAATAAATTTAGTTACGGATTTACCGCAGAGAAGGACACACGAGAAGCTTTTTTCAAAGGAAGTAATAAACATGGATTTGATTTTTACTCTGCTCATATTTTTCTAAATGATTACTCCAGTCGAATTAAAAGTTTAGCCTTAGGTGATTTTTCAGTCAGTATGGGACAAGGATTGATTGCTTATTCTGGCTTTGCTGGAGGTAAAGGCTCAGAGGTTTTAAAAGTAGACCGGAACCGAAGAACCTTGAGACAATTTTCTTCCCTGAATGAAATTTTATTTTTCAGAGGGATTGGAGCCACGATTGGTTTATCCGATAACCTGGAAGTAACTGCCTTTGGTTCTTACCGACGAGTGGATGGAAATATTTTCGAACCGGATTCTACCGATATTGATTTTGGGGAATTCGAAATCCTAACAAGTTCTCTCCAGCTATCAGGTTTTCATGCCACCCAAGGAGAAATTGAAGATGAAAAGCAGATTGGATTACTCCAAACTGGAGGAAAAGTTCGATACCAAAAAGACACCTGGCATGTAGCTTTAAATACCATTTATCATCGATTAGATAAACCACTTAATAGAACTAATCAACCATATAATCAATTCACGTTTAGAGGTGACGAATTATTTAACGTGAGTATGGATTATGGTTTTTTGATTCAAAACTTTAAGTTTTTTGGAGAAGCGGCTACTAGCCAAAATGGTAGTGTTGCTTCCGTAAATGGCGTTTATATCGGATTAGATCGTCGAGTGAGTATGTCTATTTTGCACCGGCATTTACCCGCAGATTTTCATGCACTTAATAATCGTCCATTCGCTGAGACAACTCAGGGAGCCAATGAAAATGGACTTTTCTTAGGCTTACAATTAAACTTAAATAAAAATTGGGATTGGCGATTTTATTTTGATACATGGAAGCATCCTTGGTTGAGATTCAATGTAGATGCACCATCCAAAGGGGTGGAATATTTTACGCGTCTGACTTATAAACGCAAGCGTAGAATGGAAGCCTATCTTCAATTTAGAAATGAAATCAAAGGAAGAAATGCTCCTTCGAATGAAACCCCAATTGACTTTATCACCGATAATACGCGAACTCAATTTAGAATTCATATCTCAAATTCAATCAGCAAATCTATCGTTTTAAGAACGCGAGCAGAATGGTCGTTTTTTGATAATGAAATAGAGCCATCGAAACAAGGGTATATGCTTTATCAGGATATTGGTTTTAAATCAAATCAATTCCCACTTTCCTTTACTGCTCGATTTGCCATTTTTGATAATGATTTTGATACTCGGATTTATGCTTATGAAAATGATTTGTTATACACGTTTTCTATTCCAGCTTATTCAGGTCGAGGCACTCGATTTTATGTAAATTTAAGATATCGACCACATCCTAAATGGTCAATTGAAGCACGATACGAACGTACTTTTTTAAACTTAGAAAAAACTATAGAAAATGGATTTCTAGAAAATCCAAAGGGAATCGGAAGCGGAAATAATTTTATCGAAGGAAATATTCGATCGGCATTTGAAATGCAGGTGCAATATAAATTTTAGCATGTGGCCGTCCACTTTAGCTGACTGTAAAAAAGGAGCGAACTTTTTTTTATTTGCCTCTAGGCTAAAACTACCCATTCTTTTTGGAAAAAATTCAATTCGTTATTTTTTCAGGTCAGCTTAAGCGAACCTCTACATATTAATCATCAATAACTATTGTGCTTGAAAAATTCCCAGCTCCCACACAAAATGTTCCTTCTAGATAATACCCTGACAAAACACCCTCGGCATACCAATCAAAACATCCATCTTCAAAGAAAAAGCAATCCTGAGAATCTTCATCAATAGTAAAATCATAAATCCCATCAATGTAAATATCAATCGGCTCATCCGTTCGATTATCAAAACATTGATCGGCTGGATCATCTCTTCTACAACTTGATAAAAATACCGCTACCAATAAAAAAAATAAAAGTGAAAATTGATTGAAGGAAAAAGAAGTGTATTTTTGTATCATGCTCTTTTTTCTAACAAATTAATTGAGAAATAAAGAAGACACAAATTATAGAAGTACCTTTAACTTAAACTTTAATAGTCGTTAAAGATTAGTTAATTGAAAAATAAAACCTTCCAGGATTTGAAATCCTGGAAGGTTTTATTTTTTTGAAAAGATATTTTTTAATGAGCTCTTTCAAATTTAGCATCCAAAGAAAAGTTACCTGCCCCTGCTAAAAAGATGGCTAAATAACCAACCATATACATAAATCCTTTTTCAACTTTCCCAAACGGATCTCCAAAATGTTTATAAAAGACAGCTACACACATCGTAAAAAATAAAAAGAAAGCTGCCCATCTCGTAAATAATCCAAGTATCAAGAAAATGCTACAAACTACTTCAGAAAACACCACTAAAGCAAGTGTCATCTTTGGACTAAATATTCCTAAAAACTCCATAAACTTAATCTCCGCACCACTTGTCAACCTTATCAATTTTCCCCAACCATGACCAAATATCATAGCAAATCCCAGTCCTATCCTTAATATCAAAAATGCAGCATCATCTAAAAACTCATCTTTAATCGTATCAAAAGGTTTCCTTAAATCCATCGTTTTGTCTTTTTGTTTTGATTAGAAATATTCAGAAGGTTGTTTTCTAAAAATCCATTATTTATAAAAGATTATAATTAAACTTACCTACTTTTGCGCCATCATTTTAGAATGACTTAATTTAAAAGTTCAATATAGACATTTTACAAAAAAAACTATCAAAAAAATTATGGTAGAAGGTAAAAATATATTTATCACAGGTGGCGCTGGTTTTATAGCCAACAAAATAATCAAACTTTATATTGAAAAAAACAATATAACTGTTTATGATAATTTTCATCGAGATACGCTAACAAACAGCAGCGTCGCAAACGCAGAGAACCTGACCATAATCAAAGGAGATGTTTTGGATTATGCCCTTTTAGAGAAATCAATGAAAGGTACTGACATTGTTATTCATGCTGCCGGAATTGCTGGTATTGATACTGTGATCAAAAATCCAGTAACGACTATGGAAGTAAATATGATTGGTACTGCCAATGCACTAAAAGCAGCCAAAGCAAATAATATCACAGATCGATTTATTGATTTTTCTACCTCAGAAGTTTTTGGCTCAATGGCTTTTAAATCTGCGGAAGGCGACCAAACTGTTGCAGGATCAGCTGGAGAAGCTCGTTGGACTTATGCAGTAAGTAAATTGGCTGGCGAACATTTGGCTCATGCCTACCACCGCCAATATAATTTACCAACTGTTACCGTTCGACCATTTAATGTATATGGTCCTGGTCAAACTGGTGAAGGTGCATTGCAAATTTTCATAAAAAAAGCCTTGAAAAACGAGGAAATATTTATCAATGGAGATGGCAACCAAATTCGTGCTTGGTGCTATGTAGATGATTTTGTGGATTGCATCCAACGATGTATTGAATCACCAAAAGCTATTGGAGAAAGTTTTAACATTGGAAATGCTAGAGCGATTACCACCATTTTGGGTTTAGCTCAAACCGTTTGTCGAGTGCTAAAATCTGATTCTAAAATTTCTCATAAACCGCCTTTGTCAGCTGATATTGAATTAAGAATTCCAAGTGTAAAAAAATCGGAGGAGCTACTTGATTTTAAAGCTAAGGTCGATTTGGACGAAGGAATTTTACATACTGCTGAATATTTTAAAGCGTTAATTTAATCATGGATTTCATCCCTTTATTAAAAGTTAATTTAACAGAAGAAGACATTGCAAAAGTTGTCAATGTTCTGCAATCTGGGATGTTGGTGCAAGGGAAGGAAGTCTTAGCTTTAGAACAAAAAATAAGTAAATACCTCGGAGTAAAACATACCATTGCTGCTTCCAACGGAACAGCTACTTTGCACCTTGCATTATTAGCTTTGGGAATTAAACCTGGAGATGAAATTATTTTGCCAGCTCTATCTTATATCGCAACGGCGAACGTCATTGAAGTAGTCGGTGCAACACCAGTTTTTGTTGATATTGATTTAGCTACTTGTAATATTGATGTCGCTCAAATTGAAGATAAAATAACCTCCAAAACCAAAGCCATTTTACCTGTTCACGAATTTGGATTAATGAGTGATATGGATGCAATTCTATCTATTGCAAAAAATAATCAACTGCATGTAATTGAAGATGCAGCTTGTGCCTTAGGTGCTCATATTTCAAATAAAAATTCAGGCAGCTTTGGCAATATTGGTTCATTTTCATTGCATCCTCGAAAAGCAATTACCTCAGGTGAAGGTGGATTTTTGACGACCAATGATGACAAACTAGCGGAGAAATTACGCACACTAAGAAATCATGGTGTCGGTTTTGTTGATGGAAAAGCTGAATTTGTAGCGGCTGGTTTAAATTATAGATTAACTGATTTTCAAGCAGCTTTAGTCAATAATCAAATGGATCGACTTGAAGATAGTTTGGATATAAAAGCCAAATTAGCTGATCATTATTTT
>CAJQQY010000274.1 GCA_905480595.1 uncultured Saprospiraceae bacterium | reverse complement strand
CCTCCAGTTACTTGAGACATCAATCCCTCTTGAAGACTTTCTTGAGCAAATGGTAACATTCCTTTTGCTTGGTTTAAAGATACTCCTGCTTTTCCTGCAATTTGTTCAGCAACTTCGCCGCCTAATTGTTCCATAATTTTGTCTAACATAATGTTGTTCTTTTTTTAATTAAATAAAGGTTTAGAAATAATATATTTTCAAATATTTATCATCACATTTTTTGTGACGTACAAAAATAAGAATGGATACTATTTTTTGTAATTATTTTTATAAAATTTACCAACTATGTTTGAAGTTTGATTAGAGTTAAAATCCAAAACCGAAACTTATCGAAGGAAAAGCATCAATAGAATCGTCATCAAAAAAATCACCAAAATAAAAATGTCCAGATACAGAAACCCCTTTGGTAGGATATCCTGTAAATGTTAATCTATATTTTAAGTCATCGAATCGTGTTTCGGATTCTAATGTTTTAAAGTCCTCTGTCTGAACGAGGCCAAAACTTATACTTCCACGTTTATTTGGCTTAAATCCTACTCCGTAGATGTTCGCCATTTCAGGTCTTTCTAAATCAGAATTATATTGATATAATTGTCCTAAAAATAAATAGGCCATACGTTTATTTTTTACACCAAAATTATATCCTAATCCAGTATTTAGTTCATAAATAGGATTAGATTTAAAGAAACCGATAGTACCACCAACCACCAAACTAAATCGATTGGCAAATTTCACTTTTTCATATCCATCGACCAATTTACCTTTGGAATAAGAGTAGAAAAATTCATTACGAGGTGAGTTAATTTTTTGACGGAAATTTGCGCCTCTTTTTACTTTGGCAAAAGCGCTTTTTATCATGGAGTTGTAATTTCTTGTTTGAAGATCTTCCAACTCATTTACATAAAAAATTACGTGTAAATTTTCTGTAAATAAATGAACTGTACTCTGATTATGAGCTTTGACCATTTCGCCATTTTCAACTTGGTATTTTACAATTCCTTTTACCTCTTCAACTTTTAGACTTTGATTTTTCACATATGCGATGGTAAAAATATCATATCTAGGAACTTGATTGATGACAGAACTTAGGTTGGTTTTAAAATCTGAAATCAAATTGTAAATGTCTGCTGAATGTTTAAGTTTTTGAATGTTAGAAGTACCAATTGTTATAAATAATTCATCTTGATTAAATATGTTTAAGGTGTCACCTAAGGTGTTTTGATTATTAGAAAAAATTTGATTGTATGCGTTTTCAATATAAAGATCCAATTCTTGAGCTGTAGAATTGGGCAAGAGTATTCCAGCCCACAGCATAACTGTAGTGATTAAATATTTCATTTTGTATTATTTTAATTTTTAATAGGAATCTTAATTAAACTACTATTGGTTTTTGTAGTTTTTTTAGCTACTTCATTTTCGTTAATAATAATTAATTTATTTTGGAGAATAGGTTTCTTTAATGGTTTTTTTCCAAAAACAAATTCGATTTTAGAAGGTGTTTTTGGTTTTGGTTGGTATTTAGGTGACTG
Source organism: uncultured Saprospiraceae bacterium (assembly GCA_905480595.1). GTDB lineage: Bacteria > Bacteroidota > Bacteroidia > Chitinophagales > Saprospiraceae > CAJQQY01. The sequence goes on along the minus strand of CAJQQY010000274.1, from coordinate 13,769 downwards.
TTCTTTTTTGTTTTTTAACTCAGTCATTTTAAAAGGTGCTTTGACAGGAACCTCAATGAATACGGTATCTTTGACTACTTGTACTAATTGTTTTGGGGAAATATTTTGGTTGATAAAAATGGTGTCATGTACCAAAACTATTTTTTCAATAACTTCTTTTTGAATAACTGGAATGGTCGAAGTCTCGGTTGTTTTATTAGGTTCTTTTAAGTTTTCCTTTATAATTTTATTAGCTAATTCTTCACTTTTATAAGTAAATTCAAGAGAGGTTAATTTATTTTTTACCTCCTCATAATTATTTTGAAGCTGTGTAAACTCTTGTTTCTTATGATTAATTTTATTGGAAAAAAACCAACCTGTTCCGCCCCAAAGCAGAAGTAAAATAGCTGCTGCGATTTTCCAAAAATGAAAATTACGTTTTCGACTAGGCACATCAAGCTCATTCCAAATATCAATTTTGGAAACTCTTTCCTGATCGTTTAATTCAGAAATATCTTCTTTGATCATTTTTCTGAATAAATCATCCATTTCATTATGTTCCATATTCTTTTCCTTTATTAAGTTCTTGGATAATGAATTTTCTAGCTTTAAGTAATTGTGATTTTGAGGTATTTCTACTGATGTTTAAGATCTCAGCAATTTCACTATGGCTATATTCATCAATAGCGTAAAGATTGAAAACGGTTCGATAACCTTTGGGCATTCGCTCTAATATTCTATTCACTTTTTCTATGTCCAATGAATAGTTCTCAAAGACCACAGATTCATCCATTTTGATTTCATCTTGATAATGAATGGGTCTTACTTTTTTGATGGCCTTGATACTTTCATTGATGGTGATGGTATTCATCCATTTTATCAAACTTCCTTCTCCTCGATATTCGAAATGAGAAATATTTTTTAGCGCCTTGTTAAATACAATAATTACGACATCTTCCGTTTCATGATGATCCACCAAATACCTTTTTGCTAATCGAAAAACCGATTTGTAGAAAGTCTCAAAAAATAATTTTTGAGCTTTTCGATTTTGATTACTACATTCTTGTATTAATTGTTTTTCATCCATTGACTAAAGTGGTAATAGTTTACGTTTATAAGGAAGAACCTATGAAACTGTGTTTTGGGTGTCTGAGTTTTAATTTTTTTTGAAAAAAAGTTTACCAGATTAAATTTACTGAAATATTTACTTGATTTTTATGAAGGAGAAATTAATTATTTCCATTTTATTTTTTTGTAATTGTATTGTTTTTTCTCAAAATAAAAATACTAAAATGGTAGTCTATTATATTCCAGGGCAAGGTGCAGATCATCGACTTTTTAATAATATTGATTTAGGAGAAAATTATGATGTGCGTTTTGTGAGATATGAAATTCCAAAAAGAGGGGAGAAGATGGAGGCTTATGCTCGAAGGTTGGCAACTCAAATTGATACGACTCAATCGTTTGTTTTGATGGGGACTTCATTGGGAGGAATGTTGGCTACAGAGATGAATGATTTTTTAAAACCTGAAAAGACGATTATCATTTCGAGTGCAAAATGTCGGAAAGAATTACCGCAACGTTATCGTTTTCAACGGGTCGTTCCTCTTCATAAATTGGTTCCAAAAGGCATGATGAAATGGGGGGCAAAAGTGATGCAACCCATCGTTGAACCTGATCGAAATAAAGAAAAAGAAACGTTTAAAAGTATGTTGGAAGATAAAGACAAGCGATTTATGAAACACTCTGTGAATATGATAATCAACTGGAAACGAGAAAGTTATAATGAAAAAATAATTCATATTCACGGAGATAAAGACAACACGCTTCCCATTAAAAAAGTGAAATATGATTTTTTAATCAAGGATGGTTCTCACATGATGACATTGACGAGAGGGAAGGACTTGAGTCAACTTTTATTGAATATTTTAGAGAAATAATTCCTGAAAAAATAAATCAACTTTAAAGTTTATTCTAAATAAAATTATATGGATGACCGTAAAACATCTAACGTCAAACGAATAAAGTTCATTTTTTTTGAACAAAATACATCTCCATATTTCCTTTTCCTTTGACTTCTATTTTACCTCTATTTTTAAAAGTAAAATCGGAATCCTCTTGAAGTAATTGAAAAGTGTTTTGACTAATATTAACCTGATTAACTTCGCCATTGGTTTCCATTCTTGCAGCAATATTTACGGTATCTCCCCACAGGTCATATTGAAATTTTTTAACACCAACCACTCCTGCAACCACAGGTCCGGTATGAATACCTACTCTCATCTCAAATGCCACTTGTCCTTCAGATTCTAATTTCTTTTTTCTATTAAAAATAAACTCTTGCATTTCCAAAGCAGCCAAGACGGTTTTCTTTATACTTTCGTTAGAGGAAGTATGTAAACCACCAGCAGCCATATAAGCATCGCCAATAGTTTTAATTTTTTCAATTTGATACTTGTCTGTGATATGATCAAAGGCCTCAAAACAAGTATTTACTTCTGATACTAAATCTTGGGCATTCATTTGTTCTGCCGCATTGGTAAACTCTTTGAAATCAGTAAAAAGAATAGATATCTTTTGGAAATCTTTAGCGACAGTTTTTCCATTTTCCTTTAATTCTTCGGCTACTTCATAAGGTAAAATATTCAATAATAAACTTTCTGAACGATCTCGCTCTGCTTGCATTTTAGCACGAGAATTTCGAATGTATCGGATGCGTGAATAAAAACCAAGGGTAATCATTAAAAAGAAAATCCCTAGGATCATTAGATTTCTCTGATCTGATTTTCTTCTTTCTTGACTTAGAGCAATTTGTACTTGAGCCTCTTCATCCATTTGTTCCATTTCATATTGAGCGATTATATTTTTATTATTGGCATTAGTTAGGGAATCCGAAAGCTGGATATACTGTAAAGAATATTTTTTTGAGTTTTCATAATCTTTTCTTTGGTTATAGAAATAAGAAAGTTCTTTGTAATATTTTTTTGTTAATGGTTCATGCTCGATGGCTACTGCCTTTTTTAAAGCATCCTTTAATTTTGATTCAGCCATATCATAATCACCAAGTTGGTTATAATAAAGATAATAAGCGTAATCAATTTCATAGGAGGTATAATTTCCTCGGATTTTTAAATTTAAAGAATCACCTATCCTTTCAGCTTTTTTTAGAAAAGGAAGACTCTTTTTAATTTCTTTTTTTTCCAAAAAAAGCTGTCCTAATTCCAATATAGTTAACACTTCCAATTGTTGTAAATTGGTATTCATTTTAGACCGGAGGCTTTCTATTAGATTTAAGTTTTCAGTTAATTTAGCAATGGCCTTGTTATACTCGTTTTGTTTCTTATATAACTTTGCAACTGAAATTCTTGAATAACATTCGACGGAGTAAAATTTTTCTTTTTTTAATATTGGTATGGCTTGATTAGAATATAATAATGCCTTAGTAGTATTTCCCCATTCTCCATAAAGAAAACCAATAACTGCTAATTCATTGCCATATGCAAATGGTGAAAATTCTTTAAATATTTCTACCGATTTAAGGAAGTAACCAATGGCTAAATTATAGTTTCCTTTTCGATAATAATATCCTCCTAGTCCATGATAGCATGCACCCATATTTTCTTGTGGTCCATTCGTTTTATAGTATTTTAGTTTCTTACTAAAATATTGAAGTCTTTCCTCAAGTGAACTTATAGTGAAGAGAACTAATCCTAAAGCACTTTCCATACCCATGATAGCCTTTGTCTTATCCTGCTCATTGATATATTTTTTAATATATTCATTAGCTTTTTCTTTGTTTCCATCTAGATAAGATTCAACGCCAATTTTGAGAATTTGATATTTTTGTAAATCCTTTCTGTCATATTTTTCAATTTCATTAAGAACCTCCAATACCTTGGCCATATCTCCAAGTGTTTTTACAGCTGTTTTTAATACTTGTAATCTATCTTCACCTTCAAGAGGTAGAGCAAGTAACTGAACTGTAGAATCAGGGGAGCATCCAGGGCAATCATATTGTTGGGAAAAACTAAAAAAGGAATATAAAAGGAAAGATAGTAGGAAGAGTGGGTGTTTCATTTTAAGGTGTTTTCATTATATTAAGATTTTATAGCGACAGATTGCTTTGCCAAAATCTTAATTTTTTGGTTTTTACTTTTCCAAAATAAGCATAAGATTAAATATCTCAAAATGTTGAAAAAGGAAAAGACTGAAGAGAATTAATGAAAACTATTTTTGTGTGATTTTTCTAACTTCATTTCTTGCTAATTGATCGACTACGCGATTGTAATTTATCTGGTCTGTTTTCTTTTGATGTGCTTTTATTTTGGTAAAAATGAGAGGAAGCGTTTCGATTCGATTGATTAACTCTTTTACCAAATCAACATTCCGAATTGGGTTGTTTTTTTTCGTTAAAAAATTATTGGCCTTTAGTTTTTCTTTTCGTTCTAAAATTCTCACCACATATTGGCTGTCGGAAACGATTTCAATTTTTGTAAAATTATTGTGAGATGTGTCTTTTTTTTCTAAAAAATCTAAAGCTTTAAGTACCGCTAATATTTCCATTGCATTGTGAGTAGTGTTTATTACAAAACCTTTTAATTCAATTTTTTCTTCTTCCAAAAAAATGATGGCAGCCCAACCTCCAACTCTTTGTTGAGTATGACAACTACCGTCTGTATAAATTTGAATTTGCATTTTTAGTGAAATTTTTAAAGCGATTTTTTATCTTGCTCAAAACTAAATTAAATTATGGAAAAGAAAATCAACAGAAGGAATTTTATTACTACTTCAGCTTTGGCGGGAGCAGGTTTGAGTTTACCAATTAGTGCTACGGCTTCCGGTGAGACGCCAAGTTTTTTGCAAAGGAAAGATGATCGAAAAGTGAATATTGGAGTCATTGGAGTAGGAGAGCGAGGTCGAGGTTTGACTGGATTATTATTACGAAGAGATGATTGTAATGTGGTGGCGTTGTGTGATATTCATGCGCCTTCTTTGCAACGAGCGAAAGACATGGTCATCAAAGCTGGTCAAAAAACACCTAAAACCTTTGGTGATGGAGAAGAGGCATTTCATAAAATGTTGGAACTTTCAGAGGTTGATGCAGTATTGATTGCAACTCCTTGGACGTGGCATGTTCCGATGGCGGTGGCTGCCATGCGTGCAGGTAAATTTGCGGCGACTGAAGTTTGTGGAGCAACGGATATTCAAGAATGTTGGGACTTGGTAAACGCTTACGAAGAAACTGGCGTGCCTTGTATGTTTTTGGAAAATGTGTGTTATCGACGTGATGTGATGGCGATTTTGAATATGGTTCGGAAAGGAATGTTTGGTGAAATGATTCATTTGGAAGGTGGCTATCAGCATGACTTGCGGCATGTTAAATTTAATGATGGAAAAACTCCTTACGGTTCTGGAGTTGAATTTGGGGAAACAGGTTTTAGTGAATCTAAATGGCGAACAAATCATTCCGTTTATCGAGATGGAGATTTGTATCCGACGCATGGAATAGGACCAGTTGCGATGTACACTAATATCAATCGAGGAAATCGATTTATGCATTTGACTTCAACTTCTTCCAAAGCGAGAGGATTGCATAATTATGTGGTCGATCATCCGAAGGGTGGAAAGGATCATCCGAATGCAAAAGTGGAATTCAAGTTAGGTGATGTGACGACGACGGTGATTAAAACTTTTAATGGTGAGTCAATTATTTTGAGTCATGATACTAATTTGCCTCGACCGTACTCTTTAGGATTTAGAGTGCAAGGAACGAAAGGAATTTGGATGGCGGTGAACAAATCTTTGTACCTCGAAGGTGTAAGTCCAAATCCACATCGTTGGGAAGATGCTAAACCTTATTTGGAAAAATACGATCATCCACTTTGGAAAAAATATGAGGCTCAAGCTGCTGGAGCAGGGCATGGAGGAATGGATTTTTTCGTTATCAATGATTTTGTTGAATCTGTAAAAAATAAAAAGAATCCTCCGATTGATGTTTATGATGCTGCGTCTTGGATGGCGATCACTTGCTTGTCTGAACAAAGTATTGCAACGGGAAGTCAGCCAATGAATTTTCCTGATTTTACGAGAGGAAAGTGGATGAAGCGGAAGCCGGATTTTGCGATGATTTAGGTGATTGAACTTTAAAACTACTTACTCACAAGGTGACTTCGAGTCACCTTGTGAGTAAGTAGTTTTAAAGTTCAATTCTTTTAGAATTTATAATCTGCTCGAAGCGTAAAACTCCTTGGCGCTTCTAACGAACCTGGACGAACCATGTATTCCTCATTCAAAACATTTTGAGAAATCAATGCTAGCTTAAAGTGTTTGTTAAAAGAATAACTCAATCTAAAATCTAAATTTCCGTATCCTTTATTATTTTTATCACGGTATTCTTTCACTCCAAATAAAGGAGATTGTAAAGTCAAATCTATCGCCTCGACTCTACTATTGTAAATATATCCAGAGCCTATGATGAATTTTTTATAATGAAATTCAAGATCAAATTTTAATGAATGTTTGTTCCGATATTTGAGGACATTGGTTTCAGAACTTGATTCAGTAACGATAGTAGAATCTTTATATATTGGGTCAATATATGTATAACCTGCTAATAAGTAAGTAGTTACATTTCCTATTTCCCCAAAACCACTAATACTTAGCTCAGTACCGATAATTCGGGTATCTCCAACATTTCGAGATTGAAAAGCAAAAAGACTTAGCGGGGCTGATTGAAATTCCATCATATCTTGATACTCTGACCAAAAAGCTGCAACATCAAAATATCCATTGAAGTTTGAAATTTGGAAACCTTGTTTTACACCAATTTCAGATGACCAACCTGTTTCAGATTTTAAACTAGGATTTGGAAAAATATTTAAGCCACCTGCATTGGTAAAAATAAATTGTTCTGCAATAGTAGGGTAGCGGTAGCCTTGTCCCCAAGATCCACGCAAAAAGGTTGCTTCACCTAATTGATAATTTGCACCAATTCGGAAGACTGGTTTTCCTTCAGAAATTCTTCCATCAGGAATCGTATCTGTGAAGTTTCCAGCAATTACGACTTCAGGACTTTTTGTAATGTTTTGTTCATACCTAGCTCCAAATGAAATATTTAATTTATCAAAAAATTTCTTATCCACTTGAAGGTAGGTTGCCAAATTTTGACTTCGGTAAGTAGTATCTCCATATAACTCTGCATCTACAAAAACTGAATTGGAAACAACCCCGGCCGACATCACTAAATCATGTACGTCCCATTTTTTCTGAAATTGATATTCGCCGTAGAAAAGTTTTGAAGTGTTAGATCGATTGTCATTATTGTTATTATTCACATTGTAAAATCTCCCTGTCAGTCGATGTCTATTTCCTGATTTATCAAAATAATTTACAAATGGATCAATGGTATATCTAAACCTCTTGGATGAATTGATAGAACCTGCTAGCCTTGAAGGCCGATAAGCTCCTTCGTTTCCATTGTCCCAGAGAAAGAAACTAGCACTTTCACCAGGGTTGAAATTTGAGTTAAACCCAACTGTCAAATTATCATTAATCCGATAACGAGTTCCCAATGAGATTCGTCCATATCTAGAAAATGTTGATTGTCTAAAATTTGATCGATCTAAATAATTTCCTCCTAAGACTAAATCTAACTTTTTAAACTTTTGCCGATGTGCAAAATTAAAACCGAACTCATATGGCTGATCAGAAAATTTATTAGATTGTTTACTATAGGTGGAATCTTCTAAATTTAGCCGGATGCTGTCCCACCAAATCTTTGAAATATCTTTTGGGTCATCATACATTTTATAAAAAGCAGAAAATTTGGTAACTGGTTTTGAAGTTGCATAAGCAGTTCGCACATTGATGATTCCATTGAGAGCAGACGATCCATATAAGGCTGAAGCAGCTCCTTTGACCACCTCTATTTGAGCAATATTTTCAACTGGAATATCATCCCATTGTGCTAACCCAGCATCGGCCTGAAGAGCAGGAATATTATCGACAAGTAACAAGACTCGACTACCTGCACCATATGACCAACCTGACCCCCCTCTAATATTAGGTTGATCAGCCACCATGGTTACCCCCGGAATTTTTCCTAATAATTCATCTACAGAAGTACTGTTGGTGCTTTCCAATAATCGAGGTTTGAGAACTTCAATTGAAATAGTAGTTTCAGCTAGCGGTTTTTCATATTTTCCACTAGTGACTGTGGCAGTTTGAAGTAGGTTTGTTTCTATTCCTAAATCAATATTTAAGACAAGTGTTTCACCTTCGCTAAGATTAACTTCCTTGATTATTGTTTTATATCCGACATAACTGAATGAGATCTTATATTTTCCTGGACGTAATTTAAGTTCATAATTTCCATCCATATCAGAGGTAACACCCTGTCCATTTTGATCTGAAATGGTTGCAGAAATAAGAGGTTCATTTACTTCTCTATCCATGATAAGCCCTTTGATAGTAGCCACCTGAGCAAAGATATTTAATGTAGAGAAAAGAAGTAAAGTGCTGATAGTCAGCGATTTGTATAGGTTAGAATGCATGTTGTGAAAGATTTGAAAAATTAAAAATTAGATAAACGGATGTTCATGCTATAGGGTAGGACTTAGGTAATTTGATAACAAATGTAGGAGAAAAAATGAACTGTGAAATGATTTTTAAGAAAAAAAATATCAAATATATTTACCTAAACCTATTTTTTTTAAATAAATTGTCAAATCACATCATAAAATTTTCTAACTTTACGTTACATATTTAGAAATACCTACCTAACTTTACTCAATATATTTTATTGAGGAATCCACAGCAAAAAAAATATTATCTCATAGATATATCTCCACAGTAAATTGGAGGATGTATTTGTTGTTATTTCAATTATTTAAAAATCTTTAAACTTTTCGCATGAAAAAATTATTACTACTTAGTTTCTTTTCTTTCTTTTTAATGACTTCTACTAGTGCTCAATCAGGAGGTTGTGTACCAGATATATTATATCAGGATTCTATTTTTGGTGTTTATCCACCACCATTGAATATGGATACTAACCCTGATGGAGGAATACCAACTCAAGCATGTTTAAATTCTTCATACTATTTTACTTGGACGGTAAAAATTCCTGAAACGATTACAATTGGAGGATTTGCTTTTCCAATTGATTCTATTCAAGTTGAAGAAACTGGAGCAATAGGTAATTTGCCTCCAGGAATGGAATATAGTTTAAACCCAACAGGAGGTATTTTTAAGCCTGCAGATTCATTGGCATGTATTACTATTTTTGGATCTCCTACTATGGAAGGAACTTATGATTTAAAAATTACGCTGAAAATTTATAGTCCACTTTCGCCTACTGGTCCTCAGACATTCACATTACCAGATCCTACGTTTCCTGAAACTGATGGGAATTATTTTTTGAATGTTTACCTGAAGGTTCTCCGGATTGTTTTATCGTTGCATCGGATGATCTTTTAGCCGAGTCATTTTCTATTAGAAATTTGCCAAATCCATTTAGCGATTATACTAATATTGAAATAGTAGCGGAACGATCAGAAGAATTAATTTTTAGAGTTTTTGATTTAGTTGGAAATGAAATTCATAGAGAAACGATTTCTGTAACTCAAGGAATTAATAATCATGAATTTGATGGAGGTCGATTGGCCAATGGAATTTACATGTACACGATTGAAAAAGATGGCGCTTTAGTTTCAGAGAAAATGATTATCAATAGATAATTTTAATGGTTAACGGTTAATACTTAACACAATGTAGTATTAACCGTTAACTGTTAATCATTAACCTTTAAAAAACCTAGCAACTTACCTTCCCTATATTTTTATTTTTTTAATAAATAAAAACCGTTCTATATGTTGCATAAAATTACATTCCAATACTTTTTCCTATCACTTCTTTTTATTTTATTTTCTTCGAATATTTCACAAAGTCAATGCCCTGGTTGTCAAATAAATCTTCCTACTGGTTTAGTTGAAGATACGATTTATTTAGATGCAGTTCCAAGTGGTACTTTTGGTATGGCCTATTCTGAAGATGTCAGTTTCAGGTTGCCAAAAACTACAACACCAGTTGCTGCAAATGATTCGACCATACAAGGGGGAATTACTTTGGATGAAATCAAAATTCTTTATATTTCAAACTTACCTCCTGGATTACAATGGGAGACAGATGAGGATGTCTATTATCCAGCAGATGAAACTGATGGTTGTGTCAAACTTTGTGGAACGCCATTGGTATCTGGGACATTTGAATTAGATATTGTTTTAGAAGTAAAGGTTGCTTTTTTAACTCAAGAATCTACCTTCAAAAGGACTATTGAAATCCTTCCAAATACTACAGTAAATGATGGATTTACAATGACGAATAATTCGGGTTGTGGAGAGTTAACTGTATCATTTCAAAATAATGTTCCTTCCAATGGGAATAATGGATATTCCTACGAATGGAATTTTGGAAATGGAAATACTAGTAGTAATGAAAATCCATCTGATCAGACTTACTCAACTCCAGGAACTTATCCAGTTGAATATCAAGCAGTTATTGATACATCTGGTTATATCCTTACAAAAATTAGAGTAATAGAATCTGACTGTGCAGATATTTTCGGAGGTGCTCCGGATATTTATTTGGATATCATTGATCCTAATGGTAATTCAACTGTAACACCTTCAATTGATAATACCGACCCACCTGTAGAATTTAATTTTAATATTCCATTGATTGATGGGAACTATACTTTGGTCGTCAAAGATGAGGATGGAGGACTTGGCGGAACAGACGATGAGTGTGATTTTTATTCCTTTAATAAATTGTCAGATGGAATTTTAATTAATGGAAGTTCGTCTGTTGAATTGACAATCCTACATCCTGTAGACACTATCCAAACTATCGATTCAGTTTACTTGTATCCTTTGCCTGATCAGCCTGAATTGAGTTATGAAATCCCTTTGACATGGTGTGAAGGTGAAATTATATTTTTCAATTCATCTTATTCAACGGGTAATCAATGGATGTTTAATGGCGCCCCAATCAATGGAGCAACGGAGTCTTTTTATCAAGCTCTTGAGACTGGTTTTTACTCAGTAGTCTATACTAATGAGTTTGGATGTTTTGCAGAATCCGAAGTAGTTGAAATTATATTAAATGCCTTGCCTCCCTCACCAGTTTTTAATGATTTAAATAATAACCTTGGATTAGTTGTCTCAAGTGATTTGCCTGCAGATTATTCGCTTCAATGGTATTATGAAAATACAATTTTGCCTGGTGAAACTGAACCAGTTTATTGTATGAATCAAACTGGAAATTATACTTTAGAAATAATTGATAATGCAACTGGATGTTCAAATACCTATTCTAGTGACGAAACTTTCAATCCTGAGTATAACTGCGGTGCTTTAGGAATTGAAGATTTAAGCGAAGGTAGTTTGAAAATTTATCCAAATCCATTTCAAGAAAATATTAACGTTCAGTTTTCATTGAATGAAAATTTTGATTTTAAAATAAATGTAATTGACTTGTTAGGTAGGAGAGTGGAGTTAGATTCGAGAACAGGATTTGGAGGAGATTTTTCTCAATCGTATTATTTTACAGATTGGAATCCAGGAGTTTATTTATTGGAAATTGATTTTGGTGACGATCGAATTTATCAAAAAATAGTTTTGCAAAAGTAAGTAGCAATATAAATTTTCTTTCAAAAAAACAGGTTTCCCGAGCTTTCGAAATGAAGGTTCGGGATTTTTTTTATTCTGAAATTCCTTTAAAAACACACCATTTCAATATTTATAAAAAGGAAAATATTATTATTGATTCTCCGTCAGACTGCTGTAGAGTAGTTCAATTGACATTTTGATTTCTGATTACTGGCATATGATTTGTTTTTATAAAGTGTTATTCTATCCCCTTACGAATTTATCACATGATGAAACAACAAATCTCAACATTCCTAAACCCCTTTAATTTAAAAATATACCGAATCTTCTTTTTTTGGTTATTATTGATAATGAGTATAGGAGCAATACTTTTATTTCCTAGCTTTTCCAATCCGAAATTAGCTGCTAGTTCGCTGATTTTACCTTTCTCAAAATCCTCTACTTTTAAACCTACAGCGATTAGTTGTCAGATTAATAATACTTATTTTAATGATTTTAGAGCAACTGAGGCAAGTCTTTTTATCATGGAGCAATCTGAAAATATTTTTGCTAAAGTCTTGAATATGAGTTTAGAAGATGGTGATGGCAATTTATTCGCATTGAGTTTAACTGATTTGGAAAAAGCAGAAATGGATTCTTGTCTTACTATAAATTCATTCTATGGAATGGAGCATAAGAAAAGCGATCAGAATTTTTCCCAAGATATTGGTACAACTGTTTTTTCAAATAATAGTAGTTTGATTTTTGAAAAAAAGGATGGAGATTCTACTATAAGTAGGAATGGTTGGATAAAAATAAATAGATGCGAGAAGGGGATGATTTCTGGAAATTTTTACTTTATAATGGAAGGAGAAAAATCAAATAAATCTATTGAAGGAGAGTTTGTAAATGTATTAATATCAATGGAATAAGGATGAAAGAAATAATTAAAGATGACTTGTTCTAAAATAATGAATCAAGGTTAAAAAAATATCCCGAAATTTTCATGAAGAAAAATCGGGATATTTTTTTACATTGATGATTATAAGTTTTCCTAGAACTTAACTTTTTACAAATGCTCTCACATTTTGTGCTTTTAGTTTTCTAACTGTTTTGGTGGCAGATTCACTTGTTCTATATCTACTAACTACTACATGAAATAATGCACTTCCTCCCAGCTTCAAAATATCAGCATTATTGAATCCTAATGCTCTAACTTCCACTAATCTTTTCTCTGCATTATCCATACTAGCAAATGCTCCTGCGATTACTTTGTAATTTCCTTCTGGATCATATTCGTCTGTCCCTGAATTCAAATCAATTTCAGTTGAAGAAGGATTACTTGGCGAAACATTAGTATTATTATTTCTTTCATTATACTTCTTAATTGAAGAAGGTGCTTCAGAAATATATGAAGGTAAATTATTGATAAACTTAATCGTAATCGGAGCATCCATTTTAGTTATTTTCACCTCAGTTCTTCGATTGTATTGGTGATCTTCTTCACTACATATTGAGAAGTCATTACATTGATTTCTCAATTGAGTTTCACCATAACCTTTAGGTACCATTCTATTTCGATCTACTCCTTTTTTGGTTAAAAAGGCAACTGCATTTTCAGCTCGTCTTTGAGAAAGTCGGTTATTGTACCGATCACTTCCACGAGAATCTGTGTGCGAAATTAATTCAATTTCAGTAGCTGGATACTTGATTAAAAAGTCTGCTAAAAAGTTTAAATCAGCTTGAGCATCAGGTCGAATGGAAGCATCATTAAAGTTGTAATAAATATTCGGTAACTCAATAACAGTTCCTTCCTCGATAGTAGTTACTACTCCTTCATCAGTAAAAGAACCTCCCTCTCCATTGCCAGAATCAGTCCCATCTCCTGAGTTATTTCCATTGCCAGACCCCGACCCATTTCCATTTCCATTTTCATTTTCATTTTCATTTCCATTACTATTATTTCTATTACTATTTCCATTATTATTTCCATTACCGTTATTAGCTAAAGCTGGATCATATGTAGAAAGAGAAACGGTATATTCGAGGATATCACTTTGAGAATTAAGCGCAATTTGTTTTGATTGCATTCCTGTTTTTTCCACTTTAACTACATAGCTACCTCGGTTGAGTCGAAGAGGGATC
>CAJQQY010000273.1 GCA_905480595.1 uncultured Saprospiraceae bacterium | reverse complement strand
TTTTTATTCTTCTGCTGTAAAATTGCAAGAAGCCACAGTCACCGCATCTAGAGTGATGGTGGAGGTAAAAGCTGATCGAACAGTTTTCAATGTAGAAGGTACAATTAATAGTGTTGGTTCTGATGCTATTTCACTTTTGCGAAAAGCACCAGGAGTCACGGTTGATAATAATGATAATATCAATGTTTTGGGACGATCAGGTGTACTATTATATATTGATGGAAAACGACTTCCTTTAGTAGGTGATGATTTGAAAAATTATTTACAAAATCTAACGGCTGAACAAATTGATCGAATCGATATCATTACTAATCCAGGAGCAAGATATGAAGCAGAAGGGAACGCAGGTATCATCGATATTCGACTTAAGAAAGATAAAAGCCATGGAGGGAATGGATCAATTAGTTCAACTTATATGCAAGGTATTTATCCAAAATACAATATCAACTCAAGCGGAAATTATCGAAATAAAAAACTAAATGCCTTTGCTGCAATAGGAGGAGGAAAAGGAGAAGGGTTTAATAATATTACCTTTGAAAGTCTTCAAAATGGGTTAATACTGGATGAAACCAATGAGTTTAAATTTGATTGGAAGTATTATAATGTTCGTTTTGGAGTTGATTTCTTTTTGGGAAAAAATCACACACTTGGTATTTTATATAATAATAATGGAGGGCAGAATGAGCAAGATTTAGTCAATCGATTTTTGATTCGTAATTCAGCTACACCAAATTTATTGGATAGTACTTTAGTCGCAAATACAAATGCCATGCGGCAACGAAGTCAAAATACTTTTAATGTGAATTATCGTTTTGACAATCAAAAAGGACAAAGTATAAATTTGGATTTAGATTATGGAGTTTTTGGGAATGAGTCAGAGCGATATCAACCAAATCGATATTATGATAGTGAAGGAAATTTATTGACTGAAATAATTAACTCATTTGATACCCCAACTGATATTGATATTTATACTTTTAAGGCAGATTATGAAGATAATTTTTTAGGAGGCCGATTGGGCATTGGAACGAAATTAAGTCGAGTCGTTTCAGATAATACATTCTTATTTTTTGATGAAATAAATGGAGAACCAATTCAAAATGATTATCGATCAAACATCTTTGAGTATACTGAAAATGTTTATGCAGCTTATATAACTTATGCTCGAGCGTTAAGTGAAAGATGGAATCTTTCCGCAGGGCTAAGAGCTGAACAGACTGATGCGATGGGTAATTTACAAGCATTCTTAGATGACTTAAAAGAACCTCCAGTAGAACTTAATTATTTGAATTGGTTTCCAAATGTTGGCTTAACTTATAAAGTCAATCCAAAAAATATGTTGGCTTTAAATGTTGGGAGAAGAATCAACAGACCAGATTATAATGTTTTAAATCCATTCAATAATCAACTAAGTCAATTATCTTATGAAAGAGGTAATCCGTTTTTGAACCCTGAAATTGTCAATAATATTGAATTAGGGTATACGTATAATTATAGATATAATTTCAAAATAGGTTACAGTCAAACAGATAATCAAATCACTCGATTAATTGGCCCAGATGAAGATGATGCCCGAGCAAGTTTTATCAGTTGGGAAAATTTAGCGAAGCAAACTGTAATTAGTTTTAATGTAAGTGCTCCTTTCACAATTAATAAATGGTGGGATGCTTATGTAAACCTTAGTGGTTCACACCTTGATAATCAAGCGACTTATGAAAACGGAGGAACAGTTGATTTGCAAGCATTCACGTATACACTTTATCAACAAAGTACATTCAAATTACCAGCAGGTTTTAAAGGAGAAATTTCAGGATATTATTCTGGACCAGGGGTTTGGGGAGGAGTATTTGAATATGATGAGACGTGGAGTTTGAATTTAGGTTTACAACGAAAATTTTTAAATGATCAATTGAGTGTTCGAGTAAGTGCAGATGATATTTTTTATGCGAGTAACTGGAGTGGTGTTTCTAGTTTTAATGGATTGGTTTCTACAGGTTATGGAAATAGAGATAGTCGGCGAGTTAACGTAAATGTTACCTATAGATTTGGAAATCAAAAAGTGAAGTCAAGAAAAAGAAAAACTGGATTGGAAAGTGAAGGAAGTCGAGTAGGTGGCGGAGTTGGTGGAAATTAAAAATTAAGTTAAATAGTATGAAAGGTGGCCTATATTTTTTAGGTCGCCTTTTTTCAATCTAAAATTGAAATGCTCCTAATTCCTTGTATCCGTTCCCCACATTAATTTCTCTCGAATTGTATGCATAAAACTCCAACCATGTAGCTGAATTAATTTTATATCAAAATCACATTTGCGTACTGCTAATTGAAATTCAGAGGTTATTGTTTCAAAACGAGCATCTAAAGTACAAAGGAAATTTTCCGCACGACCTTCTACCTCAAATGAAATTACAGAACTATCAGAAATCACAATCGGGCGAACATTCAAATTATGTGGAGCAACTGGCGTGATGACAAAGTTTCCAGAATTTGGAAAAATAATAGGCCCTCCACAACTCAAGGAATATCCAGTAGAACCAGTCGGAGTGGAAACAATTAATCCATCTGCCCAATATGAATTCAAATATGCTCCATTGATAAAAGTGTGAATGACAATCATCGAGGAGGTATCTCTTTTTAGCAAAGTGATATCATTCAATGCGAATGGAATATCTCCGAACATTGGATGGTTAGATTCCAATTGCAAAAGCGTTCGTTCACTCAAACTATATCGGCCGCTTTTCAGTAAGCCAATGGCTTCTCTAATTTTCTCTTTTTCGATACTTGCTAAAAAACCTAATCGACCCAAATTAATTCCCAAAATAGGCACATCAGCATCTCTAACTTCTGCTACAGCATTGAGAATAGTTCCATCTCCACCGAGTGTAATTATGTAATCGAAATTACGAGTTTTGAAATCCAAGTACCCTTCAAAGATGCCAACGTCACTTTTGAAATTAATATTCCCCTTCAAACTTTCTAGGTAATTTTTATTGACATAGGCACTAATGCCTTCCTCTGTCAAAATATCAAAGAAGGATTGTATGATCGGAAAATCTTTCTTTTTTCCTATTCTACCGTAAACTACAATTTGCATTAAAATGAAAATTCAAAGTGTAAAAAAAATCCATGCTCTCCTAAGTGATTATAGCTATATTCAAATTGCCAAATCTTGTCTTGGAAAACAACAAAGTCTAACCCAATTCCTCTACCCCAAAGCAACTCATTACTAAGTGTACTTCGTTCACCATTAAAAGGTGCATTGGCATATCC
>CAJQQY010000272.1 GCA_905480595.1 uncultured Saprospiraceae bacterium | reverse complement strand
TTGACTTGGTAGTGACTGAAAATTGCTTCGTATTGAGCGTTTGAGTTGATAGCTAAAAATGAGAAGCAAGCTATTAAGAGTAATAATTTTTTCATGTTTGACAAGTTTATTTTTGTTTGAGCATGTTGAGCATTTTTTTTTCAAAACTGCTCAACATGCTTAATGTGTTTGTGGGAGATTTATTTATTTATTTTTTAAAAATCCTGTGTTTTAAGTCAAGCTAAAATTGAAATTAACACTTCCATAGGTCGCTTCAAATTTCATTTTTAGCTTGACCACAGTATTCATAAAAAATGTTTTATTATCTTACAATTGAAAGTGAACCTCTAGAAGTTTGAATAACTCCATTGGCATCTTCATATTCTAATACATAGAAGTAACCACCTTGAGGAAGTATTTCATCTCGTCTTCCAACTCCGATAAAAGAGTTGTCGTAGTCATCATTATCATAAACTTCTTGTCCCCATCGGTTGAAGATTATTACTCGTACTGTAGTTGTTTCTAAGCAATTAACATAGAAGTTATCATTCAATCCATCATTATTTGGAGAGATAACTGTTCTTGCTTCGTAGCAACCTGCATCGTAGTCTAAGTTGAATCTTTGCAATTCAGAAGTACATCCATTAGCATCCGTTACCAACAATACATGCTCGATTCCTCCTTGTAAACCTTCAATAAAAGAATCGGTAGTAATGATTTGATCCCATTGGTAAGTGAATGGTGCTGTTCCACCTAGAACAATCGCTTCTGCTCTTCCTGGAGAAACAGTAACTGTAACTTGAATTGGTGTAGGTTCAAAGATTGTGAAGTCACCAACAGTTGTTACACCATTTGCATCTGTAGCAGTTACAAAATAAGTACCTCCTGCAAGGTCAAAAATAGAACTTCCATCAACTCCTGTTTCAGTAACTCCGTTGCTCCATTCGTAAGTATAAGGTTCTGTTCCTCCCATTGCAGCTACACTTATTTCACCATTCTTTTCATCTGGGCATAAAACATTTTCAGAATTTGTTTCAAGAACCTCAATTTCACATTCTTCCAACTCTACTTCTGCAGTAGTCGTACAACCATTCGCATCGGTAATAACTGCTGTGTACATTCCTCCAATAAGTCCAGTAACTGAAGCAGTATTTCCTACATTTGCGCCATTTTGATTAGTCCATGCATATTGATAACCTGGAGTTCCTCCTTCTACAGTAATCGTAATTTCTCCTCCTTCACAATCTATAGGAGTTGGCTGAACCGTTAAAGTAGAAGTTACTTCTAAAGCACTTGTAGGTTCTCCAATTGTAATCATATTAACATTTGGAAGAGATGTTCCAACGGCATCTGTGATCATTACTCCATATTCACCAGCTGGTTGATTAGTAAGAGTTGGACCATTTTGTCCTGGAATTACAGTACCATTTGAATCTGTCCAAACATATGTGTAAGGTGGTACACCTCCTAAAACATCTAGATCAATTGAACCATTTGATTCACCAAAACATCCAACATTTGTTACTGTGAATGTATAAGAGATTATTTTAATGATTTCATATTCATCTGAAACGAAAGTACATCCATTTACATCTGTAATTGTCAATTGGTAAGATCCTGCACATACAGGGCCTAAATCTTGGCTAATATCACCGTTACTCCATAAGTAAGTATATCCTCCATTTCCACCTTGAACATTCATGATATTCACTCCTCCATCACATCCTGCAGAAGTTTCGTTTATTATTGTAGCTCCTGAAATTGTAATTGGATCAGGCTCTCCAACTGTGTAAGTGTTACTTGATACGAATTGTCCTAGAGCATCTGTAACTTGAACTACATAACCACCTGGACTAAGCCCTCCAAAACATACTGTTGTAGCTGTACTAATTTGTGGATTAGTATTATTAATTGTAACGGTGTATGGAGCATTTCCTCCTACAATATTTATACAAACAATTCCATCAGTATCTCCATTACAAGTAACATCCGTAATATTTTCACTTCCTATTTGTGGAGCTGATGGTTCAATCGTATAATCAGGTGATTCAACTGTACATCCTTTAGAATCTGTTATAGTAACACTATATTGATCTTCACATAAATCAACTATATCTTGACTTGTTGCTCCATTACTCCATAAGTATGTGTAAGGTCCCATTCCACCTGCAACAGTAATATTAATAGAACCGTCGCAAATATCTGATTCATCAATGATCACTACATTAGTAATTGTAACTGCTGTAGGTTCTGTAACTACATATGTTTCTGTAATCGAAGTCATTATTTGATCGGTGATCTCTACTGTATAAGTTCCAGCTTCTAATCCGAAAACATTCTGTGTGATAGCAAAGATTCCAGTTGAATTACTCCATTTGTAAGTATACCCTGGTGTTCCACCTGAGGCAACTATTTCAATAGATCCATCATTACCATCATGACAAGTCACATGTGTTACTATTTCAGATTGGATAGCCAATGTGTTAGTAACTGCTTCACTTCCTACTGTAGTACAACCTGAAACAACATCCGTAACTGTTACAGTATAAATACCTGCAGTTAATCCAAAAATATCTTCAGTAGTTGCTCCGTTACTCCATAAGAAACTATAGTTTCCAGATGGTGATACTGTCAAGTTAATAGATCCATCATCTCCCGCAGGTGATTCATTTGTTACTAAAAAGTTTAATCCGAATGCAGCAGGTTGGGTTACCGAATAAGTATCAGTAAATACACATCCATTCGCATCTTGAATAGTTACAGAATAATTTCCAGCACATAATCCAGAGATTGATGTTCCAGTTGCGCCTGTACTCCAAGTTGCTGTATATCCAGGAGTTCCTCCTTGGATGCTAATACTAATTGATCCATCACATTCGCCGAAACAAGAAGCATTATTAATTATAGGTGTTGAAGTAATTGGTGCTGCAGGTTCTCCAACTATTATAGCCGCTCCAACTTTTACACATCCATTCGCATCAGTTACAGTTGGAGTATATGATCCAGCAGGAATGTTACTTAAAACTGAACCAGTTCCTCCATTACTCCAAGTTACAGAGTAGTTAGTTCCAGTTCCTCCTGAGATACTTAATGAGATAGACCCATTACTTCCCCCATTACATGAAACATTAGTTGTTGTTTCACTTATTGAAATTTCATTAGGTTGAGTTAATGTAATTGGATTTCCTTGAGCAGTACACCCATCAGCATCAGAAATAACTGGAGTATAAATTCCAGCTGCTAAATTGCTTATTGTTAAACCATTTAGATTTCCTGGCTGCCAAACTGCTTGGTAAGGCTCTGTTCCTCCAAATCCTGAAATCGAAATTGATCCTGTATTTTCTCCAAAACAAGTTAAGTCTGTTGTAGTTACTATATTAACTAAAAGATTACATGCATTTGGTACTTCGAAACTTTCAACTCCTGTACATCCATTCGCATCTGTAATTGTAACCGTGTATATTCCAACTGCTAATCCTGTAAGGTCTTCATTATTTGAAGCATTTGACCATGCATAAGTATAATTAGGGTTTCCACCACTCGGAGTCAAATCAATGGTTCCATCACTATTTCCTACTCCCGATACTGGAGTAATAACCGCTGTACCAGTAACTGGTGTAGGGTCAGTAACTGTAATTGTAGTCTCTGCAGTTACTCCTTTACAATCAGTAATTGTAACGGTATAACTTCCTGCTGCTAAATCTGAAATATCTTGTGAAGTAGCAGTAGTTGACCAAACGTAAGTATATTCTTCAACTCCTCCTGTAACTGTAATATCGATTGCTCCATCTGTATCTCCTACACATGAAGGATTTGTTACTGATTCAGAAATTGATATTGGTAAAATATTTTCTACCGCTACATTACATGAGTTTCCTAAAAAGTCAACTGTATTTTGAGTGTTTGAAACCTCTACTCCAAAAGGAGGTACAGCAGTAGGAATTGGTCCCATTTCTAAATCAACATTAGAACCAACTGCACCAACTACATCAAAACAAACTTGATATAGTGATGTTCCAGGTGGTAAAGAAACCCCTTGTCCTGAGTTATCAAACCAAAGTAATTTTACTGCCTGAGCATTTGGATCATACACTAAATTATTTCCTGAAGACAATCCTAAAGGATTACCATTTGCAAAAGAAATTGATTCATAATTCAAAACGTTATTATCCCAAAGCATTCCATATTGAGCACTTAATATATCGTCAAATCCTTCTACAATTCTTACATCTACACAAATATTTTCTCCTGGATTTGCTTTTTCACAACAATCCCATTCTACATTTAATCCACCATTAAATACCTCTGATACTTCTACTGATCCGGGAACCCCTGTAAAGTCAGCCAAACCATTTACGTCAGCTACTTCAATTGTTCCACCGTAGGTAATCGGAGAAGTTTCTCCATTTGCACCAATTATATCATAACATACTTGGTAAATTGGAGTTTGATTAGACAATGTTACTCCTGAACCATTATCCCAAGACAATGACAAGACACCATTATTTGTATTTGTTGTTCCAAAGTTTCCAACTGCAGGAGGATTAGGATTTAATAATCCTAAAGGATTTCCTGATCCAATTGGAGAAAGAGGTTGACCTGCACCATCTAAAATATCTACAAAGGAGATAATTGCGGGATCCCATTCTAACTCATATTGAAAACTAATTACTTGATCGAAGTTAGCTACTTTGATTGGCACACATACCTGAGTTCCTGTTCCTCCAGTTAAATGTTCAGCAATAAAAGTAATTCCATTTGTTTGCCCTACTCCATTTCCAGTAACCATTACTGATCCTGGATTAGTCGCATGAGGAACTAATAAACTATTTCTAATTACTTCGATGCTACCAGTAAAATCTACATTAGTAGATGTTTGACCTGCACCGATAATAGTATAAAATATTTCAAAAATTATGTCTCCATCACAAGCTGTAACCCCCGTAGAATTACTCCATGAAACAAACAAATTTCCATTGGAAGCTTGAGAAGTACCGAAACTTCCAATTGCCGGAGGAGCTGGATTTGTCAAACCTGTCAAATTCAAACTTCCAACAGAATCAAAAGAGATAATTGATGGATCCCAATTAATTGTATATCCGAATCCTTCTACATTTTCGAAATTATCAACTGATACTTTTATACTTCCAGTTGTTCCTGTATCACCTGATTCGTCAGAAGCAGTAAAAGTAACATCTCCTGCGCCAGCACATCCTGTTCCATTCACATTGAATGTTCCATTATTTGCGGTAAGCAATCCGTTATTTACAGAAAATTCTTGCCCCTGTTCATTGATTGCTAGAACAGCTCCTGAAAAATCAATTGGAGAAGATTGGCCTGCTTGACCAACTACCAAAAACTCAATCGTTAGGAGTTTTTCTCCTGGTGCAAGAGTATTAGGTATAGGGTTCAACAAGTTATTATCGAAATAAACCGTAGTAAAGGTATTTGTAATAGTTGCTGGCCCAAAGGCGTCTGGGTAATTATAGCAAACAACTGGATTTCCATTAAAATTACACATAATGTTATCATATGTTGTAATGTTTTGAAATTCCAAAACTTGATCGTTCCATTCCATATCGAATTGGAATCCAATCATGTCTACAAAATTTTCGACTGTAACGTCTACAAAAATAGTTGCGCCTGGATCGGCACTAGAAGATGATGGTGATACATTATATACTACTTGTGCAGTAGTTGAAAATGTTATTAACCATCCTAAGAGTAATAGTGTTATTATTTTTTTCATGTCCTAATGGGATGTGGATGTTAAAAAATTTTAGTAAGAATCTAGAATTTTAGTTAAGTCAATTACTTACTATTTAACAAAAATCATTTTTTCTAACAATTGGTTATTATTCGTTTGTACATAGTAAATGTATTCTCCTGTGGAAGGGAAAATAGCAGAATCGATTTTCTTTTGATGAAAACCGTTTGTCATTTTTTCCGTATTTCTGTAAATTTCCTTTCCTGTCAAATCGGTAATTATCAAGGTAGTGTTCGTCGTTTCCTGTAGTTCAAATTCTATTGTTGTAAAATCCGTAAATGGATTTGGGTAAATTGCTAATGATTGAATATTTGATTTTTCCAATTGCTTAATTCCTACTATATCTTCAAAAATCACTTGTCCTTCTACCTCTATAACTGGTACTGGATTTAATCCATTATCTACTAATTCTGTTGAAGCTGGGCCAGCAGCAAATATCAATGGAATAGTATCTCCTACCGTTCCAGTAGCTTGCATTCTTAATTTATAAATTACAGTTTCATCAGGTACTGAAACTCCTACCAATGAATCATCATCCCACAATACTGGCAATTTGCCTTCATCTAAATTGACTGCAATAATTCCAAAATTTGTTGAATCTAATTCAGGTAAGTTAAAATCAAAAATTTCCAACAAATGCATCTTTGCTGGATCCCATTGAATCGTAAATTGCATGCCAACTAAGGATTCAAAATTAGATACTGATATCTCAATTTCGAATTCCTCGCTTTCATCAGCAATAATTTGTGGAAAGATAATCGATGGATCTTGCGCTTGAAGCGACATACCGATAGTGCAAACTAAGAGAAGAGTTAGTAGGTTTTTATACATTTTTTTTAACAATTGGTTGATTACAAAATCTTATTTTATGACATATGAAAGCAATTAACAGAGGTTGTCCTAAACCTTTGCTTCCGAGTTTGTTTGATTCATAAAAAAGACCCAAGGGAGAAAAACTGAAGTGAAAATTAGATGTTCGTTTTTATAAAAATTAAAAACTCTTCATCTGGGAGGATGGCGCACTCGTTTTAATCATGGGATAAATAATTCGTTGTGTTTCTTTTTCGTATAAGATTCTAAAGGAATCTTTAAATATTATGTTCTGGTATAAATCTCTAAGTTTTTGGGAACCAAAACTATTTTGCCCAAATAGCTATATCTCTTTTTCACGCTACGCAAAAAGGGGGACAAAATGTTTTTTAAGAAATAAAACTGCAATAAATTAATCCACTAAATTAAATTGAATTTTACCTTTTTAATTTTTTGGAGGAGGGGGGATAATGTATTTTCGTTATCATTTTTCCAAAAAAGTATAAAAAAAGGCGTTTGAAATGTGTGGTTCTATTAAACCTGCAGTCCATGGGATTTTTAAAATTGGTTCCAGAGTTTTAATCTGGTTTCTTCTACCTAATCTTTATTAGATAGTTGTTTGTTGTTGTTCATGATTGATAGGACAAAGATAAACTAAGCCATAGATATTTTTATACCCTAAAAATGGTATTTTTACTTTGATTATTTTTATTATATGTGTCACTTTAATATCTAAACATACTAATTATCAGTAGGTTACGCTTGCTTTTTCGCAAAAACAGCCGTCACAATAGCTATCGATTTTAACTTGACCATTATATTATATATATCTTTTTACCTAAAATGCACCTTTCAAACCGTTTCTACTTTTCCGTTTCTTTTACTTCTAATTATACTCTCCCAAAAAAAATATCGCATTAAAATCATACTTTTACCTTTCAAAATCTTCTGAATTCAATGTTTGGAAATCCTCTTTTGAATATAGAATAGCGATTTAAGAACAAAATATATCTATGAGTATCCATTTGGAAAGAGGTCAACTACTCTTACAACAAGGCAGAATCGAGATGGCAAAAAAGGAGTTGCGTCTTGAATTAAATCAAAATCCAAGTAATGCATATGCAATGGGATTACTTGGTTTTTGTCATTCGACGGAAAAAGAACATAAAAATGCAGCTCAACTCATAGAATCTGCTATCGGCCTAGAACCTAATAATCCTTATCTCTTTTATCTTCAAGCTAAAATTTATCTACTCGCCAACCGCTTCAATGATTCCATTGCAGCAGCAGATAATGGTTTACTTTTAAACCCCAATGGAGCTGAGTTTTTTTTAATTAAAGGATCGATTGCTCTGAACTTAAATCAATGGGAAAATGCATTAAAAAATGCTGAATTAGGTTTGGAATCTGATCCTGAACATGTCGATTTAATCAATTTACGGGCTCGATCACTCATTCAATTGAATCGAAGAAAAGAAGCCGAAGCAACTTTGGATTATGCATTACACAAATCTCCCGAAGATCCATTGGCTCACACCAACAAAGGTTGGGTTGCTATCGAAAATAATAATTACGAAGAAGCGGTAACTCATTTTAAAGAGGCACTTCGCCTCGCTCCTACTTTTGAATTCGCCAAAACTGGACTTAAAGAAGCAATCAAAGGAAAAAATATCATCTACCGACAAATCTTAAAATTTTTCCTTTGGACCAATAAAATGAATGATAAAGGTCGTTGGCAACTGATCATTGGAGCTTATATCGTTTATATTATTTTTATAAAATTAGCAGAAAGTTATCCCACTTTTGCTCCCTTCTTTTATCCATTTATCCTTTTTTATATTTTGTGGGCATTTTCTTCTTGGATCGCTCAACCATTTTCCAATTTGTTTTTGAGGCTTCACCCCTTGGGAAAACTAGCATTATCTGATGATGAAAAATTTGCCTCCAATACAGTTGGAGTATTTTTAGGCATTGGAATTAGTTTATGCCTTCTTTTTTTCATCACATCTGATATTTTGTGGATAGCCCTTGGAGTTTGGTTTATTGTGATGCTGATTCCTGTAGGAGGGACTTTCCTCATGGAGAAAGGAAGTAAAGTCCGGAAATATATTGCAATTTATGGTGCAACAATTGGATTTTTTGGTTTAGCATTTATTGGTTTAGATCTATTCTCCAATATTCAAGCTATGCCTCTTGTTTATGCTTTTGCCCTAGGAATATTTTTCTATGGTTGGGTCGCAAACTATTTAGTGATGAAAGCGGCAAAAGAATATTGACTATAAAATAAGGAAGAAGAAAATCAACTCCTCAAATCTTAACAATCTAAATGACAAAAAAACGTACGGTCATTAAAACCCGATCTGCATTTAAAATGTTAACTTCGTGGAATAACGGTTAACCTCCTGATTTGTAGTTCTCATTTTGGAAAATTAACCGTTAATCATTAACCGTTAATATTCAACCTTTATTTTAATGTACGATTTACTTATCGTTGGAGCTGGCCCCATCGGCGTAACGTGTGCCATCGAAGCACAAAAAGCAGGACTCAAATATGTAGTAATTGAGAAAGGAGTTTTAGTCAATTCTATATATAATTTCCCAACCAACATGACATTTTTCTCTACTTCTAAAAAATTAGAAATAGGAGGTATTCCATTTATTTCTCATAATGAAAAACCAACTCAACGAGAGGCGTTAGAATATTTTAGAAGAGTAAATGAAGATTGGGAACTTAATATCAACTTCTACGAAAAGGTGCTGACTATCAACAAGTTAGGCAACGAAATCTTCCAAATAGACACTTCTAAAAAAACATACCAAAGCAAATCCGTCATCGTCGTTACAGGTTTCTATGACCTTCCAAAAAGACTTAACATCCCTGGTGGAATTTTACCAAAAGTAAAACATTATTACGATGATTGGCATCCTTACATTGGGCAAAAAGTTGTTGTTGTCGGCGCTGCAAATTCAGCTTGTGATGTTGCCTTAGAATTATATCACAAGGGTGCTGAAGTGACTATGGTTGTTCGCAAAGAATCCATCAGTCCTCGTGTCAAATATTGGATCAAACCGAACATCGAAAATCGAATCAAAGAAGGTTCTATTGCTGCATTTTTCAATAGCAATATTACTGAAGTCAAAGAAGGGGAAGTCACAATTGAAACGCCTGATGAAACGGTCACTCTCGAAAACGATTTCGTCCTCGCCATGACGGGTTATTTACCTGATTATGATTTTTTCAAAAAAATAGGAATGGAATTTCACGACGATGAATATGAAACTCCGATTTATAATGAAGAAACTTTAGAAACCAACGTTCCAAATCTTTACATCGCAGGAGTTGTTAATGCTGGAAAACACACTAGTAAGTATTTCATTGAAAATACGAGAGAACATGCAGCAATGATTTTGAAAGATATTATGAAAAATAAATCTAAAACTATTTGAATCATATAACTTATTTAAAAATATATAAGATCGTGATGTTGAAATCTTATATGTTCTTATATGACTTATATCATTCAAAATCAACTCAAACTTTCCTACTTTTGTAGCAACAGATTTTTTGGTTTTAAAAAAAAAATTCATTGAAAAATATCTTTCCCATTTCAATAATCCTTTTCTTCCTCATCAGCATTTTTCAAGTTGGCTGCATTGATGATACTGCCGAGCAAGAAGCCATTTTCAAAAATGCAGTTGACACACTTTACTATCGGGGTATCAAACAATTTAACATTGATCTCGATAGCATTTGTACTTTGCAAAAAGACAGTATGATATTATCCTATATGGATTCCATCACAGAAATTCGTTTGAAGGAAATTGAAAATTTGAAACAAAAATGAAAAGACCATTTTCACATATTGTTATTTTAAGTTTGACATTTTTTCTTTTATTCTCATGCGGTTGTGAACAAAAGAAAAAAGAAACGTCAGAGGAAAGATCAGAAAGACTTGAGCAAGCAGTCGCTGATAAATTTGCCAAAAGACGCGCGGAACGAATTAAACAATGCAAGGATAATGCTATCAAAATCGCTGAACAACGAGTGGATTCTACCCTAATCGCTCAAGCTAAATTAACCTCAATCGACACTACAGGCAGACCAATCAAACCTCTCAAACCTGATCTTCCTGAGATTACCCCACCTAAAGATTCGACTGAAATAAAACCATTGTTTGAAGAAATTCCGGATACGATTCAGTAGTTTCTTTCGAACCACAAAAGGTACAAAAGACTACATATAACTTCTTTTGTGCCTTTTGTGGTTCAAAACAGTTAAAAATCCGTTAAACCCTTTTTTCTTCTTAAAAATCCATTGCGTTTTTTCCAAAAAAATCACCATTTTTGAGGGCTTTTTCAAAACGAACCTAAATCTGAGTTCGTCAATAGTAATTTGTAAAAAAAACTCACAAGAATGCATACTTCCGTTGACATCGAAGCACTTAATCAACAAATTTATATCGAAAGTGCTTTTGTAGAAAAATTGAATGCTGAAACTTCCAAAGTCATAGTCGGGCAAGACCATATGATCGAAAGATTATTGCTCGGTTTATTGACCAAAGGACATATTCTTTTGGAAGGACTTCCAGGATTAGCAAAAACTTTAGCTATCAAAACTTTGGCTTCGGCAATTGATGCAGATTTTAGTCGAATTCAATTTACGCCAGATCTTCTTCCTGCCGACATTATAGGAACGATGATTTACAATCCAAACAAAAATGAATTCAATGTGCGAAAAGGACCAGTTTTCGCCAATTTCGTTTTGGCAGATGAGATTAACCGTGCGCCTGCAAAAGTACAAAGTGCTTTACTAGAAGCGATGCAGGAACGACAAGTGACAATTGGAAATGATACTTTTAATTTGGAAGAACCATTCCTAGTTTTGGCTACGCAAAATCCAATTGATCAAGAAGGAACTTATCCTTTGCCTGAGGCGCAAGTCGATCGTTTTATGTTAAAAGTATTGGTGAACTACCCGAACAAAGAAGAGGAACGAGAAATCATTCGACGGAATTTGCAAGCAGGAGGTTTTCCAAAAGTTCAACAAGTTGTTTCAATCGAAACGATTCTTAAAGCTCGGGAAGTGGTGAAGAAAGTTTACATGGATGAAAAAATCGAACAGTATATTTTGGATATCGTTTTTGCGACTCGAACTCCCGAGGAATATGGTTTGGCAAAGTTAAAACCACTTATCAATTTTGGAGGTTCGCCACGGGCAAGTATCAATATTGCTCTTGCTGCTAAAGCGCATGCATTTTTGCAACGAAGAGGTTTTGTGATTCCTGAAGATGTGCGAAGTATTTGTCATGATGTGTTACGTCATAGAATTGGATTGACTTATGAGGCTGAGGCGGAGAATATTTCTCAGGTGGATATTATTAATGATATTTTGAATTCGGTTGAGGTGCCGTAGCTTCGAATATCCAACACTCAACAAGGAATATCCAATGTCCAATGTGACGTAAAATCAACTTTTAAACTTACTTGGTTATTGGTTATTCCATGTTCGATATTGGATATTTTATAACTTCTATTTTTTCAAAAAAAATAAGAATGACATTTCCAATCGACATTGAAAATAGAATAAATTCCTATTTCAACCCTGATGAAAGAGCGATAGTCAAAGCTCTTTTAGAAAAAATAATTAAGGGTGGTCTAAATGTTGGAAATGATCAATTTGCAAGAAGTGTAATTTTTCTAGCTAATAAAAATCTTGAAAAATTAAAAGAAGTATTAGAAACTGATGATCCAAGAGATGTGGTGAGTGAAGCAGAAATGAAATCAGGTGCTTTAGAACATTGGTTTGCTATCCCCTTTGATGATATCGACCAACTCAATGGAAAACCTTATAGTGGTGATATTTTTAAACAAAAAAAAGAAGAGGAAGACGACGGACTTCCATTTTAAATAGATAAATATGATAAAACTCCAAACAATATTTTTAATCCTCCTCTCCCCTATTTTTTGTTTTGCACAAAAAGTGGAAGCAAAGGATTATGTCAAAACATTGTTTGATAATCAAGCAAAAATCCAATGGATCAAATTTTACAAAGGTCGAATTGATGACTTGAATGACGTAGCGATAACTTTGGGTTTTGACGGAACAGATTGCAAAGGTCGATTAACTTATTTGCGAAGCAATACTGACTTTGATTTAAATGGATTTATCAAAGATCAAACTATTTATTTGCAGGAGTTGGATCGACATAATAAAGTGTCTGGAATTTTAAGTGGAAAAATTTCAGGAAAAACGATCAATGGAAATTGGAAAAATGCTGATGGATCACGAGGCGGAAATTTATCACTAACCGAAACTAAAAACATTGTAAAATTCCCATCTTACTGCGGTGACAATAAATGGATTAGAAAATACAAAGGGAAAATCGCTAATGATGATTGGGAAATTCTTTTGCAAAAAGAAAGTAGTGAGCAACTCAGCGGTTTAATTTTTCACAAAAAGGAAAACATATCCTACACGCTCAAGGGCAATGTGGATACCAATGATAATTTCACTCTAAAAGCCAAAAACCAAAAAGGCCAAATCGTAGAAACATTCGATGGTCAACTTCAAAAAGATCGGTTGACAATTGGAAAAGGAAAATCCCAAAAAGTCACTATACTTCCTATTGATGGTTTGACCGTGGGATGCGTGGAATATGCAGATTATGCCACAGGTTACGACATTACTTTTCCTAAAACAACCAACGCTGCTTTCAACAAACAAATGAACGAAGAAACCAATGCGTGGATCAAAGCATGCAGAAACTATTTGTTGAAAGTAAAAAGACAGAATACTTCTACTAATCCAAAAATGCGAGCAGCCGAACGAGGTTTTGCTTGGAGTGAAGTTGAGTACTTTTCGAAAAAAGTGATTAGTGGTTTTGTGACCTTCAGCAACACATGGACGCCAGGACAAAAGTTAATCTCTTTTAATTTTGATTTGGAAAATGATCGGATGTTATATTTGGAAGATATTTTTAGAAGTAAAAAAGACTACCAAAAGTACATCCGAAATTATATTAAAAAAGAAATAAAGAATCATCAATTATACTCTGATTCGGATTT
The DNA here is from genome assembly GCA_905480595.1 of uncultured Saprospiraceae bacterium. Lineage (GTDB taxonomy): Bacteria > Bacteroidota > Bacteroidia > Chitinophagales > Saprospiraceae > CAJQQY01. Next base: position 9,308 of record CAJQQY010000272.1, on the reverse strand, counting down.
TAAAAAGTGGATTAAAAAAAGTGATTTTTCCTATTTTACAATTCGAAAAGATGGGATCTGTTTTAGTACAAAAAATAGTAAGTTGTATGGTCGACAGAGTGTAACAATTCCATTTCGACAATTGCAACCATTTTTAAAAAAGAGTTTCATTACAATGATGAAGGAGTAGCTTTTTTGATAGAAAAACAATTGCAAAAAACATCAAAACAAAACATGAAAAAATTAGTCATTCTTCTTGGTATAAATTTCCTTTTGCTTTCAAATATTTTTTCTCAAAAAGAACCAAAAGCAACTGAAGTTTGGTCTCCAGAATCGCGAGTCGTAACACCTGCGAAAAACAATGCACCTCCTTCTGATGCGATTGTTTTATTTGATGGGAAAAACTTAGGAGAATGGACTTCAATGAACAATGCAAAAGCAGAATGGAAAGTAGCAGATGATTGCATGACGGTCGTAAAAGGAAAAGGCAATATCAAAACCAAAAAAGAATTTGGTGATATCCAATTACACATTGAATGGAGAACACCAGCAGTCGTAGAAGGAAAAGGTCAAGGTAGAGGAAACAGCGGTGTTTTTTTACAAGAAAGATATGAGGTGCAAGTACTCGATAATTATAAAAACAAAACATACTCGAATGGTCAAGCTGGCTCGGTTTACAAACAACATATTCCGTTGGTGAATGCTTGCAAAGGACCAGGAGAGTGGCAAACATATGATATCATTTACACCGCTCCAAAATTTAACAAAGATGGCATCAAAGTAAGTTCTGCTTTCTTAACGGTTATCCACAATGGAGTCTTAGTGCAAAACCATGTCGAAGTAAAAGGTACAACTGTGAACGTCGGTCAACCTAAAAATATAGCCCATGGAAAAGCATCGATCATATTGCAAGATCACAGTAACCCAGTAAGTTATCGAAATATCTGGGTACGTGAATTGTAGCGTGGTGGTCTGCTTTAGCTGACCTAAAAAAATGTCTTGTGGGTTTTATAAAAAAATACTTTGAATTTTAAATAAGAAAAAATCGCTACGCTCTGTTTTCAAGTCAGCTAAAGCAGACTACCACGTAACTAAAAATAATGGATACAACCGAACTCTTAAAAAAAGTACGAAAGATTGAGATCAAGACAAAAGGCTTGAGCAGACAAATCTTTTCAGGCGAGTACCATAGTGCTTTCAAGGGAAGAGGTATGTCTTTCAGCGAAGTGCGAGATTATCAATATGGTGATGATGTGCGAAATATCGATTGGAATGTGACAGCTAGAACTGGCTCACCACATGTCAAAGTATTTGAAGAGGAACGAGAATTGACAGTAATGCTTTTGATTGATGTCAGTAAATCTTCTTTCTTCGGCTCTGTCAAACAAACTAAAAACGAGATCAATGCAGAGATTGCAGCCGTGCTCGCATTTTCAGCTTTAAATAATAATGATAAAGTTGGCGTGTTATTTTTTTCAGATAAAATCGAAAAATACCTTCCTCCAAAAAAAGGAAAACAACACGTCCTCCGAATCATCCGAGAACTAATTAATCTCGAACCTGAAGACAACGGAACCAACATCGGAATGGCACTAGAGTACTTGAATAATTTGATTAAAAAAAGATGTATCTGTTTCGTCTTGTCTGATTTTTTGGCAAAAGGATATGAAGCTCCTTTAAAAATTGCCAAGCGTCGACATGATGTTGTAGGTATTCATATCATTGATCCAAGGGAAGAAACTTTACCGAATGTTGGATTGATTCGAGCGATAGATTCTGAAACTGGAGATGTTCGCTGGATTGATTCAAGTAGCAAATCAGTTCGGAACAATTATTCCACGTGGTTTAATTCACACATGGATTATTTCAAGAAAACATTTTTAAAAACTGGTGCAGATTCCGTAACGATTCGCACCAATGAATCTTACGTAAATAGATTGTTAGAATTTTTTAAACGAAGAAGTAAATAACGGTTAATGTTTAACTGTGAGCGGCTAATACCACTATGGAAAGATTAATCGTTCACCGTTATCAGTTCACCATTCAAAGAAGTATGAGAGTATTTTCAATTTTGTTTTTTATTTTTTTAGTAAAAATCAGTTCAGCTCAAGTTGTATTTTCAGTTGAGGTGCTAAGTGACTCTATGCAGATTGGTGATGTGAATGTTTACCGATTAAAAGTAGCGCATCCTGAAAATGTAACGATTCGATCGATTGATTTAAAACCAATTCAAACTGATCCACTCACCACAACACGTTTTTACCAAGACACTTCTTTTACTAATGATCCTCAAAAAATGGCTCAATTAGATGAGTACTTTCAAAAGCAAGGATTTAGTCGGGAGATCATGGAAATTCAAAAATACGGAAATTGGAATGCTCCTGATGAATCAATGATGTTGACTGGAAGTGAAGCAAATTGGACAACTCAAAAGAACGGTAATCAGGTTTTAAAAGAAAACGATATTCAATTTACTTTTTGGGAAGAAGGCATTCATAAAATCCTTCCACCTAATATTGAGTATGAACAAAATGGAGCATTGCGAACTATTAATGCAAAAGATATTGAAATTCAAGTAGGCTCGCCCCTCGCTCTAGAATCAACTCCAATTGACTCCATGACAGTCGAACCTATTAAAAGTGTTCGAGAAGAACCAATTGATTTTGTTCAAGATATTTTGATTCCTGCAAGTTTATTTATTCTTGGTTTTTTATTCATTGGAGGCATTGTTTACTTTTTAGTCAAAAGAGCCAATCGACCAAAAGTTGCTCTGCCAAAACCTAAAGAATTTGTTCCAGCCAATGTCATTGCAATTAATCAACTCGAAGAGTTAAAAGGAAAACAACTTTGGCAAAAAGGCGATATCAAAGGTTACCAAAGTGAGTTGACTCACATCATTCGAGCCTATTTAGAAAATCGATATAAAATAAACGCACTTGAACATACGACAAATCAAATTGGCCAAGATTTGAAAAAACTGAACCTAACAGAGTCATTGAGAAATGAAGTTCAAAATATTTTACAAGTTGCAGATTTAGTGAAATTTGCAAAAGCTGAACCTGCTGATAATATTCATGAGCAATTTATGACTAAAGCTTATGAGTTTGTCGAAACCACGAAAAAAGCCGAAGCAGAAATCATTGCAGAGAAAGAAGCCATCGATAATGAATACAACGAAAAAGTCAGCATACTAACCGCGAAACCAAAATATCCAAATCCTTGGTTGCGTTTTTTTGCGAATGCGATAGATGGATTTATTTTTTATGTTTCTTTTTCCATTGGAATTGGATTGGTACTTTATGCTTACTTATCCGCCTTCGTGGATACAGATATGAATGAATGGATCTTGATCAATGCTTTACCTGTATCAGGAATTATTCTAATTTTATTTTTGGTTTATGCTGCATTTTATTTTCCATATTTAGAATCAAGCATGGGGAGTACTGCTGGGAAAAAACTCTTAGGACTTCGAGTTCAAAACATAGATGGAAGTAATATATCTTTTGGAAAATCAATCGTTAGATTTATTGCAAAAAATGTAATGTTCCTTTTTCTAGGAATGCCGTTTCTTTCTGTTTTTTTTACAAAAAAGAAACAAACACCTTATGACATATTTTTCGAACATGAACTCGTAAGAGAAACTCCCAAACCATATTTTCAAAAGGAAGCAAAACGAAAAAAACAAAATTCTAAATCACCAAATACTGCTAATAACGAATAATGAGTATCCCTTTTTTAGAAAATTATAATTTCCTCGCTCCATACTGGCTTTTAGGTTTAGCCCTAATTCCAATTATGGGTGTTTGGTATTTTACCCAAAGAGAAAAAAGGTATGCAAATTTAAATTTACCAAGCTTAGAAGCATTTGGGAAAAGTAGTTTGCGAGGCCAATTGAGAATTATGCTTCCGATTTTGCGAACGTTGACGATAGCTACTTTATTCATTGCAATGGCTCGTCCTCAGTTGACATTAAAGGAAGAAGAAATCACCGCTGACGGAGTTGACATCATGATGGTAATGGATTTGTCGAGTAGTATGTTGGCGCAAGATTTTACCCCTGATCGATTAGAGGTGAGTAAAGCAGTTGCTGCGGATTTTATTGATAAACGAAAATATGATCGAATTGGCTTAGCTGTTTTTTCAGGAGAAGCATTTACACAATGTCCATTAACGACAGATCATCGAGTTTTAAAAGAATTCTTAGGAGGTCTTCAATGTGGAATTTTGGAAGATGGAACTGCCATCGGAATGGGACTATCCACCGCAGTCAATCGACTAAAAGATAGTGAAGCCAAAAGTAAAATTGTCATCCTCCTAACCGATGGAGACAATAATGCTGGTTACATCAAACCAATGACCGCTGGTGAAATTGCTAGAGAGTTAGATGTCAAAGTTTATACGATTGGAATAGGTTCAAAAGGTGCTGCAAAAACTCCAGTCCGTCGTCGAAGCAACGGAGAATATGTTTATCAAATGGCACAAGTAAATTTTGATGAAAACCTTTTGCGAGAATTATCAAAAATGACAGGCGGTCAATATTTTCGAGCTGTCTCCAAAGAAGGCTTAGAAGAAATTTACCAGATCATCGATCAATTAGAAAAAACAAAAATTGAAGTCACTACTATTAAAAGATATAGCGAAGAGTTTTACCTTTTCGCATTACTTGGAATTATATTTTTAGTCTTGGAAATTTTGTTGAGGTATACAATTTTCCGAACGATACCATAGCTGGGCTTAGAAAGTCCAAATATCTATAAAAAAAAGACAGATGTTTCGTTACGAGCACTTCGAAAATTTATTGGCCTTAGGAGTAATCCCAATTTTAATTGGAGCATTTCTTTGGATGTGGTATGCGCGCAAACGAGCATTGGCTAAGTTTGCTGATTTGAGTTTGATGGAGCAATTAGCTCCGCAAACAAGTAAATATAAACACCTGATCAAGTTTGGAGTTTTATTATTAGGATTAACTGCTTTGATTATCGGTTACGCTAATCCACAATGGGGAGCCAAACGAGAGAAAGCAAAACGAAAAAGTGTTGATGTATTTATCGCCTTGGATATTTCGCAAAGTATGTTGGCAACAGATATTTCGCCAAACCGACTCGAACGTGCGAAACGGTTTGCACAACAACTTGTTGAAGAACTTAAAGGAGAAAGAATTGGAACGATAATTTTTGCTGGCAATGCTTATTTGCAAATGCCTTTGACGACTGATTATGCTGCTGCTCAACTTTTCTTAAGAAGTGCCAACACCAATATGGCACCAACTCAAGGAACTGCCATCAGCGAAGCAATTGATCTAGCCGAGCAATCTTTCGAACAAACTAACAAACAACATAAAGCGCTGATCATTATTTCGGATGGAGAAAATCACGACGACGAAGCAATCGCTCGAGCAAAGGAAGCTTTCGGAAATGGACTAATGATTTTCACCATTGGAGTTGGAACTCAACAAGGCGGAATGATTCCAATCGAAGTGCAAGGTTATCCAGATTACAAAAAAGATAAGAATGGGAAAACCATCAGAACAACCATCAATGAACAAATGCTTTCTGACTTAGCAACGGCAGGAGCAGGTGCCTATTTTAATATTTCAGATGGCGAACAAATCATCACCGCACTTCAAGAGAGTATTTCAAAAATTGAAAAACAAGAATTTGAAACTCGTTCTTTCACCGAGTACGCCAGTTATTTTCAATGGTTTATCGCTTTAGCTTTGCTATTTATCTTATCTGAATTTTTTATTTCTTATCAGAAAAATAAATATTTAAGAGGAAAAGACATGTTCAAATAAGCATGGGCAAAGTTCATTATCACCTCCAACGATCTTCCCAATTTTACGAATTAGATCGATTCGAAAATTGTTACCAAGAAGCTGCCGAAGCATTAAAATACGATGCCGAAAATGAAGAGGCATTTTTCCTCATGCTCCTTGCCTTGATTCAATTAAAAAAATATCACGAAGCAGAACAAATTGGCAACACCGCTATCGGAGCGCATCCAGATTCCGATCGACTTTTTTATGCGATGGGAGTTTTATTTAACCAAAAAGAAAATTTTGGGAAAGCCAAGGATCATCTTGAAGCAGCTATTCGAATCAACCCGGTGGATAGTCATTACTTCGTTCAGTTGGCAAAATCCCACCTCCATTTTAATCAAAAAAAACAAGCCACCGCTCTGCTCAACCATAGTTTAAAAATTAATCCAAACAACGAATCAGCCTTGCAACTTAAAAGTTTGTTGGAACAACAATCTGGCACAAAACAAGAAGCACATTCTTTGGCAGACAAAGCGTTAAATTTATCACCTGAAGATGCCCATGCTCATTTGGTCAAGGCAACTCTTTTATGGAAAAATAAAAACTTTGAAGCCGCTGAATCACATTTGGAAACAGCTGTTCAACTCGAACCTCAGAACCAAAATATTTTAGCACTTTGGCTAGAGTCTCGAACTCGAAATATTCCAAAATGGAAAACTCCAATTAATTTAATCGCTGGAAATAGTCAAGGTTTAATTCGTCCAAGTTTAATTTCAGGAGGTTTCACATTCCTTGTAAATGTCTTGTTATCAAACCAAGTGCAATTTGATAACGTTATATGGATAGGAGTAAATTTAGTTTTGATTCCTTGTTTAATTTTTTGGTTTTCGCGACCATTTTTTAAGTTTGGTTTTTTAAATAAAAAATTCAAATTGGCATTTTTTGAAGTAGCCAATCCTTCCTTGCCGATCGAAGTCTTGGGAGGTTTAAATATTATTTCCTCTATTATTTATTGGATTTCTGGGAATGGATTGTTTTTTGGAATTTCATTTTTGAGTACGTTGATTGGAACAGGTATGGCAACTATAAAAAGTACGGATTCTTATTTTCCTGTTTTTAAAAATCCAATTCGGACGAGTGGAATTGTTTTAATAATAACCATTCTTTCAGGATTAGTTTTATACTTTTTAAATCAACTTAGTATTTGACATTTTGTAAATTTCTATTACTTAGAAATTGCAGGAGGAACTTAATTTTTTAGTAATTTTTAACGTTAAAACTATTGTCTAAAAAAATACAATTTCCGAAATTTGTATTTCATTTGATTTCATCATTTTTTAGTATTTTTATTCTATGAAAAAAATCATATTCATTTTAATTATCAGTTTCATTTCACAATGGACGTTTTCCCAAACGGCTCATAAATTATTGCGAGAAGGAAACAAAGCCTACAAAGAAGATGATTTCGCCAAAGCAGCTGAAGACTACTACAAAGCTTTAGCAAAAGATCCTTCGAATATCAAAGGGAAATTCAATTTGGGAAATGCCACTTATAAAAATGATGGATACGATGAAGCAGTTCAACATTTCTCTTCCGCTGCCGAACTAGCCAAAGACAATCAAACGAAAGCTGACGCATATTATAATCTAGGAAATTCACTTTTCAAAAAAGCACAATCAGAAGAAGGAAAAGGATTGGAAAAAAGTGTGGAAGCCTACAAAAAGTCTTTGCGACTCAACCCAAATGATATGGATACTAAGAAAAACTTAGCACTCACTCAACGGTTGATTCAAATGCAGCAACAAGAACAACAGCAGCAACAACAGCAAGAAGATCAAGAACAACAAGAGGAGCAGGAACAACAAGAACAAGAAGAACAGCAACAACAGCAGCAACAACAACAACAAAGTCAACAGCAAAAAGAGGAGCAGGAACAACCACAAGAACAACCTAAAGATTTGAGCAAAGAGGAAGCTTTAGAACTTTTGAAAATTATGGATGACGAAGAGAAAAAAGTTCAAGAGAAAATGCGAAAGACAAAAGGTAATGGAAAAAAACCAGATAAGGATTGGTAATTTGAATTATTGATTATTTGAAAATTTTAAATAAATAAGAAATGAAAAAGTTAGTCAACTTAAGTTGTTTTTTAATGCTCCTTACTTTTCAGGTAAGTGCTGAGAGCATCGAAACTGAACCTCAGTTTTCTATCGAGGTAAGCAATACCGAGATTCTTTTGGGAAATTATATTGAAGTGACTTTCACTTTAAAAAATGCCAAAGGGCAAAAATTTGAAGCTCCGAATTTTAAAGATTTTGATATAGTTGGTGGCCCGAATCAATCCAGTAGTTTTAGCATGATGAATGGGGAAACGACGCAAAGTATTTCTTACACTTATTATTTGCAACCAAAAACAATTGGTAACTTCTATTTGGAGCCTGCTTTTATCGAGGCGGATGGAATTACGATGGAAACACAACCTATCGAAATTATAGTTTTGGAAAATCCAGATGGTATTATTCAAAAACCAAAACGGAAAACGCCTAATCATTTAGATATTTTTGATTCTACTCCTAATGGCTTTTTTAATTTCCCATCAGATGATATATTTAATTTTCCGATGGAGGATTTTTTCCAACTTCATGAAATGCCGAAACTAGAAATGCCAAAACAGAATGGTGAGAAAAAGGAAGGTGAAGAAAAAAAGGACAAAAAGAAATCAAAGAAAAAAGGGAAAGTTTATAAAATATAATTTTTTTATTTGAACCATATAAGGCATATAAAAAACATATAAGACCGCTTGCAAAAAACTTATATGGTTTTATATGTCTTATATGATTTTAAAAAATAGCACAATAGCATTTTTCAAAAAACAAATATGAATATATTATTCAATAACAATACATTTACATTTCACAAATCAGATTCCATTTCTTTGGTAAAAACTAGAAAAAATATATTTACATATTTCAATTTTCTTCTTATCTTTCTTTTCCCATTTTATTTATCCGCTCAAAGTAATGTAACATTTACTGCAGAGGCTGATGCCAAAAGAATTGTGGAAGACCAATATTTCACAGTTACTTTTACTTTAACAAATGCTAGGTGGACACAATTCACCCCTCCTGCTTGGCGAGGATTCAATCAAGTCGGCCCTCCAACTCAAAAACAATTTTCCTCCATCGTTAATGGAAAAGGAATGACATCCTTCTCCATCATTTATAATGTTAAAGCTAAAAAGCCAGGAAACTATACCATTGGTTCAGGGACAGCGAAAGTCAATGGAAAAGAATTAAAAACCAAACCTTTTTCTATCGAAGTAGTCAAAAAGAAAGCAATTCAGCCCGGCGAAGTTGATACACAAGAAGATTTTTTTGTGCGTGCAGAGCCAAATACAACTGTTGCTCGAATTGGGCAACAAATCACCGTCGATTATAAATTATATACTAAAGTAAATATCGAAAGTTACGACATGGGAGAAGATCCAGAGTATAAAGGATTTTTTGCTCAAGACATTCGACAATTTAGTTATCGAACCATGCAAGAAGAAATTGATGGAGAAATGTATGCAAC
>CAJQQY010000271.1 GCA_905480595.1 uncultured Saprospiraceae bacterium | reverse complement strand
CTTGATGCAAAACGAAAAATCGTGGAAACGAAAGGCCTTTAAATGGAAAGCCATTCAAGAAAATTTAGGTCTTATGTTTGGTGACCGTTTTCTTAAATGGCTTGATAAATAATTTTTGACACACTTTATGGGCTAGTCCCTTTGCCCTCTTGCCCCATCTCCTGAATTGGTACCATCATCTCCTTTTCCACCAGCGCCACCACCAGGAAAAGTTCCATTTTGAGGTGCTGGATCATTATCTTCATCTCCTCCATCTCCTCCTTTGGCTCCGCCTCCACCTCCAGCAGCACCACCAGCAGCAACATCTCCCATCCCTGTCCCACCTTTTTCTCCATCTCCTCCAGCTGAGCCTGATCCTCCTGATCCACCTCCACCGCCACCATCTCCATTCTGGTTTTCCCTAGCTCCTCCATTACCTCCATCAAACCCTGAATCACCATTACCTGGTGAAAATTTTCCACCATTACCTCCATTATTTCCTCCTCCTTTCCCTCCTTGGCCAATAACAATTGTTCCAACACTTGAATTACCCCCATCTGCACCATTTGAACCTCCTTGACCAACGATAATAGTATAAGAACCGGTAGAAAGTGCATAATCTGTACGTTGTGCATAAGCTCCGCCGCCGCCGCCGCCTTGCGCATCATTAGAATCCTGTGCTCCACCACCAGCACCCCACGCTTCAATAGAAACTGTTACATCAGCTGGAACAGTAAGAGTAGATTGACCTGCAATATTGAATATACACTCAACATTTGTACCTGATAAAGTACAATCTTGAGTTTGAGCATGAGTGCTAAAAGATAATGCCCATAGAATAAAAAATAGTAAAGTTTTTTTCATGATATTTGTTTTTTTAAAATGTGTTTTATAATTAAAAAGCTTTCTTACATTTAGACGTAAACAGGAAACAGCGAAAGATCATATATGCATATATATGATTTTCAGTTTGATGATAGGTGATTAAGAATTATTATAAAATCGGCTTGGGAAAAGAATGAAATCAAAGTAACTTATAAAAAATTTGCTACTTGATTAAATTGTAATTTGGGCTAAGATGATTGAGTAAAACTTAAGATAGGTTTTGAATTCATTAGGTTTTTATTCAATCTTAAGAATTATTTTCTTTTTTTATTTACAAATATACTGATAATCAACTATTCAGAGGTAATCAATTTCGGCTTTTAACATATGATATTTTTTCATATAAAAGACAAAAGCCATCCCGATATCATCGGAATGGCTTTTATTCATTATAAAATATAAGCTTACTGCTTGATTATCTTTTTCATCATCACATCATTATCTACGAATAATTGTAAATAATAAATTCCAACTGGAAAATCAGAAATATTCACTTCTAAGTTAGCTGTTCCTTCTTGCAATACACTTGACAAGACTACTTGTCCTTGCATATTTAAGATTTGGAAATCTGCATCTCTTTCGAAGGGTGTTTTGGTTTGAATCAAAATCACATTTGAAGTAGGATTTGGTGTTAAGAAAATATCGTCATTAGAGTGACTCACTCTTGCAGTTACGATATTTGAGTATTCATATTTTCCATCAAAATCTACTTGCTTTAAGCGATAGTAGTGTAATCCGTTTTCTACATTTTGGTGAAGGAAAGAGTAGTCTTGAACGATGGTAGTTGTTCCATATCCTGCTTGTGTCACGATTTCTCTGAAGCTAGTTCCGTCTAGGCTGTGCTCTATGGAGAAGTAGTCGTTGTTTTCTTCGGAGGCGGTTTGCCAGGTGAGGGTTATTGATTTTTCCTGAGTAGGTTTTGCTTCGAATGAGGTTAAGGTAACGGGAAGAGGATTATTGTTAGCTGCACCAGGCGAAATAGCTGACGGTCCAAACCATGTACTCAATCCTTCATTACGTTGTACAGACATATCTAAAGTACTATTATCTAAAACTCCAATATCAGTACTCATCGTCCCGTTTGCATCTCCTTCTGTTCCTGTAAAAGTTCCTCCATAAGATAGAACTTCAATTAAAGTAGAAGTACTTATTTGATAAAAGGATACACCAACGCCAGCTCCATTTTGGATATTGTTATTTCCAGATGGATCCCATACACAATATTGAAGACCTACTCCAGCGGTACATATAACACTAGAATTATCTAATGTAAAAGCAGTTCGATAAGAAGTACCATTAGCTCTATATAGAGTTACTCGGTAATCTGAAAGGGTGACAGTTAAAGGCATCACAAATTCGATGAATTCAGCATCATCTGTTGATGGTTGATCGTAGTCAATTTCATTTATTACCTGTGCACTTAATGTAAACGCCAATAAAAAAATCGAGAACGTAAGTAAAAAATTTTTCATAATTAGGTGTTTTTGTTTTTTAAAAAATGATATCAAATAACGATAGGTATAACATAGGTACAAGTATACCAATACCATTATTTGAATGGAGTTAAATTTCTCTCAGAAAGGTTTTAAAGGAAAATTATGTAGATCGGATTAAAATTTAGATTGCGTTATTGTTCATCAAAGATAAAAATCCTTTTGCTTATATTACAAAAAATAAGGATAAAGTATTTGTTAAATTTCCTACAAAAAAAGAGTCATTCTAAATTAATAGAATGACTCTCTTTTTTTTTATAAAATAAAATCTATAGATCTTATTTATTTCTTCTTTACGAATGCTTTAAACTTAGCGATGTAAACCATTGGATAACCTTTTTCATCTTCATTTACAAGATAAACATCAACTGTATTTTCTTGCAATCCTTCTTTTTCTTTGCTATCGTATTCTACTTCAATCTCACCAGACTCGCCTGGTTTGAAAGTTTTTCGTGGCCAATCAGGAACGGTGCATCCACAAGAACCAGTTGCGAAATCAATTTTTACATCTTCTGTTCCTTCGTTCGTAAACTTGAAAGTTAACTTTCTTTTAT
>CAJQQY010000270.1 GCA_905480595.1 uncultured Saprospiraceae bacterium | reverse complement strand
TGGATCATGCGGTCATGACTGTTGGTGGTTGGTTTGATGCGGAAGATTTATACGGCCCATTGAACATTTATAAAAATCTGGAAGCGAATAATCCAAAAATGAAAAATACCATTGTGATGGGACCTTGGAGTCACGGAGATTGGGCAAGAGAAAAAGGAATTCAAGCGGTTAATCATATTTATTTTGGAGATAGTATTTCTACTTTTTATCAAAAAAATGTGGAAGAGCCTTTTTTCCGACATCACCTAAAGCAAACAGGCAACTTGGATTTGCCCGAAGCTTTTATGTTTGATACAGGAATTAAAGAATGGAAAGAGTTCGATGTTTGGCCTCCAAAAAAAGATAAACCAGTTTCATTACGTTTTGAGAAAAATGGAAAATTAACGATCAACCAAGCGGTGGATGCGGATGCTATTTTTGATTATATGAGTGATCCTAACAAACCAGTTCCTTATCGTTCAGAAATTATTCCAATCCAATTTACCCCTCGCCCATTTATGACGGATGACCAGCGGCATGCTTCGATGCGTCCTGATGTTTTGACTTTTGCAACGGATACATTGACGGAAGACTTTACACTTTCAGGTGAAATTTTAGCAAAGCTAAATGTAATTCTTTCGGTGACTGATGCTGATTTTGTGGTAAAATTAATTGACGTTTATCCTTCTGATGCTAAGCCTACTAAAGCTACTCCTGACCATATAACGATGGCTGGCTACCAGCAATTGGTTCGGTCAGAAGTTTTTAGAGGTCGATTTAGAAATAGTTTTGAAAAACCAGAACCATTCACTCCTGGCAAAATGGAAACGGTAAATATTCCGTTGCAAGATGTTTTACATACCTTTAAAAAAGGACACAAAGTGATGATTCAGATTCACAGTACTTGGTTTCCATACATTGATCGAAATCCACAAACTTATATTGAAAATATCTTTGAAGCAGAGGAAAAGGATTTTGTAAAAGGGATAATTAAAGTGATGGGAAGTAGTGAGGTACGAATTGGAGAAAAAGTTCAGAAGGTAATTCGACCTTAGCGTTTATTTTTTTAGTTAATCAAAAAAGCCAAAGTAGCAATTACTTTGGCTTTTTTGGTTTTTACACATCTTAAAAGACTTTTTTTAAACTAAACATATTTTACTGTGTTTCCTTCGTAATGAAAAGAGTAGTCATTATTGGATCAGGAATAGCTGGAATTGCAACAAGTTTAAGATTGCGAAAAAAAGGATATGAAGTCGATGTTTTTGAAGCCAATGACTACCCAGGAGGAAAGCTCACTTCTTTTACCAAAAATGGGTTTCGATTTGATGCCGGACCATCACTTTTTACAATGCCTGATTTAGTGGAAGAGTTATTCGAACTATTTGGAGAAGATGTGAATGAACATTTCCAGTACAAACAAAAGCAAGTAGTTTGTAATTATTTTTGGGAAGATGGAATGACATTTTCGGTGGATGCTGATGCCCAAAAATTTGCTCAAGATGCTAGTCAAAAATTTGGCATTGCTAAAAATAAAATAACCAACTATTTAAACCTAAGCAAAAAAAAATACGATTTAACAGCTCCAATTTTTTTAGAAAAATCATTGCATCAGGCGAGTACTTATCTTTCGACAGAAACACTCAAGTCATTGATTCAAATGGGTTCTATGGATATTCTAAGTAACCTAAATCAAATAAACACAAAGAAATTGCAAGAACCTCATTTGGTGCAAATGTTTAATCGCTATGCGACTTACAATGGTTCTTCGCCTTACAAAACACCTGGAATCATGTCTATGATTCCGCACTTAGAATTGCACTTAGGCACATTTTTCCCAAAGGGTGGAATGCAAAATATCACCAATAGTTTGTTTAAATTAGCCAAGGAAAAAGGAGTTAAATTCCATTTTTCAAAAAAGGTCAAACGTATTCTTGTAAAAAATAAAATGGCCATCGGTATTGAAACTGAGCAGGAAAAAGTGATGGCTGATATAATCATTTCAAACATGGATATTTTTTCCAGTTATAAAAAATTAATGCCTAAGGAAAATCATCCTGAACGGATTTTGAAACAAGAGAGATCTAGTTCAGCTTTGATTTTTTATTGGGGAGTTGATCAACTTTTTCCTGAGCTGGATTTGCATAACATTTTATTTTCTAAAAATTACCAAGCTGAGTTTGATTCAATTTTTGAGAAAAGAACTATTGGTGATGATCCAACTATTTATATTAACATCACTAGTAAGGAAGAAAAAAATGATGCTCCGACAGGAAGTGAAAACTGGTTCGTGATGATAAATACTCCTGGAGATTATGGGCAAAATTGGGAGAGTTTGATTGCGAAAGCAAAACAACAAATTCTAGCTAAAATAAAAAGAACACTAGGTGTCGATATAGAAAAACTGATTTTGACCGAAGATGTTTTACATCCGAGGTTGATTGAAAAGAAGACGAGTTCATATCGAGGAGCTTTGTATGGTGCTGCCAGTAATTCTAAGTTCGCGGCTTTTTTAAGGCATCCAAACTTTAGTAGAAAAATCAAAAATTTATACTTCTGTGGAGGATCAGTTCACCCAGGAGGTGGTATCCCTCTTTGTCTTCTTTCTGCAAAAATCGTAGCGGATCAAATTACAGAAATCAAAACAACTTAAATGATAAAATGCTGATATTCAACAAACAAAACATATCAATATTTATAATTTGGCTGTTCTCTATTTCAGCTATTATTGGTATTTATCTAGGATATGTAAATTGGTTTATTTCAAAAACACCTTTGAATTTATTGTTGGGAGCAGCCCTTCTATTTTGGAATTTACCGATTAATTCACTTCGAAAAATTGCAGTTTGGGCTATCGCATTTTCCGTAGGAATGATTGTAGAAATTGTTGGAGTTCAAACTGGGGAAATTTTTGGTAATTATTATTACGGAGAAAATTTAGGCTTGAAATTCATGGATGTACCCTTTCTTATCGGAGTGAACTGGGCCGTGTTGTCATTCATCACAGCTGCAATTAGTAGTCGCTTGACTAATAATTTTTGGAGAGCCATTCTGATTGGAACATGCTTTATGGTGGGGCTAGATTTTTTATTAGAACCATTGGCAGGAGTTTTTGATTTTTGGCATTTTGAAGGAGGTATTGTACCAATTCAAAATTATGTTGCTTGGTTTGTGACTGCATTTTTCTTACAATTTCTAATTCGAAAAACGATGGATTTCGATAAACCATATTTCTCTACTCACTTATTTCTCACTCAAATTATTTTCTTTGGATCGTGTTACTTAATTCTAGTTTAGAATAAAATGTCTATCATTTTTTTATAAAAAACAAAATGGAACAACTGACTAATTGTATTTCTTGTCAATCTCCCCACTTCACATCTACTGAAAAAACGAAGGCGATGATGCATCCTTCGCAAGAGATTTTCAATTTTGATCAATGTCATAATTGCGGACTAGTTTTTTTAAATCCACGAGTTCCAGAAAAAAAACTTGGAGAATATTATACTGATTACTATTTGCCTTATCGAGGAGATAAAGCTTGGGGGAAATATGAGAATTTTGTTGCAGGCAGTCAAAAAACAGTTGATAAAAAAAGAGTAGCTACAGTAAAAAAATATGCTAGTGATATTTCCAATGCCACCGTTTTAGATGTGGGTTGTGGCAAACCAACATTTCTAAAAATGATTTTTGATAAATATAAATGTAAAGCTGTGGGAACCGATTTTAGTGATTTTGGTTGGAAAAATGCAAGGTCGGAATATCAGGATTTGGAACTCATCGAAGGAGATATTCATGAATTGGAAAATTTGCCAAAAGCAGATATTATCACGATGTGGCACTATTTGGAACATGATTATAATCCTCCAAAGACACTTAGAAAATTACTTTCTTTGGCAAAACCAAATACCAAATTGATTGTGGAAGTTCCCAATTTTAATTCCTCCACTAGAAAAAAATATGGCGCAAATTGGGCAGGTTTTCATACGCCTCGACATACTGCATTGTACACTCCCGAAACGATGACAAAAATGATGCACCACCATGGTTGGAAGGTTGAAGCGGCCTTTTCTTATGGGAGTCTAAATCCTTATATTTTAGATTGGATGAGTCGAAAAGAACAAGAAGAAATAGACTGGTCTCAATCTATGGAATCTGAGTTTATAGATTTTGTAAAAGGTATGATTGTTTTTTTCCCAAAGTCATTTTTCCAAAAAAAGAATTCCTTGGGTTTCATGACTATAGTTGCTTCTCCAAAATTATAAATTGCTTAAAGGATTTTCACCTCCCCATGTTCCGATAGATTTGTAGGGTTGAAACCTGCAAAACATTTCTTCGCTATACCAATCTAACTCTCTAGTTTTTTGAATAGCAACTCGGTGAGCTTCACTTTCATAAGCAAACTTTTTTAAGGCTTCCATGTTCTTCCAAATACTAAAAGTCGCCATTTGAATGATGGGGACTTCACCAATTCCTTTGGTGTAAAGTAATCCATCATTTTTATCTAATGGTTTCTCAGAAGTAGGAACATATTTCCAAAAGGAATATAATTTTCGCCAACGAATTGTGGCTCTGGTAATGATGCAAAGCCAATCATTTTTTTCATCCAAGTCAGGATGAAGGTCGAATGGATTTTGGTTTGACCAACTACCTCTAGCTAAAATACTTTTCATAAAAATAGTCCAACGCTCAGCAGTCTGATTTTTATATTTTTTAAATAACTCAGCGTTTTGGGAAAAAATCATTGGCACTTTTTTCATCCTTCCAAACAATCAATAAAGCATAAGTTGACCAATCTGGAAAGGGGTTAAAACCTTTTCCTTTACCGCTTCCCATCAATTTATAAAATTGAATTCCAGACTGCTCTGACAAATATGAATGAGCAAATTGCATCATCCCAAATGCCCAAATTTTGGATAGCCAATTTGTATATTTAAAAAAAGTTAGAGTGGTGATGTTTGCTGCCAAATGTGATTAATTTTAAGTTAATTAAAAACTCAAAACAGTCTGTTTCTCATTAGGTTTAAATAAACATAAAATAGATTCAGAATTCTTGGGTAGCTAATTTTGACTACTTATTTAGTTCGCATTCCTACGCCTGAATTTTGATAATTAAATCCTCCATTTCAACAATATCACCATCTCTTAATTTTTTCCTTTTGCGAAATTCTTGC
>CAJQQY010000269.1 GCA_905480595.1 uncultured Saprospiraceae bacterium | reverse complement strand
ATCGAGCATTGTTTTGAATTGATGTCGCCGCATGATTCTAGCAAAAAATAATCCACCAATGATTAAACTAATCGCATAGCCCCAAGGTGCTTGTACCCAAACTAAACCCGTTTTGGCTGACTCAGCTGTTCCATTGATATATCCTCCCCCGACCCATGTTGCACTCATCGTAAATATACCAATGAAAAGTGGAATTGAACGTCCCGCAAGCATCGTATCATTTTCGTCTTTTGCTTTTTGCTTACCTGCTACGAAGGAACCAAAATAAAATATTAACGCGTAAAAAACCATCATAGCGACAAAGCCTGACCACAAGACAGGGGCACCTGTTGCGTATAAATAAAGTCCGCAGGCGACTAGGAAAATTAGGAGAAAAATAGTGGGGAGAATTTTTGAGCGGGTTTGTAAGTTCATTGTTATTCTGATTCTTTTTTTTAAAATTAAACTTCTTTTTAGAAAATTTAACTTAGTGGAAACTTGAAGCATTTGTTACTTTTGGCATTGCCCCAAAAGTAACCAAAAACTCTAGTTTTATAAACTCGCTCCGCTCAAACAGTATAAAACTAGCTTCCCGCTCTTTGCTTCTCATAGTCCTACAAAAAATAAAGTCCTCTTTTATAATTTAAAAGACATCTAGTATTTTTATAGGTTTGTCATTAAAGGTAATGGTGTCCCCTTTTTCTTTTCGCATCAATTCTTTGGCGAGTGGTGCTTGCGGAGAAATAGCGAAATATTTTTTTTCATCGACAATAATTCTTCCTGCTGCAATGGAGATAAAATAATTTCCAAAGTCAGTTTGCACTACACTTCCAAAAGCGACTCGATCAAAGACTCGGTCGGCTTTGATTTGGCTTAAAAACAATTCTAGTTTCCTAGCTTCAGAGAGTTGTTTGGCATTTTTATCTCGTTCGAGATGCATCATTGCTCTACCTGTTTCGAATTTATCTCCAGCGCTACTTTTCGTTTCCTTGTTCGCGCTGTCTTGTGCATCATCCATCATTTTTTGAAAGACAGATATTTTTTGATAAATCAATTCTTCGACTTCTTCGAGGAGAGCTTGTTTGATTTCAAATTTGTCCATGCTAAATTCTTATTTTTTAGTCAATAACTTTAAGTAATTCTTGCAACTCTAAATGATCTTTTAGCAGTTCTTTTTCAGTACCTAGTAAATCATTTAACAGTCCTAAAAAAATATTCTTGTCCAATTCACTTTTACTATATATTTTTTCTAACATAAAATTACTTAGTAATTGAGTTTGTTTTTGATAAAGATCTTTTTGTTCATCAATCGATGAAAGGTACTTTACTATTTCAAAGTCTAATAATCTAATATCATTTCCTATGAAAGCTTTCCACGAAATATTACCGATGAGTACCACCTTGAGACCTCCGACAATTTGAATAAGTTGTCCTAATATGATTTCATCATCTTCTATATAATAACCAATTGAATCGTCAAAGCTTTCATGCAAAGCAATAATATCTTGAAGCTCCTCAATATTTTCAGCATGCTCTTTTTGGATGGATTGGAAAACATGACTAATAAAAACCTTATCTTCTTTATTTTTTTGCCAATTATTAATCCATAAAGCAATCATAATCCCTAGAATGACTGGAATCATTTCCTTAGTAATTTGTACTAGGCTATTTTTAATTTTTGAAAAACCCATAGATAAATTCAATATTTACTTTATTTCAAATATTTTCGCATGTTGAACTTACTAAACTTATTATATTTTTTCAAAAAAATATGGTTACCTCTAAACAGATAAATTTATGAATACTTTTTCTCCTTTAGAAAAAATGTTGGCTTGGAGTGTACACTTATTTACTGCTTCTGGACTAGTGGCAGGTTTTATGGCTATTTTAGCTATCAATGAAAAAGAATGGAGAGTTGCCATGTTGTGGCTAGTTGGATGTTTAATTATTGATGGGGTGGATGGAACATTTGCAAGGCTTTTTAAAGTAAAAGAAGTATTACCTGAGATCGATGGGAAAACGATAGACTACGTAATTGACTTTGCGACTTATGCGATTATTCCAGCCTACTTTTTTCATGAAGCACATTTAGTTCATGATGATTGGAATCTATTTTGTACGTCGATAATCTTACTCGTTTCTGCGGTTTATTATGGAAAAACAGGAATGGTTTCAGATGACATGTATTTTCTTGGATTTCCAGTTTTGTGGAATATGGTAGTTTTCTTTATGTTCTTCGTTTTCGACTTCTCTTCGACATGGAATGTCTTTTTTGTTCTGATTTTTGCAGCATTACATTTTGCTCCGATAAAGTTTGTTTACCCCAGTCAAGCGAGCAAATTTAAAAAGCTTACATTACTTAATACTGTTATTTTTATTGGCTCTTGTATTGCTATTTTATGGCTCTATCCGGAGCGTAATATTTGGTGTATAGGCAGTATAATTGTATCAACTTTGTATTACGCGATAATGGCTATCTATAATACTTGGATAGAGGAATAAGTTGTAAAAATATCGCATTACGAACACTTCTTTTCAGATTTATTATTACACAAGTTCGATGAATTTTCTTATTAAAAAAATACAAGAAGTATCCTCTACTTTCTCAAGTCAATATTCGCTTCTCAAAATATTTTGACTGAAAGATCGACTTGCGACACTAGCCAAACCAGAATTTTTATTGCGGTTCATTAGGATAATTTTAATGATAAAATTACCACCTTCGGAAATGCCGAACTTATTGGACAGGTACAGTTTTTTTTAGAATTTTGATCGTTGGGGATAAATAACTAGTTTATCAAGATGAAAATTTTCAACCTAATAACCCAAAAATAGATAAAATGAAAACCTAGATTGGAAACCAATGAATATCGTGGTTTAGTTTGTTTGGCTGAGGGAGATTTATTGATGAGTATATAAAACTGTTAAAGGAAGAAATTACATTGATTCGATAAAATGAATAACCAATTTCCAAGAGTGCCAAAAAGCTATGGCTTAAAAAATTGGAAATTGGTTATTCTTTGTTCAATATTGGATATTCAAGGATTAACTCGGCGAAGCACTATACCTTTCCACAAATGCCTTCATCTCATCCACCATATCAGGCGAGCCAATTACAATCGCAGTCCGTTGGTGCAATTCGACCGGTTTCATTTCCATGATACGCTCTAATTTAGTATTAATCGCTTTTCCTCCAGCCTGCTCCACAACGAACGCCAATGGATTACATTCATAGAGTAATCGTAATTTTCCATGAGGATATTTTCGAGTATTTGGATAAAGGAAAATTCCACCTTGAAATAAAATCCGATGAATATCCGATACCATCGAACCGATATATCTCAACCTCAAATTCAAATCTGAACAGTAGTCAATATACCGTCTCATTTCCAAATCAAATTTCAAATAATATCCTTGATTTACTGAGTAATATTGTCCACGAGCTGGAATTTTTATATCTCGATGTGAAAGACAAAATTCTCCAATCGAAGGATCCAAAGTAAATCCATTTACGCCTTGACCGGTAGTATAAACCATAATAGTTGACGTTCCATAAATCACATATCC
Source organism: uncultured Saprospiraceae bacterium (assembly GCA_905480595.1). Lineage (GTDB taxonomy): Bacteria > Bacteroidota > Bacteroidia > Chitinophagales > Saprospiraceae > CAJQQY01. Next base: position 3,078 of record CAJQQY010000269.1, on the reverse strand, counting down.
TGCCGCAACTTGCTCTACACCTTTATGTAAAAAATCTTTTAAATCCACCGTTTTCTTCACATTACTTTTTCTTCGGCATATGGAAAAAATAGTTCCCACAGATACATTTACATCAATATTGGAAGATCCATCCAATGGATCAAACAAAACGACATACTTAGCATTTTTGGAAGAAATGGCTTTGATAGGAAGGAAGCTTTCATTTTCCTCGGAAGCAATTCCGCAACATTCACCACTATTTTTAAGACACTCAATGAGTTTGTCATTGGCGTACATGTCCAATTTTTGAACTTCGTCGCCACTTGCATTGGAGGCGCCATCGACACCTAAAATATTAACTAATCCTGCTTTGTTAACTTCTCGATTTACAATCTTGGCAGCTACTCCAATATCTCGTAAAAGTCCAGTTAATTCACCCGTGGCATCAACGTTTGCTTTTTCACTTCGAAGGATAAATTCGTCAAGCGTTATAATTCTGCTCATGTTTTTTTTTGTTAAAAAGTTTTTAATTTAAATGGTAGCACAAAGGTAATAGAATTAATTTTGAATGAAGAATTTTGAACTGAGCACTCGACATGATATCTTGAAAATAGTTCAATTAAATTCTACATGATTTTGCCTATGGAAAATGGGCGGGTAACTCAAAGAACAATTTTTCTATTATTTTTACTCATTGTCTAAAAACACTTCAACCTTAAAATACGATGATTCATTCTAGGTTTCGGTATTTCTAAAATTCTCATTACCTTTTTCCAATACAAAACCTAGACCTTTAGAGCGCATAAAATTATAACATGGCAGAATCAGCTGAATCAAACTTAACAACAAATTCTAATTTTTTCAGAGATACTATCTCAAAAATTAGCAAACGTTTTCCGTTTTTACATCGAATAGTTTTATTGCACTTTTTGATGTTAATAGTTTGTTTGATTGGAATAATGGTGGATGATCGTCAATTGATGGGAATTAATGTTTGGATAAAACCTACCAAATTTATTATTTCAGGGATCGTAGTACTGTGGACGATAGGTTGGTATTTATTAGTTTATCCATTTCGAGAAAAGACCAAAACTTTTATTGCAGTAGTAGCAGCTATTTTAATGTTACTCGAAGATACTATTATCACTAGCCAAGCCGCAAGAGGAGTATCTTCACATTATAATACCGCTTCATTATTTGATGGAATTGTATTTGGAATAATGGGTTTAGCAATTGGATTATTCACGGGGATCGTTTTTTGGTTTTTCATCAAATCATTTTCTTCTCAATTAGATTTTCCCAATCAAATGAAATGGAGTCTCAGAATTAGCTGGTTTACTTTTCTTTTTGCAAGTGCCATTGGTGGTTCGATGATTTCTCAATTGGGGCATAATGTGGGTGTCGCAGATGGCGGTGTAGGTTTGCCTTTTTTAAATTGGAGTACTGCTGGAGGTGATCTGCGAGTGGCTCATTTCTTCGGTATTCATGGTGTTCAGATCATTCCGCTAGCTGCATTTTATTTTTCTAAAAAACTAAATAACAGTACTCTTACAACTATTTTGAGTGTTGGGTTTGCACTTTTATATTTAGGATGGATTGCTTTTACTTTTTATCAAGCGAAACAAGGCTTACCAGTACTATCACTTTAATATTATGTTTAAAAACAGTTTTAAATATTTAGGCTTTAATGATTTTAGGTTTATGGTAATTGGTATCATTACCTTAGGATTTCTTATTCCTCAAATTTTCTTTGGAGTAAAAATTGGCGATCCTAATTATCCTTACCATTGGGAATGGTTGGAAGCAAGTTTATATGCCACCTGCTATTGGATTATTAGTCGGTTCATCATGATTTATTTTAGAAAAAAATATCCCTCTTTTGATTTAGTAAAAAAACGATTAACCTATGGAATCATTACTTGCATATTTGCAGTATTAATTGCTGGTGCAATCATTTCTCCTTTTATTAATCTGTTTTTTGAATGTATTTCTATTCCAAACACCAATCAACCAAAATTACTTCAAGGTTTTGGAGCCTCAATAACAGCCACATTTTTCATCTTGGCAATCTATGAATCTATTTGGTATTATAGCCAATTAAAGAAATCAGTTCAGGAACAAGAACGCGTGAAAGTAGCTCACGTTCAAAGTCAACTAGAAGGATTGAGAAACCAGGTGAATCCACACTTTTTATTCAACAGTTTGAATACTTTAAACCATATCGTCGAGTATGAAAATAAAACAGTTGCCAAGAATTTCATCAATCAATTATCCAAAGTATATCGCTATATTTTAGATAGTAGAGAAGAACCTACTATCATATTATCAGAAGAGCTCGATTTTGTAAATGCCTATATTGCTATTCAAAGAGAGCGATTTCTTGAAAGCCTAAAAGTCAACATTGACGTACCCCAACAATATACTTACAAAAAAATAATCCCATTGAGTTTACAACTTCTAATTGAAAACGCGATCAAACATAACATTATATCTACAAAAAAACCTCTGACAATTACGATTGATATTGACGAACAAAATCAATTAATTCGAGTTACCAATAATCTGCAAAAAAAATCAAAAGTACTACATTCTACTAAAGTTGGTTTGGAAAACATTTCGGAACGTTATAGATTAGTTACCAATGAAAAATCAGTAAAAATTGATTCTACCGATACCTATTTTAGGGTTTCCATTCCTCTCCTTTAAATTTTATAAAAATGAATATTCTGATTATCGAAGACGAACCTAGAGCTGCACAACAATTGCAAACTATGCTCAAAAAACACTATCCTATCTTTAATATTTTGGATACTTTAGAAAGTGTGGAAGATAGCGTAGCTTGGTTTAATAACGCTCACGCTAATACTACTCCTAATTTAATCTTAATGGATATTCAATTAGCAGATGGGTTAAGTTTTGAAATTTTTCAAAAAGTAAATATTGAAACTCCAGTTATTTTCACTACAGCCTACGATCAATATTCCATAAAAGCGTTCAAAGTCAATAGTGTAGATTATCTACTCAAACCCATTCAAGAAGATGAATTAAAATCAGCTATCGAAAAATATCAAAAACTCTTTTCTCAAAATTCTTCTTCCA
>CAJQQY010000268.1 GCA_905480595.1 uncultured Saprospiraceae bacterium | reverse complement strand
ACATTATAAAAGCTTTAGATTATTTGTAAAAATTTGAAGTGGTCTTCCATTTTTATAAAAGACAGAATTTTAGAACCTAAGTTGCAAAAATACTACTTCTGGGATCATTTATATTGAATATTAGACTAGCATTTATTTCTTCGGGTTGAAATGGCAAATAATAGAACCTAGAATATTTTAACGGGGCAAAGTTTGGTTTATTTTATCACCACCTTAAACTCAAAAAACAGCTATTCGCAATCTTTTGCAAATAGCTGTTTAAAAATTCTTGTGTTTTCCGCAATGACTACTACTCTACTACCATTCCTATTTCGCTCACCGCTGAGACTCCAAAATAACCCAACACATTTTTATCAGTTGAATTAACTGAAACCATATTTCCTTGCAATGCCGCAGGTGGACTATCAAACAATGAACCTACAAATGCAGTTTGAGTTTGCAACTGAGTAAAAAACTCAAATGCTTCTCTTGAAATAGATAACTGCTGAATTCTATAACTATCACCCAAACTCAAAGGTTTCGTCGTTACGTCAAAATCAATGATTGGATTGCCATCTACAAACTCATCACTTGCATATAACAAATCGAATGGTTCATTTAATAACGTGTCATTCACATATTGTTTCCATCGATAAAAATCTCCAACACCAAGTGGTTCTTCCGTATCAATCGAGACATAATATCCTTCATCTTCGAAAGCTGTTTCTTCTCTGAATTCAGCATGAACAGCAGCAATCGTTGAGACAAATTTTAATAATTCAGGATTAGATTCATATTCTTCACCTGAAACTGTTTGTATATAAATATGATAAGTTTTTCCCACTACTCCTTGGTAATTAGTAACATACACACCATAACTGGATTCTGTGAGTGTGTCAACTGCTCCATTTTCGTCAAAAAGTACCACCGTTGCATTTTCCACAGACGGTGTTTCTATATTATCAAAATAGTTGGCAGTTGTGGAAAGTAAAACTTGCTTCTCGCCTTCTTGGTCTGTTATCCAACCATCAACAACTAATAAAACTTCTCCATCAGGCACTTCTAAGTCTATTACATCTTGACAACTAGAGAAAAATAAAAAAGGCAAAATAATTAAAAACGATATTCTAAATTTCATGTTATTTTCTTTTTTTTAATAAAATTAATGAGTGATTTTTTAGTTTTTAAAACTCAAAATTATAGGTAACATATGGCAACACACTTCCAAAAATGGATAACCTAACCGCCTCTGTTTCTAATGGATTATCTTCATTTTGTCGGAAGAAAATTGAGTAGGCATTTTTCCGCGCATAAGCATTGTACACTCCAAAATCCCAAGTGCTTTTCCATCTCTTATCTTCTTTTCCTTTTGGCTTAAATTGAACACCAACATCCATCCGATGATAAACTGGAGTTCTTGCACCATTTCTATTTCCATAGTGCGGTACCGTAATTCCATCATAAACATATCGAGATTCAGGATAGGTTATTGGACGACCTGATGCAAAGGCAAAATTGGTAGACAGGTTCCATTTTTCATTTATCTTCCACATTGCAGTCACCGAGAGGTCATGTGTTTTATCATAATTTGAAGGATAGTATTCACCATCGTTAATACCATCAACCTTTCGTTCTGACCTCGATAAAGTATAACTTACCCAACCCGTAACTGCTCCTTTATTTTTTCGAACAGATAATTCTAGACCATAAGCTCGTCCGTCACCATTCAATAATTCCGTTTCCAAATTTTCATTCAACAATAGTTCTGCGCCATCTTTATAATCCAATAAATCTTGAAAATCTTTGTAAAATCCTTCGATTGATGCTTCATAAGTATTGTCTAAAAAATTTCGAAAGTAGCCTATCGCCACTTGGTCCACCGTTGCAGGATTAATGTACTTTCCACTTGGTGTCCAAATGTCAATAGGAGTTGCTGAAGTCGTATTGGATACTAATTGAATGTATTGTCGCATTCGGTTGTAACTTAGTTTTACCGAATTTTGATTATTGATCACATAATTCGCAGAGAAACGAGGTTCAGGTGCTGAGAAGGAGACAATTTTTTCCATCCCATCATAACTAACGGTATCAATGATTGCTTCTCTACTAGAAGGAATTCCATTTTCATAGAGATACACTTTCTCTTTTCCTAACCTTTGAAAGTGAGAAAATCGTAAACCATATTGAAGCGTTAAATTCTTAATTGGCTCATGTTCGTAACTCGCATAAATAGCATTTTCCCAAGCTCGTTTGTGTTCAATATTTATTTCATTAAAAATAGATTCACTCCCCAAACCTCTTGCACGCCCAGGATGGAAACGATAGAAGTTAGACTCCATCCCAAAATCCAATTTACTTTTAGGATTAAAGAAATAAGTGAAATCTCCTTTCACCACATAGTTGAGAATTTTGGCATCCCAATCAAATGCTTCAGCTCCTTTTGGTACTCCAAACGAATATCCGTAGTCACTATAAATTGCTGTAAAGTTGGAAAACAGTTTACTCGAGAAAAGATGATTCCATCGAACTGATGCAGTTGCATTTCCCCAATCTGATGAAAAGTCATCACCAAAATTAAAGACATCTCTTCCAAAATATCCTGATAGATAAATTCGATCTTTTTCACTCAAAGTAAAATTGGCTTTAGCATTTAGGTCATAGAAGTAAACTACATTGTCCTTCAAGTCTTCATTAAATTTCAAAAATAAATGTCCATAAGAACTTCGACCTGCGACCATAAAAGAACTTTCATTTTTTTGAATTGGCCCTTCCAATGTCAGCCTGCTAGCAATCAATCCAATACCACCATTGGCAGCAAACTTTTTTCGATTCCCATCTCGCTGACGTACATCAAGCACAGACGATAATCGTCCACCATACTTAGATGGAATACCTCCTTTGTATAATTTAGAGTCCTTAATGGCATCCACATTGAATACAGAAAAAAGACCGAATAAGTGCGAAGAATTATACACCGTGGCTTCATCAAGAAGAATGAGATTTTGATCTACATTCCCTCCTCTCACATTGAATCCAGTCGCTCCTTCACCCACCGTACTCACTCCTGGAAGCAATTGAATACTTCTAATTAGATCCGCTTCACCCATCACCTGCGGAATCTGTTTGATCTGAACGGCGCTTAATTTCTCCACACTCATTTCGACATTTCTAATATTTTGATCTTCTTCTTGGGCTACAACTATAACCTCTTCAACAGTCAATCCTTCAGGTTGTAATTCAATATTCAAGACTTTATCTTCCGTCAGGTTGAAGACCATAAATTTGTATTGAAAACCGAGATAACTAAATTCAATTTTATACTCCTGAGGTTCCAATGAGAGAGAATAAAAACCATACACATTGGTAGAAGTTCCATCTCCTAATTCTTCGACAAAGATGTTGGCGCCGATTAATTCTTCTCCATTGGTCGCATCTCTAATGTGTCCGCTAATAGTAAATTTATCTTGAGAAAATCCGCTAATGGAATGAAGTAGAAATAGTAATAGGGCGTTTAATTTCAAAATTTTAATCATAATTTTTTCAGTTTGTTTTAATAATGATTTGATTATAAAGGGCAAAGGAATCCTAGGTCAAAGGAGATCCTTTGAAAATTTCATTGTGAATATTTTGGAATGGAATATTTTATAACATTACATTTCCAAATTACTCTCCATTGTTATTTTTGAAAATTTGTTGGGTAGTCTTTGATTCTTTTATCTAATTTTCTATTGTTATGACGTTTTGAAAATAAATTCCCCCTACGTCATTTTTACTTTTATAAAAATTACTATAGTAAATTGCTATGCATATCATTTAATGCTTCTACAAAATCATCACCATAGCCTCTTAGAATTTCATACCC
>CAJQQY010000267.1 GCA_905480595.1 uncultured Saprospiraceae bacterium | reverse complement strand
GGAAAGGATTCAAATCCAAATGCAGTCAATAAAAATCCTATTACGAAAAGAATTGTGGCTAGAGAAATTCCTTTTTTAAAATCTCTGATTTTATCAACTAGAATGCCAGATACAATGAATAAAGTGATGGTCGTCAGAGGTTTATAATTGTTAGGTGCCGATATGTCTAATAATTCGAAAAGAGGTGATAAATCAAATGAACAGCAAGTAAAGACTATTTCACCTAAAACGAATAACAATAAAACCTGGTAATAGACTGAAGGATATTGAGCGAGGATTTTTTTCATGCTAAATTTTTGTATTGGAAAAGGTAGTAATTTAATTGATTTTGGGGAAATTAAATTTCGATTAAATCCATATTTTTTAGCATTAATTTTTTCTTGTTGAATGTTGTCTAAATTACACTAAGTCTTTTCTTTTTTTGCTATTTTTATCAATCATTGAAAAAACAAAACTATAGACTCGAATGAATTTAAATTTAAAATCAAAAAAAGAAAATACTTATGATGCGATAGTTGTCGGGTCAGGTATTAGTGGAGGTTGGGCTGCAAAAGAACTTTGTGAAAAAGGACTAAAGACTTTAGTTCTCGAAAGAGGTAGAGATGTAAAACACGTAGTAGATTATCCAACTATGCATTTGGATGATTGGGATTTGCCATATCGAAATAGACTCACAGAAGAAACTCTAGTAAGAAAAGCTAAGCAAAGTCGATCAGGTCCTTACACAACTGCACCAGATCGAAAGCATTGGTTCGTCGATGATATCGATAATCCTTACACAGAATTGAAGCGTTTTGATTGGATTCGAGGATACCACGTAGGAGGTCGATCTATCATGTGGGGGCGACAAAGTTACCGATGGAGTGACTTAGACTTTGAAGCAAATAAAAAAGATGGCAATGGAGTAGATTGGCCAATCCGATATAAAGACATTGAGCCATGGTATGATTACGTGGAAAAATTTGCAGGGATTAGCGGTCAAAAAGAAGGTTTACCTCAACTGCCTGATGGACAGTTTTTGCCACCCATGCAATTGAATGTGGTAGAAAAACATGTTCGTGAAAGATTAGCTAAAAACTTTGATGATCGAATTTTGACTATTGGTCGAGCAGCACATATCACCACTCAAAGTCACAATGGTAGAGGTGGGTGTCAATTTAGAAATAGATGTATGCGAGGTTGTCCTTATGGTGGATATTTTTCAAGTAATGCTTCTACTTTGCCTGCTGCAGAGAAAACTGGGAATATGACTTTGCGTCCATTTTCCATTGTAAATTCTGTTATTTATGATGAGAAAACAGGAAAGGCAACTGGAGTGAGAGTTATTGATGCGGAAACCAATGAAACGTTTGAATACTTCGCAAAAGTAATTTTCTTAAATGCTTCTACCTTAGGAACTACTTTTATTATGATGAATTCAAAATCTAAACGATTTGAAAATGGATTCGGAAATGATAGTGGTGAGCTAGGACACAATGTGATGGATCATCATTTTAAGACAGGAGCAGATGGCGAAATTGATGGATTTGAAGATAAGTATTATAAAGGTCGTCGGCCAAATGGAATTTATATTCCTCGTTTTAGAAATCTAGGAACTTCAGAAACTAAAACGAAAAACTTCATCAGAGGGTATGGTTATCAAGGTGGAGCAAGTCGATCCAATTGGACTCGAAGTGTGAAAGAATTGAGTTTTGGAGAAGATTTTAAAATTGATATGTTGGCTCCTGGCCCATGGAGAATGGGGCTTAGTGCTTTTGGGGAGTGTTTACCATATCATGAAAATAAAGTAATGCTCAACGAGGAAGTTCGAGATAAATGGGGACAAGCAACTCTAACAATGGATGTGGAATGGAAAGAAAATGAATGGGAAATGAGAAAAGATATGAGAGAGCAAGGAGTGGCAATGTTGGAATCTGCTGGGTTTAAAAATGTAAAATCCTATGAACGAGAATGTTATCCTGGTCTTGGAATTCATGAAATGGGAACTGCTCGAATGGGACGTGATCCAAAAACTTCTGTGCTCAATGGATTCAATCAAGTGCATGCTGCCAAAAATGTTTTCGTTACGGATGGAGCATGTATGACTTCGGCAGCTTGTGTAAATCCATCGTTAACTTATATGGCTTTGACTGCGAGAGCAGTAGATCATGCAGTTAAGGAATTGAACAAACAGAATTTGTAAATTTATTCTTTTAATTAAAAAGATGAACTGATTTTTAGATTTGTAAATGTATTGTTATCGTTTTTCAATAAAGAATAAAACAATGTATTCACGTAAGCTTTAAAAACAGTTTTGAATATAAAAAATAAGAAAAATGAAACGTAGAGATGCCATAAAAAATACTGCTCTTTTGATGGGCTATGCCGTATCTGCATCTGCAATTGCTGGTTTGATGAGTGGTTGTGAAGCTGATACAAAAACACCTGCCAATGTTTGGAAAGCTAAAAATATGACAGACACTCAATTGAATACTATTAGAGAAGCTGCAGAGCGAATTTTGCCAGCCTCAGAAGGTATTGTTGGAGCAAAGGATGTGATGGTTGAAAGATTTGTAGATGAAATGTTAGGTGGTGCTTATAAACCAGCAGAGACAGCTTCGTTTAAGAAGGGTTTAGATGACCTTGAGGCAGATGCTCAAGCTACTTATAACAATACATTTGCAAAAATAAAACCGGAGGAGATGGATGCCCTAATTACTAAAATTGGGAAAGCAGCCATGGCAGTAAAAGATCAGAAAAATGAAGTTGAACCTTTCTTTTTTGCCCTCAAATCAATTACACTTCTTGGGTTTTTTACTTCCGAAAAAGTAGGAGAGGAGGTGCTCAATTATTTACCTATTCCAGCTGGATATGATGGAGATGTTCCGATGTCAGAAATTCCTCAAGGAGGAAGAGCTTGGTCTATTTAAAAGAAAATAATTTTGAAATTTAAAAAATTAAAGGTGTTATCACTTCGAGTGATAACACCTTTATTTATGTTTAAATAATTGATTTCCAGTAGGTTATCGCTTTTAAAATGCACAAATTACATCTATCCATTTTTCATACCAAGGGTAGGTTAAGATATTTCTGATTTGTTGAAAATCCGCACAAGCTAAATCATTATTATTTAAATTTAAATTCATCACCCCTCGGAAATATAACCATTCAGTATTAGTTGGAGCCACTTTTATAACTTTATCCATTGTAGCGATTCCTTCTTCGCTTTTTCCCTCGTCGTGCAAAGTAACAGCCTTTTCAACTTCAACAAGAGCCGCTTCGTATTCGTCAACAGCAGTTTTGCAACCTGCAGAAGTTGGCCGGAATTCAACCCTGATTGGATAGATGCTCGTGACTTGTCTTCCTTCATAAGTTGCAGGAGTCCATTTACCTTCAGTTTTAGGAACAAGTTTGATGACTTCGAATAAAAAATCAGTACCTAAATTGCTAAAATCAATTGATTCCAACAACTCAACAGAGCCATCTTTTTTGATGATTAAATCACTTTTCATACTACCCATCAAACAGCTATCTAAGCCACTAGAAGGATACATCGTTTCTGTTGCTAAAAATATTTTTAAAGCATCATCTCCACCTTTAAATTCTACTCCTGTTTCGAATTCTAAATAGATGGAATCACCATTGAGAATAGTGTATGGTGGCGGAGGTGTGTACTCTTTTATTTTAAATTTTACAGGAAGCGTATATTTTACGTTAACTGCTAGACTATCTTTCATGCCCGGTTTCCAAATGATGTTGTTTTCTTGCATTAATTTCAAAACCCGAAGTGCTTCTTCGCCACAACCATCACCAATGTCTTTAAGAATTGTTGGGTCAGCTACTCGTCCATTCTTAGTGACCACAAATTGGAGTACAACTCTTCCTTCTGTACCATGAGCTCTTGCTGAATCAGGATAAACAATAGTAGAATAGATAAAATTAAGCATACTTTTTTCGGCACATTCATATCTTTCTTCGGTTGTCATGATGCCTACTTCGCAACCTGGGAAACGAGGCATTTCTTCCACAACGGTATAAATTTTTTCTGCTTGGGTGTTCCCATTATCTTGAGCAAAAAGGTTTTGTGAATGTATTAGCGTTAACGTAATAAAAATTAATAAAATGAATCTCATGTTTTTGAACTGTTTGTTTTTTCTAAAAATATAATTGTAATAATAAACGATGAGTAACGATAGGTTGTGATTTTTTTATAATATTATAGTTCCATCAAAAATTAAGTATTCTCCAATTTTTCAACTCCTTCTCTTAAAACTTGTAGACAAAGGTCAACTGTTTTAAGATGAGTTCGGAAAGCTAGAATTGCAATTCTTAACCAATAAACTCCATCAATAGTGGTCGAAGATAAAAAGACTCTTCCATCTTGTTGTACATGCTGAATCAATTTTGCGTTAAAATCATCGGCATCTCCTTCCGCTGGAATATAACGATAAATCATGACGGATAATTCTGGAAATGGCCCAACTTCAAAACCCAACTTTTGAATTTCATGGTAAAAATACTGAGTTAACATTAATTTTTCATCCAAACCAGCTTTAAAAGGAGCCAATCCAAAAAGTTGCAGCGGCATCCACAATCGCAACCCTCTAAAATGTTTAGTCAATTCAGGCGATAAATCTGCTGGAGAAAGCTCCTCCGTATCATTCAAAGCATCTTGCATATAATTCGCTTGATAATGATGTGAATCTTGTTGTGCCTGAACATTTTTGATCAAAACAGTTCCTAAACCATAAGAAAGAAATAATCCTTTATGAGGATCAATGACTAAAGAATCTGATCTTTCGATGCCTTTCATTTTTTCTCTTCCCTGCTCAGTCAGCATAAAAAATCCTCCGTATGCACCGTCTACATGAAACCATAAATTGAACTCTTCCGCTACGTCTGCCAGGTCATTTAATGGATCAACTGCACCAACATCTGTCGTCCCTGCTGAACCAATTAAAAGGAATGGTTTTTTGCCTTCGGTTATATCCTTTTGGATTTGTTTGCGAAGTGCATTAATGTCCATTTTAAAATTTTCATCGACAGGAATGTAAGTCGTTTGAGCTCGATTAAGTCCAGCAATTCTAATCGCTTTTTGAACACAATGATGAACTTGGCTAGTTAAATAAATGACTGATTTTGAAATGTCTTGAGGTTCAATTTTTTTAAAGTCTCTTGCGGTAACAATAGCAATTAAATTTCCAATCGAACCACCTGAGGCTAAATTTCCAGAGGCAGTTTCAGGGTATCCCATTATGGAACACATCCATCGAATCAACATATTTTCAATTCGAACGGCACCAGGTCCTCCGAAGTAAATTCCAGCATATCGATTTGTCACCGCAGCTAAATAGTCGCCAAGTGCAGTTGGATAAATACCTCCTCCTGGGATGTAGCCAAGGTGGCCACCTGAGGCAGGATTGAGACCAATATTATCAACATTTTTATCCAAAATATTCAATGCTTCTTCGATCGGGATTGGTTGATCTGAGATAGGATGATTTAATAAATTTTTTCCTCCATCTTCTGTAGTAATGTAAGTTTTGGAGTTGGCTAAATCATCAATAAACTTAAATGCGTACTGTTCAACTTTTCTTTGCCAATGAAGTCTATCTTCATTATTGGGTTCAAGTAGAAGAGATTGTTTTTCGAGTTCTTTTATTTTTTCAATCATATTTCAAAACTAAAATTTTCTGAGGAAAATGCATGTTTTTTTTAAAAAGGAAATTTTGTCTAGCGTTTTTAATCATTAAAAATTTTTGAACTTCGCAAATACCTATAAGTTTAAATTCCCCTTTTTTAAATAAAAAAAATTAGACAGCAACAGGTTGAATTCATCAGATTGCATAAATGTGTTTTTTAAGTCGAAGTCTGAGGAACTTAGTATTTTTTAGTAAAAGGGATTCAGCGTAATCACTCTTCGTAAAAGTTGAATACGGAATACAGGATATAAAAAATGGAAATGATACCCCTTTAGAAGGAAAGGGAAGGTTATTTAATATTCTTCATAAAATTAGTTTAGCGCCAAATCAAAAATTTTATAAAATTAGGAATAATCTAATAATTAACCTTTTTGTTGTTTAAAACTGGACAATAATTGTTTTTGATTGAATTTAATATCATCAAAATATTATAAGAATTTGATGGTTCCAATCCTTTTTTATATTGGATATTATCAAATAGCAAAATAAATGGGTGAAAAAACCAGAGAAAGGAAAACTTTAAAATGAGTTTTATAAGCATTTAAATTTTAAATAAAAGCATTTTGAAAATGGATAATAATAAGGAGAGAACTGTAATAACTTTGATGACGAAAATCAAATTGTTAGTAAAAAAATAAATTTTATAATTGCCTGATAATCAGTAAGATATGCTGTTTTTTTTAGCTTTTTATAAACTTTCTAAAAAAAAAGAATTAAAATATCCTCTCAAATTGAATAAGAACTTTATCTTTGTGTATTAGATTAGTCTTGTGACTAAATATGTGAGAAACATATGAATAATATTTTTATTTAAAAATTACCTATTTTAGGTGACAGATTAGAAAAAACATTATTTTATATTTACAAGTGGATTGTTTTAAAGATAAATACATCTCAATCAATCTTACCAAATCCTCACCTTTCCCACTTACCGTTTTAACAAAATTTAAAAATCTGTAGGAGTAATATTCTATAGATCCGTTTACTTCTCTTTTAAGAAGTTTTTCCCAAACCGCGAATAAAGAATTTAACAATTAATTCCTAATTGATAGTAAATCTATCTTTGGAATACGGTCTTGGTATATACTTTTCTTAAAATGAGAAGTTTAAGTGTCCATTGCTCATCTGTTAAATTTCTTTAACTCATTTTCTGAAATATTCTAACCAGTTATTGACTTAGTTGTCGAAAACTGGAATAGTATATCTATATATAATTCTTAATTTTTTTTTCACTTAAAAAAAACATGATATCTCATGAAAAAGACAATTTTAACAGCAATGTTATTTTTTGCTTTCCTTGTAGTGGGTGTTCAAAATGCGACTGCGCAGTATGTAACTAATGATGATGCTACTATCATTTTAAATGCTGAAGTGCAATCGATTCTTGATAACCCAGCATATACGAATGCAACGAGCAAGGATGCTACATTTCAATACCTTAATAACAAGGTAAACTTTTACACTATTGTAAAAGATCAAATTGCGGCTGGATCTACTGTTGAGACAGCTATTCAAGAAGGTGTATTGATGACCAATACAACTTCAAGTATGACTTCTGGTGGATGGGTAACAGCGAAAGCAGGTAAGACTCCTTCTCTTACTCCTTTACATCAAGAAATTATTGGTTTATTAACCCTCTAATATTAATCGAAATGATTACTAATTTTTTAATTAAAAAGAATTAATATTCTCATGAAAAAATTAAACAATAAATTTTTTAGTTGTTTGTTCACATTGACCATGCTACTTTTTTCTGGTTCAATGATGGCACAAACATTTTCAGGTGGAGGTAATCCTCAACCAATTCCACCTACAGGTACTGTTGGTTGTTGTACAACTTCAGATGCTGTTGTTGCTGGACTTCCAGGCGGAGGCATTGTAGGTACTGATGTCACAGTTGACCAGGTATCTATAAATTTGACACATACATTTGATGCTGACCTTGATATTTCATTGATTTCTCCAGCTGGAACATCATGGGACTTGTCGTCTGATAACGGTGGTGCTGGAGATAACTACACTAATACTAATTTTGTAGATGGTTTTCCTTCTATTACTACAGGAGCTCCACCATATACTGGAACTTTTCAAGCTGAGCAAGGACCAATGAATGCTCCTGCCGCTTTTTCTGGTGAGAATGCAAATGGAGTTTGGCAACTAAGCATCAATGATGATGTGGGAGGTGATTCAGGAACTTTGTTAGATTTCAGTATTACATTTGGAGCACCATGCTCTATTAATGTACCAGCTGCTGTTGTTGTAAGTAATGATCCAGGCGTATGTGGTGCAAATGTATCGTTGATTGCAACTGCTCCAGCTTGTCTAGATCCTCTTGTAAATGACTTTAATGCAGGAGGTGCTGATGCATCTGGAGTTTACCCAGTAGGAACAACTACAGTAAATTGGACTTCAGGATTAAGTTCTGGATCTACAACAGTAACAGTAACTGATGATGAAGCTCCAACTTTATCTTGTCCTGGAGACATGACAATTCACTTGGATCCAGGTGCTTGTGATCAAGTAATTAGTTACGAAGTTACAGCTACAGATAACTGTCCATTAATTGGACCAGCTCTT
>CAJQQY010000266.1 GCA_905480595.1 uncultured Saprospiraceae bacterium | reverse complement strand
TTACATAAAGGATTACGATAAGATGAGTGATGCTGAGATAAAGAAAGTTTATACAAAATGGATCGGAGATAATTATATTGAAGATTATAATGATAGAAAGGAAGAAGACCTACAGATTAAAGAATTAGATGAAGATGGAAAAGAAGTAGTTGAGGATCAATGGCAAGGAATTCTTACAGCATTGACTCACCAAGATGGAAAAGGAATGGGCTTGGATGACAAAATTCAAGGACCAATCAACTGGACTAGAATTCATAACTTACCTGATCACGTATATTTCAATCACGCACAGCACGTAACGGTTGGAAAACAAGAATGTCAAACTTGTCACGGACCAGTTGAAGAGATGAAAGTTTTAGCACAATATGCTCCATTAAGTATGGGATGGTGTGTGAACTGTCACCGAGAGACAAAAGTTGATTTCCAGAGTAATGATTACTATGCTTCATTCAAAAATTACCACCAAGAGATTAAAGACGGAAAAAGAGCACAGGTAACTGTGGAAGACATTGGAGGAATTGAATGTCAAAAATGCCACTATTAATGGTTAATAGTGAACGGTTAACTTTTTAAAATTAAACTGATAATATTTTTTTTAGACTCAATATAAGATGAAAGAACAAAATAAATCACAAGTTTGGATAGGAGCAGCGGACATGACGAATGATCCAGAATTTTTTGAATCTGCAAAATCTGAATTTGTAGAATTACCAATCGTTGATGTTCTCGCTGACGAGGATATGGCTGAAAAATCAACTGCTAATCGACGAGACTTTTTGAAATATATGGGATTCGGTTTAGGAGCTGCCACATTAGCTGCTAGTTGTGAAATTCCAATGAAAAAAGCGATACCATATGTAACAAAGCCGGATGCAATTGTACCTGGAGTAGCTTCATATTATGCTAGTTCATATGTACAAGGTGGTGATTACTGCTCTATTTTAGTGAAAACAAGAGAAGGTCGTCCTATCAAAATTGAAGGAAATGCTTTGTCTACAGTTTCTAAAGGTGGAACAAGTGCAAGAGTGCAGGCAAGTGTATTGAGTTTATATGATTCTAACCGATTCAAAGGTGTTATGAATCTTGTTGATAAAAAATCAATGAGTTGGGCAGATTTGGATGGAGTGGTCAAAGGTAAATTAAATGGACGATCTAACATCCGTTTGGTTTGTAATACAGTTTTATCACCAACAGCAAAACAAACTATTAGTGAATTTACAGCTGCTTATCCTAATACGAAAGTAGTAATGTATGATCCAGTTTCTAGTTCTGCTATGTTGGAAGCTAACGAAGCTGACTTTGGAGACAAAGCTATTCCAAATTATAGTTTTGATAAAGCAGATGTGATTGTAAGTTTTGGAGCTGACTTTTTGGGAACATGGATTTCTCCAACAGAGTACGCTGCAGATTATGCAACAAATAGAAAAATTGATCTTAAAAATCCAAAGATGTCTCGCCACATTCAAGTGGAAGCAGGAATGTCTTTGACTGGTTCAAACGCAGATAATCGAGTTTTAATTCGACCTTCAGAGCAAGGTTCTGCAATTGCACACTTATATAATGCAGTAGCTGCTAAAACTGGAGGAAGTCAAGTTACTGCTCCAAGTTTGAATGCAAAAGCAAAAACTGCTTTAGCAAAAGTAGCTGGTGAATTATTGGCTAATCAAGGAAAATCACTAGTAGTTTCTGATTCTAATAATGTTGGAGAGCAATCATTAGTAAATGCAATGAATCATTTGCTAGGAAACTATGGTTCGACATTGAGTTTTGATGGAGCTTCATTGCAACGTCAAGGAACTGATAAAGCAATTCAAGATTTGATTGCTGAAATGAATGGAGGAGGAGTTGATGCAGTATTTATGATGGATCAAGCAAACCCAGCTTTTGATTTACCAAATTCTGATGCATTCGTAACTGGAATGGAAAAAGTAGGATTACGAGTTTCTATGTCAGGTTACAAAAATGAGACGGCTGCAAAATGTCAGTACATTGCACCATCAAATCATTTCTTAGAGTCTTGGTCTGATGCTGAGCCAAAACGAGGTCACTATAGTTTGATTCAACCTACGATTGCTCCATTAATGGATACTCGTCAAGCTGAAGAAAGTTTATTGACTTGGTGTGGGAGTACTAATTTGGATAAAACTGCTGAGCAACCATTCTACGAATATTTAAAATCTAATTGGAGAGCTAACATGTTCTCTCAACAAAGTTCATATAATACTTTCCGAGCATTTTGGGATGCAACAGTTCATGATGGAGTATTTGCTTCACCACAAACTGCTAGTGCTTCTGCATTTAATGGAAATACAAGTGCTGCAGCTGCTAAGATTAATAAACCATCAGCTGCTCCAGTTGAGGTTTCATTTTTCGAAACAGTAAATATCGGAAATGGTCAATTTGCAGATAATCCTTGGTTGCAAGAAATGCCAGACCCAATAAGCCGATGTGCTTGGGGGAATGTGCTTTATGTACCTCTTACTTGGAGTGATTCAGATCATTTTACAGGATATGCTAATGTAGGTACTGCAACTAGTAAAGGAAAAGGAGATAAAGTAAACTTGACAGTTGGTGGTATTACTGAAAAAGTAACTGCAACAACTAACTTCGGTCAACCAATGATTGATGATGCGGTAACAGTTTCAATGGCTTTAGGTTATGGACGAACTGTAGCAGGGGAGTGTGGAATAAATGTAGGTGAGAATGCTTACCCAATGTTAAGTTTAGATGCAAATGGTAATACTAAATATTATGCTGACGCAGAAGTAAGTGATAGTTTAGAATATGACGAGCAATTTGCTTGTGTTCAGTACCACCACACTATGGGAGTTTTCGAACAAGAAACCCCAGACATCAATGTGGACGATAAAGCAGTTGGAATCAATGGTTATCAAGGAGCGATCACTAATCGTTCGGTAATTTTCCATGCTAAATTAAATGAGTTGCCAGCTTTTGAAAAAGAAATGGAAAAATTTCATGAGAAAGCTAAGCACTTAAATGACCAAACACTTTATCCTTACGAAGAATATAAAGACAAATTATATAGCCAAGGTCACCATTGGGGAATGCATGTTGATATGAATGCATGTATCGGATGTAGTGCTTGTACGATAGCTTGTATGGCTGAAAATAATATTCCAGTTGTAGGGAAAAACGAAGTTAGTCGTCACCACGAAATGGCTTGGTTAAGAATTGATAGATATTTTATTGGAGATGTTGAAAATCCAAATGTAGTTTATCAACCAATGATGTGTCAACATTGTGATAATGCTCCATGTGAGAATGTATGTCCAGTTGCTGCAACCAACCATAGTTCTGAGGGATTGAATCAAATGACTTACAACAGATGTATTGGTACTCGGTACTGTGCAAATAACTGTCCTTATAAAGTAAGAAGATTCAACTGGTTAGATTATACAACTGCGGATTTATTCCCAGTAAATCAATATGATGTTAATGGAGAAGAAATTCCTTACGGTGCAGATAACTTGACTCGTATGGTATTGAATCCAGATGTAACAGTTCGTTCAAGAGGAGTTATTGAAAAATGTTCTTTCTGTGTACAACGAATTCAAGAAGGTAAATTAACTGCAAAGAGTGAAGGAAGAAGCTTAAGAGACAATGAAGTGAAAACTGCTTGTCAGACTTCTTGCCCAACAGGAGCAATTACTTTCGGAGACATCAATGATAAAAATAGCCGAATTAGTAAGACAATGAAATCTGCTTTAAATTATAAAGTTTTAGAAGAAATCAATGTGAGATCATCAGTTGATTATGCTGCTAAAATCATTAATAATGAAGGATCATTAAGTTAATTAATGATGAGTGATAGTTGATTTTCAATTATCGAACTGAAAGGAATTACAATCTAAAAAAGTCAATAGTAAAAATAAGAATATGAGTCATCATCCAATTATTTCTCCATTAAGACACACTCTCATCACGGGAGACAAAACCTACCATGATATTACGGAGGATATTTGTGCACCGTCAGAGAAAGTTCCAAGTACAGCTTGGGTTATTGCATTTATTTTGTCAGTAACCGTTCTTGGATTTGGTGTATTCTGCATCCTTTGGACCATCTGGATGGGAATTGGAACTTGGAATTTGAATAGAACCATTGGTTGGGGTTGGGATATTACCAACTTCGTTTGGTGGATTGGTATTGGTCACGCAGGAACCTTGATTTCTGCCATCCTTTTACTTTTCCGACAAAAATGGAGAACAGGGGTAAACCGTGCAGCAGAGGCGATGACAATTTTTGCCGTAATGTGTGCAGGTCTTTTCCCATTAATTCACATGGGACGTTTGTGGTTAGGATTCTTCATTTTCCCTTACCCTAATACTCGGGGTCCATTATGGGTAAACTTTAACTCTCCTTTACTTTGGGATGTATTTGCGATCTCGACATATTTCACAGTATCATTATTATTCTGGTACACAGGTCTTGTCCCTGATTTAGCAACATTAAGAGATAGATCAAAAGGATTAAGAAGAAAAATTTACAGTTTTGTTGCTTTCGGTTGGACTGGTTCAGCAAAACATTGGCAGCGATTTGAGTCATTGTCTTTGATTTTGGCAGGTATCGCAACACCTTTAGTACTTTCTGTACACACGATTGTATCTTTTGATTTCGCCACTTCAGTTATTCCAGGATGGCATACAACCATCTTTCCTCCTTACTTTGTAGCAGGAGCGATTTTCTCTGGTTTTGCGATGGTATTAACCTTGATGATCATTACTAGAAAAGTTCTTAAGCTGGAAGATTACATTACGTTGCAGCATATAGAATCTATGAATAAGGTAATTGTATTAACTGCTACGATGGTAGGAGTTGCATACTTAACAGAGCTTTTTATTTCATGGTATTCTCAATATCCATATGAGCAATTTGCATTCTATAATAGAGCAACAGGTATTTATTTCTGGTCATACGTAGGTATGATGGGATGTAATGTTTTAGTTCCGCAAATTTTCTGGGTAGAGAAATATAGAAGAAATATTACCTTAACATTCTTTATGTCAATCTTTATCAATATCGGAATGTGGTTTGAGCGATTTGTAATTATCGTAACAACTTTAGCTCGTGATTTCTTGCCTTCAAGCTGGAGTTACTATGTACCTACATGGGTTGAGATTGGGATCTATGTTGGAACATTCGGATTATTCTTTACACTATACCTAATCTTTACAAGAGTAGCACCAGTAGTTGCAATTGCAGAGGTGAAAAGTATCTTGAAAACTTCAGGAAGTCAGTATACTGGTTTATCTAAGAGAAAGGCGATTGATTATAAAGAAGCAGCGGCAGAAGCGGATCATGCACATGCGCATGATGACCACGGACATCATTAAGCTGAAGTTCGCAATTAATTTTAATTTGAAAAAATAGCCAAGTTCAATTTTTTACTAAAAAATAACAAGGCTTTTAAATAAAGATTTACGTTAAAAATTTTCATAAAAATGGAAGGACATAAAGACGTTTTATACGGATTGTACAATGATGAGGATGTGTTGATGGATGCAATTACCAAAGCACAAAAAGATCATCTTGACATTCACGATGTATTCACACCATTTCCAGTTCACGGATTGGATGAAGTGATGGGATTGTCAGAAAGTCGATTGCACATTGCAGGATTTGTTTATGGTGCATTAGGAACTTTGACAGCATTCTTATTTATGTCTTGGGTATTCACTCGAGATTGGCCAATAATTTTTGGAGGTAAACCATATTGGTCAGTACCTGCATTCATTCCAATTACATTTGAGTTAACAGTTTTATTTTCTTGTGTAGGAATGGTAATTACTTATTACACAGTATGTGGAATGGGACCAGGTGCAGATAATCCAACATTGGATGATCGAATTACTGATGATAAATTTTGTTTGGCATTTAATGTTTCAAATTCTTCAAAAGATGAAATCGAATCATTAAAAGGATTCTTAACTGAATCAGGTGCAGAAGAAACGAACATTAAAACAATATAAGAATCAAAATTGAATTTAGAATCAAAAAAAGCCTTTTAGGAAAACTTGATTTTAGAAATAATTTTCAATCGATAAAAAATGAATTTAAAACAGAACATTTACATTCTTCTTTTTGCTGTAGCAATTTTTGCTAGCTCTTGTTCAACAAGTCCAGAGGTGGCAGGAGTAGAATATATGCCCGACATGGGACATTCAATTGCTTACGAAGCAAATGTTTTAACTGATTACTATTACAATACTTGGGAAGAAGCAAGTTTGGAAAAAGGTAGTGGTAAAACATTACTAGAATTATCTTCTCCTCGAAAACCAATTGAAGGAACAATTGCTAGAGGATACGCTGGAGCAAATCAACCAGCTGGTGCAGCTGATCGAGGTATTAATATTAAGCCAAATGGAAGTGTGCCATATTACTACGATGATACTGAACCAGAAAGAACTAGAGCAATGGCTGAAATTATCAACAATCCATATCCAATAACGGAAGCTGCTTTAGCAAATGGAAAGCAAATGTATGATATTTTCTGTGCTACTTGTCATGGTGACAAAGCAGATGGAAATGGATACTTAGTTAGAGATGACGGAGGTGTTTATCCTGCTCAACCAGCTAACTTAATCAATGCAGATTTTACTACTGCTTCTAATGGACGTTTTTACCATGCTTTAATTTATGGAAAAAATGTGATGGGAGGTTACTCTGATAAAATTTCTTATGAAGAAAGATGGAATGTAATTCACTATATCCGATCTCTTCAAGCAAAAGAAACAGGTACAAAATATTCTCATTTAAGAAATACTTTAAATGCAACTGCAGTTCCTGGTGGAGTTCCAAAACCAGTTATGGCTCATTCAGTTGAAGAGGTTCATGATGATCATGGTCATGACGACGATCACGGACATGATGATCATGATGCAGAAGGAGATCATGGTCATGATGATGATCATAGCAAAGAAGGAGAAAGCCACGATGGGCACGATCACTAATTAAGTAGTGAGAAAAAGAACAAAATTAAAATCATTAAATAATAATATTCAGAGATGAATCAATTTACGTTTTTAGGCAGAGAAAAGATGGTGTTGATGTTTTTCATGGCATTAGGTGCAATCTGTTTAGCTGCTACATATTTTGTAGAACCAGCTACAATGGTTGTCATGAATCATGGGCATGAGGAAACAGTTTCTACTCACCACATGAGATTTTGGAGTAACTTTTTACAAAATGCAGTTTTCTTTTTAGGAATGTCATTTACTGCAATGTTTGGTTACTGTGCATTTATTACGGCCTACGGTGGATGGTTTACAGGAATGAAAAGATTGTGGGAAGCATATGCATTATGGATGGGAGTTGGCTTAGTGATGATGCTTGTTTTGATAGCAGGTGTTTGGATGCATTGGCATCACCTTTATCATTGGAATGCACATGGTGTAACTGATATCAACGATCCTCACTATGATGAAATCATTGCAGGAAAAGCACCTTTCTTAAATAAATATTGGTACACATTTGCCACTATTATATGTGTAGGAGTTTATGTTTTCATTACGATGAGAATTCGTTCTCTTTCAATTGCTGAAGATAACGGTCAGAAAGGAGACTATACTTTTCATAATAAAATGAGAAATTGGATGGCAGCTTTCCTTCCTTGGGGAGCATTCACAAGTGCTATTTTAATTTGGCAATGGATGATGTCAATTGATGCACATTGGTATTCAACAATGTATGCTTGGAATGTAACATCAAGTTTCTTTGTAGGTTTACTTTCAATGACTGTATTGATGTTGATTTATTTGAAATCACGAGGATACTTCGTGTATGTTACTGAAAATCACATGCATGATATTGGAAAATATTTATTTGGTTTTTCTGTATTCTGGACTTATACTTGGTTCTCTCAGTACATGTTGATTTGGTACTCAAATAATGGAGAGGAAACAATTTACTTCTTGACTCGAAGAGATCAGTATCCAATTTTATTTTATGGAAACTTGATCTTAAACTTTGCACTACCATTTTTGATATTGATTAGAAATTCTTCTAAAAGAAAATTTGGTACAATTGGTTTAGTTGCTGCGATTACTTTCTTCGGACATTGGTTTGATATGTTCTATTTAATTAAGCCAGGTTCATTAATTAATATTGCAGGAAGTAATGATGCTGCAACTGCACTAGGTTCAGTTACCGGTTATGCATTGCCAGGATTATTGGAATTAGGAACGTTTTTAGGATTTACAGCGATGTTTATTTATTTCACTTTTTCTAAATTAAGTGAAGCATCATTAGCACCTAAGAATGATCCATACATTGGAGAAAGTGTTACGCACCATGTGATATAATTTTTTATAAAACCAGTTTAATTTATATAAAAAATTATAAAAAAAACTAACAAACGTTAGTTTTTGAAAACAAGGATATAAACTATTTTGTTAGATAAGAAATAAACAGAATTTAAGATATGACATTTTTAATTATCTTTTTATGTATCGTTTTAACCGCTGTCGTTCTAGTACAGTTAGGTAAGGTAACAGAAATCGCTCGAACTATCCGAGGAGAAGCTGACGCACAAGAGGATTTGAATACTCGCCAAGGATTCATTGGAATGGTATTTATGGTTCTCTTCATGATTTTTTGTCTCGGATCTGCGTGGTATTACAAAAATTGGATGTTAGGTTACGGACCACATGAGTCAGCTTCTGAACATGGAGGTGTTTTGGATAGTATGTTCAATATTACTTTAGGTTTTACCTATGTAGTTTTCGTTTTGACTCACATAGCATTGTTTTGGTATGCTTGGAAATACCGTGGGAGAAGAGGTAGAAAAGCATTATTTATGCCTCATGATACGAAATTAGAATTAGTATGGACAGCTATCCCTGCAATTGTAATGTGTTTCTTAGTAGTAAATGGATTGATGGCTTGGAATGAAGTAATGGGTGATGATGGAGATGAGGATATTGAAATCGAGGCTACCGCTCAACAATTTTCATGGACTATAAGGTACCCAGGTCAAGATGGAAAGTTAGGAGAGAAAGACTATAAAAGTATCACAGGTTTAAATGCGTTGGGTCAAGTTTGGACTGACACTAAAAACTTGGATGATTTCAACGCAGATAAAATTGTTTTACCTGTAGGTAAGAAAGTAAGAGTGCGGATTACAGCTAAAGATGTTTTACACAACTTTGATTTACCTCACTTTAGAGTAAAGATGGATGCTATTCCTGGACTTCCAACATACTTCTATTTTACTCCAAAAATTACTACTAAGGATTATAGAAAAAATTTAGCGGATTATCCTGAGTATCAAGCTCCAGATCCTAATAGTCCAGATAAAAAACTTTGGGAAACTTTTAACTTTGATTTAGCATGTGCTGAGCTTTGTGGCTCTGGTCATTATGCTATGAAGAAAATTGTAGAGATTGTTACAGAAGAAGAATATGAGAAGTGGTTAACAACCCAAAACTCTACTTATTTCACTTCTGGTGTTAGATTTTCTGATGAAGATCCATATAAAAACGACCTTTTTGATAATGAGGATAAAGCACAAGCTGCTGCATTCAAAACTACTTTCGAAAGTACTTTATTATCAGAAGAAGATAAGACGATTATTTTGGATAAGGTAGAGTTTGCATTTGCTAAAAGTGAGTTAACTCCATTATCTCGATACCAAATTAATCACTTGGCTGCTGAATTAAAAAGAAATCCAAATGTACAAATTGAACTAGCAGGACATACTGATAATGTTGGTTCTGATGAAAATAATTTGACATTTTCTGAAAGCAGAGCAAACGTAGTATATAACATGCTACTTCAAAAAGGTATTGATGCCGATAGAATGAGAGCAGTTGGATATGGAGACAGACAGCCTATAGGAGATAATGATACTGATGCAGGTCGTCAGAAAAATAGAAGAACAGAAGCAAGAATTATAGCACAATAACAAAAATGAAATTCAATCCTATATTGGATTTGATCTTATAAAATTTACCATAATGGCTAGTATTACAACAACTAAAGTTTCAGAAACGGATTTACTCATTGAGGAGTATGGTTATGATGATCACTTTCATGAGCATCATGATGAGGATAAGTTTCAGTCAAGTTTCATTACGACTTATATTTTTAGTCAAGATCACAAAACTATTGCTAAACAATTCCTTATTACAGGAATGTTCTGGGGAGTAATGGGGGCAATGATGTCCCTAGTGTTTCGGATGCAATTAGGTTTTCCTGAGGAAAGTTTAATGTGGTTAAAACCTGTATTGGGAAAATGGATTACAGTAGCTGACGGAGTAGGAACATTAGCTCCTGAATTCTATTATGCATTGGTAACTATTCACGGTACAGTCATCGTTTTCTTCGTACTGACTGCAGGACTGAGTGGTACTTTTAGTAATCTACTTATTCCATTACAAGTAGGAGCGAGGGATATGGCTTCACCTCTTTTGAATATGTTATCATATTGGTTCTTCTTTTTAGCAGGAGCAATTATGTTTGCTTCATTATTTTTAAGTACAGGACCTTTCTCAGGAGGATGGACAGCTTATCCACCACTTAGTGCTTTGCCTCAAGCTTCTGCTGGATCTGGTGCTGGGATGACGATGTGGACAGTAAGTTTAGTATTCTTTGTGGTTTCAGTATTGTTAGGAGGTATTAATTATGTAACTACAGTATTGAATCTTCGAACAAAAGGAATGACTATGTGGAGATTGCCTTTGACTATTTGGGCATTTTTCATTACTGCAATATTAGGGATTCTTTCTTTCCCTGTTTTAGTATCAGCATTCTTCTTATTGGTATGTGATAGAGCGTTACAAACAAGTTTCTTCCTAAGTGAAATATTTATTGGAGGTCAAGCTCTAGAACATGTTGGAGGAAGTCCTATTTTATATCAACATTTATTTTGGTTCTTAGGTCACCCTGAGGTGTATATTATTATTTTACCTGCGATGGGAATCGTGTCAGAAGTTCTTTCTGTGCATTCACGAAAACCAATTTTTGGATACCGAGCAATGGTATACTCAATTTTGGCAATTGCCTTCTTATCGTTTATTGTATGGGCTCACCACATGTTTATGTCAGGTGTGAATCCATTTATCTCTAATTTCTTCGTAATCTTTACATTGATTATTGCAGTACCATCTGCAGTAAAAGTATTCAACTGGATTGCGACACTATATGGTGGAAATATCAGATTTAATGCAGCTTCTTTATTTGGGATCGGATTCGTTTCGATGTTTATCTCAGGAGGTTTAACTGGTATTTTCTTAGGAAACTCTGCTATTGATATTCAAATGCACGATACTTATTTCGTAGTAGCTCACTTCCATATTGTAATGGGAGTTGCTGCATTCTTTGGAATGTTTGCAGGAGTGTATCATTGGTTCCCTAAAATGTACGCTAGATTTATGAATGAGACTTTAGGCCGAATTCACTTCTGGGGAACATTGATTGGAGCATATGCAGTATTCTGGCCAATGCATTATTTAGGAATGGCAGGTGTACCTCGTCGATATTATTCATTTGATACATTTGAGAACTTTTCTCACTTTGCAAACATCAATAAGTTCATCACAGTTGCTGCAGTAGTAGTATTTGCATTGCAAGTATTGTTTATCATCAACTTCTTTTACAGTATCTGGAAAGGTAAAAAAGTTACAACTAGAAATCCTTGTGGAGCAACTACTTTAGAGTGGACTACTCCAATCGAAGCTGGTCACGGTAACTGGCCTGGAAAAATTCCAGCTGTGCAAAGATGGGCATATGATTATGGAAAAGATGGAAAGGATTTTATTCCTCAAATCGTTCCTTTGGCTGACGGAGAAAAAGATAATGGAGATCACTAGTTTTAGTGAAATTCAAAGTTTAAAATTCATCATTCAGAATTAAATTTAGTGAGAACAAGAGTAATAAATAAATCAAATTCAGTTAGGTCTTTTCGACAGAAAGTAGCCGACTACAATATGTTATTCAAATTTCGTTTGAATATGTTAGTCGTGTTTTCTGCAGCTATGGCATATTTAGTTGCTGTGCAAGGAAATATTAACTGGACTGCTTTTTTAGCACTTTGTTTAGGTGGGTTTCTAGTAACTGGAGCTTCCAATACATTAAATCAAGTGCTCGAAAGAGATACCGATCAATTGATGAAGAGAACTGCTAATCGGCCACTAGCTGCTGGACGAATGAATGTTTCAGAAGCAATTATGATTGCAGGGTTTGCTAGTATGATTGGAATTACATTTTTGGCATTTATTAATCCTTGGACTGCTGTACTTGGAACATTGTCATTGATATTGTATTCTTTTCTCTACACTCCCATGAAACGGATTTCACCAATTGCAGTTTTTATAGGAGCAATTCCTGGAGCATTGCCAACCATGATTGGTTGTGTGGCTGCTCAAGGTGAATTGACTGCTTTAGCAATTGTTCTTTTTGGAATTCAATTCATGTGGCAGTTTCCACATTTCTGGGCAATTGCTTGGGTCGGACATGAAGATTATTCTAATGCAGGTTTTCGATTATTACCGTCAAAAGATGGCGAGCGAGATTATAGTGCAGGATTGCAATCATTCTATTTTTCACTTATGTTGATTGCAGTAGGATTAATGCCCTATTTAATGGGAGTAACAGGAATTGTATCAGCAATTATTGTTGCAGTATTAGGATTAATCTACGCTGGTTTCAGTTGGAAACTATATAAAGAGTGCACAAAAGAAGCTGCTCTAAAATTGATGTTTTGCTCATTCTTTTATTTACCATTTGCATTAATTGCATTGGTTATTGATAAGATTTAAAATTGGTTTGAGTTAATTCTTAAACTTAAAAATAGATACTTAAATAAATTAGACAGTATGAATGCGACTATTTACGATAATAGACCTTCAACACAAACGAGAAACAAAATTCATCCTCAGAAATTCGCTCTTTGGATAGCATGTGCTAGTATTGTTATGATGTTCATAGGTTTTACTAGTGCATTTGTAGTTCGACGAGCTGCTGGAAATTGGTTAGAGTTTGATCTACCAAATTTATTTTTTTGGAATGCAGGATTGATAGTAGCTACTAGTTTAGTTTTACATTTCTCAAAAGTAGCATTTCGAAATGGTGATTTCTCAAAATATAAAAGCTTATTAGTAGCTGGTTCATTGATGGGAATTGCTTTTGTCGTGTTACAATATGAAGCCTGGATGGAAATGACCAGCAATGGAATATTTTTGACAGGAAACCCAGCAGGGTCTTTCGTATATGTAATTTCTGGAGTACATGCTGCACATGTTTTAGGCGGATTAGTCGCTTTGACAGCAGCTTTAGTTCATGCATTTGCATTGAAAAATTTTGTTACTCCACAAAGAATACACCGGTTGGATTTGACCGTAACTTACTGGCATTTTGTTGGAATCCTTTGGTTGTATTTAATTTTCTTTCTAGTATTGAATTCATAGATATTATTATAAATAAAAACTGAAAAACTTAAAATAGTTCATAATGGCAGATACAGCAGTACACGGACACCACGGTGAAGTTGAAGGCGGAAAATGGGATGGCGGACAGCGCCCCATGGATGCAAGTTATGGTAAATTGATGATGTGGTACTTCTTGGTTTCGGATGCATTTACATTCGCAGGGTTTTTGATCGCATACGGAACAATTCGTTTTAGTATGCCGGCTTGGCCTGTGCCTGATTTTGTTTTCGCAAAAGCTCCATTTTTGCATGGAGAATGGCCTTTGATTTTTGTAACTTTCATGACTTTCGTTTTGATTATTAGTTCCGTCACCATGGTACGTGCAGTACAGGAAGGAGCTCGTGAAAATAAACGAGGAGTAGTCTTTTGGATGGCATTAACGATTTTAGGTGGTGCAACTTTCCTTGGATGTCAGGCATGGGAATGGAACACAATGATTAATGGTGAAGGAGTTACTGTAACCAAAGACCCTTTTTCATCTCAATTAGAAG
Organism: uncultured Saprospiraceae bacterium; assembly: GCA_905480595.1. Taxonomy (GTDB): domain Bacteria; phylum Bacteroidota; class Bacteroidia; order Chitinophagales; family Saprospiraceae; genus CAJQQY01. The sequence continues at coordinate 8,154 of CAJQQY010000266.1, read as the reverse complement.
CGGGTACTTATGTAAGTGGAGAAGAGTTATTGGCGGAAGGCTACACAGCTAAAAAAGCAAGTGAAGCTCCCGAACTTCAAGGAATGGACCTTCATGGACATGACGACCATGCTGAAGGTGCACATCAAGAAATTATGTATTACCTCAAACCTGGTGCAGAAGATATTGAAGATAATAGATTATTTGTGAAACGAACTCATGAAAAAACTTTTGATGAGTTAAAGGCAGACAATGAATTATCATTTGGAGTGAAAGATCCATATTTAATTACTTATGGACACGATACTCATCTATATGAGCCTGCAGCATTCCGAGGAGAAGATGGTGATATTAAAGCAGAAGCATTTGGCCCAATTGCATTTGGTTCTCTATTTTTCTTTATCACAGGATTCCACGGATTCCACGTATTCTCAGGAGTTGTTTTCTTAATCATCATTATGATTAATGTGGCAAGTGGATTGTATGCAAAAAGAAAGAATGGTTATGAGATGGTTGAAAAAATTGGATTATACTGGCACTTTGTCGATTTGGTTTGGGTATTTGTTTTCCTTTGTTTTTACCTTTTATAAACCAAGGACAAATAATTTCTTTAAATAATTAACTGATAAAATACGATATTTGATTTAACTCAAATTCGTTCTAAAATAAAATTTCTAAAATGGGACATTTAAGTTACGAAGAAAGTAAAAAGGTAGTTGTCAAAGGGCTTATTCTTTTAGGTGTAGTGACTCTAGTAGAAGTTGCTATTGCTTTGTTTGCCAATGGTCATATTACTGAATCATTTGATATTGGAGATACATGGATGCGTTACCCATACATGTTGATCATGATTGGGTTAAGTATTTACAAAGCATATTTTATTGTATATGAATTTATGCATATGCGATATGAGGCCAAAGGATTGGCTGCGAGTGTTTTATTACCAACTGTATTATTGGTTTGGGCAATTGTTGCTTTCTTTAATGAAGGAGCTTCTTATGGGGATCGAAGAGAGTTGATTGATAAAAAAGATCAAGAACAAGTTGAACCCACCTACAAACTTAAAAAAACTAGCATGCTCGAAAATACTCGAGAGCTGAAAAAAGAAGATTTTAAATAGAAAATAAAAAAAGGTGAGAATAACATTCTCACCCTTTTTTTGTTTAAAATGTAATTATTAGAGAGGAATAAATCTATATGAAATAGTAGTATTTTGTAATAAAATAAATGACCTATGGCTGATAAACCTAGCTTAAAAAGTAAAGTTCAAACTTTTGCAATTCTAACTATCTTAATTGGTTTCCCTTTGTTGTCGTGGTATTATCTCAAAACAGGATATAACTACCAAATGGAAGCAAGATCAGAATTGAAGGAATATGGAAAATTACCTGCCTTTAATTTTACTAATCATATTGGTGGAATTTATAGTTCTGATAGCCTTGAAAATGCGATGTCTGTAATTGCTTTCTTTGGAAATGATGGAAAGATAAATCAGGAGATGTTTAATGTCATGAGAAAATTGAATACTCAATTTGGTGAGAATAAGAATTTAGAATTATTAATAGTTTCTATTGAATCTCAATTAAATGCTCTAGGTGTTTTAGAAAGTATTTATGCTATTAATCAATTTGATGAAAAGCAACATCATTTTGTGACGAGCTCAAATGCTGATATCCAAAAATGGATAGGAGAAGGAATCAAAGTCCCAACTAAATGGACTGAAAAAGAAAATGCACCTACAGAAATTAATTTAGAAGTAAATAAATCAGGAACAATCGAAGATTACCCGTTTTTAGTTTTAGTTGATAAAAATCAAATGATTAGAAATTTTTACCACGTCGATAAAACGGATGAAGTAAAACGTATGGTTGAACATATTGCGCTGTTATTACCACGAGAAGTAAAACCTGATTTTGAAATGAAGAAGAAAAAAGAAATGTAATTTTACATAACTGTGAAATTATTTTTCAACTTCCTAGAACAAGATTTTGTTTATTAACGAAAAAAAGAAATGGAGAATAAATTACAACCCAATCGGACGCTTGAAAAGAAATTGAATAAAATAGCAGTATTAGTTTCTATTTTAGTTTTAGCATTAGTTGTTGTAATGCAAAAAGTGACGATCCAAACTGATATTGATTTTAGTTTTTTACCACCTTTTCATTCTAGTTTAAATGCTTTAGCTGCTGTAGCTTTAATTGCTGCATTGTATTTTATCAAGAATGGAAATATGAAAGCTCATAGGAATTCAATTTATGCAGCTATGGTTCTTTCTGGAATGTTTTTGTTGTCTTATGTTCTTTATCATATGACCAATGAATCCATCAGATTTGGAGACACCAATTTAGATGGGGTGACAGACGATGCCGAGAAATTAGCCGTGGGGTCTATTCGCTATATTTATTATTTTTTGTTATTGACTCACGTACTTCTTTCAGCTATTATTTTACCATTCATATTTGTAACCTTTAATCGAGCATTTACAAATCAATTTGAAAGACATAAAAAGATAGCACGTTATATTTATCCCTTGTGGTTGTATGTTGCGATTACTGGACCAATATGTTATTTAATGTTGAGACCATTTTATCCTCATTAAAACGCAAAACATTGGTCTTTGAACGTTTTTACTTTATCTTTGCATTAGATATTCAATAAGAAAATAAGATTATCATGAAGAATAAATTTTTAAAATATTGCTCCCTTTTCGCATTAGCATTTGTCTTGAATACGGCTATCGTAAATAATGTTCAAGCTCAATGTCCAATGTGTAAATTATCTGCTGAACAAAATCTAAAGGATGGAGGAACAGCTGGAAAAGGATTGAATACTGGGATTTTATATATGTTTTCTGCGCCTTATTTGTTAGTAGGTGGGATTGCTTACTTTTGGTGGATCAATCGAAAGAAGGAAGAAGAAGATGATGACTTTGGAAATGGGTTTTCAAATAATTAGAGAGGTCTAAATCAAAAAGAAAGTCAGTAGCTCAATAGTTGAGTTACTGACTTTTTTTTTGAAATTTTTTAAGGATTCTAAATCTCTAATTTACTTAAGCTCGCGGTCTAGAATAACCTTTGTTCAATGGAATTAAAAATCCGGTAGTTAGTGCAAAGTTTCTATTTTTAAAATCTAAATCGATCACAGGAATATTATCCATTTTGTTGAAACCATGTGTGTATCTAGCATCAACAAATAATTTCGAGGCTCCTACATTTACTGTTCCACCTGCTCCAACAGATGCTCCAATATCGAATTTTGAAATATTTAAATCGTCAAAATCAAATTTTCGATCTATCACATTAAAGTCAATAATGAAATTTGCAGAAGTCCTAAATCGACCATTCGAGGCATAACTCATCGTTGGCCCGGCAGTAATATATCCACCTACTTTTTCATTTCCGAAATTGTATTTTGCTAGAACTGGAACCTCGATATAATTCAAATCAGTCGTCACTTTTACTCCTACAGGTAAAGGGAAATCGGCTATTTCCAAGGGAATCCCTTCGTTGATAGTGAATCCTTTTTTAGTATAATTAGCTTCTGTTTGAATGGCAAAACCATTTTTAATTCCAAATTCAGCAACAGCCCCAACGGTAAATGATTTGTTTGCTTGTATGTCAGGAATATTTACAATACTAATTTCAGGAGTAGAAATATTTGCAATATTGACGCCTCCTTTAACTCCCAAAGAAACTTGAGCGAAAGTACAGGTAACCAATAAAAGTGCGAAGGTAGTAGTGATAATTCTTTTTGCCGTATTCATAATTTCAAGATTTTAGTGTGTTTAATCGAAATGTTTCTACTTTGTTTTCTTTGGATGATATAACGGCAAGATGCAGGTTTCAATCTGTTAATTGGAGTTAAGCACCTGATAAGGTTTTATTAAATAAAATGAGAATGTGAGGCGGAAGTCTTAAAAGAAGTTAAATTTTTTGAAATGACTATTCATTAGATGCACATTTGATAATACAATAGTTATCATCATTTTGGATTTTGAATGAAGTTAACCAATGGATAAATGTATCTTTCTTATTTACCCTTTACATAATACTTCTGCTGCAATTCTTCCCAACTCGTTTCTTGAATTTCTCTAACTAAACCAAAATTGATCAAATTAAATGAAGGGTGGTTTTTTGGTAACATAAAACTTTGATAATGTTCCTTTAAGGTGATTGGAAGCAATTTAACTTTTTCTTCTAATGAAAGTCTACTGAGGTAATATTGTAAAATCGTTCTATCAAAAAGTAGCACATCACTTTCCTGCTTCGCTAGTGAACGCAGTCCTGAAATTGGAGAAGCAAAAAGATTATTGATTGGAATTTTTTCTTGCAATAAATATTTTTCTCCTGTAGAGGCACCAACGGTTGCAATTTTTTCAACTAATCGAATATCTTCCACACTTTTGATTTCAGTTTGCAGACTACTTATGGTTAGCGTCGAAGCAATCCCTGCAGTAAAACTCGAAATGATAATTACCGCCGTGAACATCCATACAATTGCAATGGTTTTCCCAAGATTAGTTTTTGGAGCTTTATCTCCATAACCAACAGTAGTCATCGTAACTGCCGACCACCAAAGTCCATCTAACAACCCCATGATGCCGGGACGAAATTGGAATCTATTTTTTTTGCGTTCCGCTAACCAAAGGAAAAATCCAAAAACAAAAATTACAAAGATCAATAAAAAAATGATCTGGAGAAATGCGAATGAAAAAATATTACTGATGACCACAGCAACTGGGTTCCGATTCAAGGCAGGAATTGCAACACCAATACTTGAGATAAAATAGGGCTGTGTCATTTCAAATTTTTGTACCCGTAATTCATTTACGTCCATTGGATTTATGGTCACGTCTATTTCCTGATATTCTAAACCTTTCAAAATCCCAATGATGTCGGAGTACTCCACATAGCGAAATTTGATTAGGGATTTACGAGCAATATTCTCCCATAATTCAATACTTAATCCTTCATAAACTTGATTATCTTTTTTGATAATAAAAGGAGGATTGACATGAATCCCGATGGATAAGGTATCTGTTTGACCTGCTAATGAAGATGCACTTCCAAGGATAAAACACAAAAAGAAAAATAGTTGAAAAAATAATTTCATACGGTTTTACTAATTTCTTGTTGAGTAGATGAAATAATAAATCGAGTTAAAATTCTAAGCATAATGATATCATTTTTATCAAAAGCATTTTTTTTAGTATTGTATACACACAAGGCTGCCGATTGATTATTCTTTGAATAAAAAGGTACAAAAGCTAATGATTTAAAACGGTAAGCATTTTTTCTATGAATAAACATCGTATGTTCCTTATCAAAATCATTGATAAGAACTTCCTTGTGATTGGCAATAGCCCAAGAGGTCAAACTAGTTTTGGGGTTGAATGGTTTACCGCGGAAAGTGAAGCCTCCTTTTTCTTTATTAGAGTAACCTTTGTGGTAGATTTCATTCTCTTTAATAAAACAAATTTCAAAGGCATGGATATCATTTGGTTCATCTACAGCTTTGGCCATGGCGTTGATGATATCATTCCAAGTTGCTTTTTTGGGAATAAATTTTACAAATAATTCTAGAGTATGAATATTAGAATTCGCATTAGCTAACTCTTCTTGCTGAACGTCAAATTCAATCATTTTTTGATTAAGTAACGATTCACTTTCTGCTAATTTTTTTTGAGCAAATTTCAAAATCTCTTGTAATTTATTAATTCTTCTCCGCATTTGAACTCGGAAATAATAACCGATTAATAATAAAAGGGTAGCTATAGCTGGGTATAAAAACCAACTTTTTAGAAACCAAGGTTTAATAACATTAAGTTGTATAATTAAAGGTAAACTCCAAAAAAAACCGCCTGGTTGTCTTGCTCTTATCTCTAAAATGTAATTTCCAACTTCAAGATTGCTTAATGTAATTTTATTGTTATAATTATTTGGTTGCCAAAAATACTCTTCAAGCAAAATATCTTTTTCTTCCTTTGGAATAAGGCGATATTGGTATTGAATATCTCTTGATGGGAAAAATAAATTGGTTATTAATAATTCTAATTGACTATTTTCATGAAAGGTTATTTTTTGTTTAAATTCTTTTTCTGACTTTTTCTTATCTACCAAAATTTGTTTGATCCTTGGAGTATTTGAATATGGTAATGTTTCACCTGTGACTCGTGAGTAAACTAAGCCTTCAGTAGTCCCTACCCAAATCCTTCCATTTTTATCAGCTTTGATACAACGGTAAGCATTAATGGAAGCAGGAAGTCCTGCGATTTCACTTATTTGAGTAGAATTATTTTTTTGATGAAAAACAATTCCATTTGTGGCAGTTGCCACCCAAATATTTTCATCTCCAATATGAGTGACTCCTCGGACTTCTTCTTGTTTTAAAACCCCATTTTGAATCAAAGTAATTTTTTCAGAATCGTATCGAAGTAAACCTTCTGTAGATGCCAACCAGACAACACCTCTATCATCAATAGTTAAATCATGAACTTCAAAATTTTCAAAAGACTTGAAGGGTAGGGGAAGGCTTAAATTTTCAAATCGTTCCTCCATTGAATTATAATAATACAAATAACTATTTTCTCCAATTCCTGCGGCATAGATTTCACCACGACTACTTTCTTTGATAACAAGGACTCGGCTTGAAAATCCTTTTGTTTCATCATAAAGTTGAACAGAACCGTTCGCATTAATTTTACCAACACCAACTATTGGTTTGTCAGAAGGAGCTTGACAAAACCAAAGATTTTTTTTGCTATCAGAAAAAAGATAAAAGATATCTTCTCCACGATCAGAGAAGGAATACCGATTTGTAATTGTATTGTTATTATATTTTAATAATTCAACCTTAGGAGATGCTGTACTTATCCAAAGGTCATCTGAAAGGTCACTTGCTACAGCAGTTATTTGGATTTCCTTGTTTATTTGTTGAGCAACAAATTCATCTTTATTGGCAGAAATTTCATACAATCCATTCAAAGGAACGTAGGCATTTCCCGTACTATTTAACGCAACTCCAATTGGATTGTTTTTTGGTAAATTAATTACTGTTTCAAACATGGTTTGCTTGAGTAACCAAAGCCCTGATTCAGAACTAATCCATAGATTTTTATTATTTGAAAGACTGTCGGTGCTAGAATAGATTTCATTGATTCTACCAAAATCTAATTCTTCAACTCTATGTGATTCATTTGCACCATAGACTGTTTTTAATTGACTTTTTAAATCTTGTAAATAATATAATTTTCCATTTTGAGTTCCAACAATGTAATGATTATTTTCACTTAGGTAAATTGTAGTGAAACTATCATCCTCTAAAAAAATAGTTCGTTGGAGTCGAAGTTTATTATTTTTTTTAAGAGAATATTGATAAAAATTATCTCCTCCAATCAAAAACTGGGAGTCATTAATAAAAAGTGCTTGACCATTTTTGATATCCAATTTTTTCACAAAATTATTCTTTGACTGATCAAAAAGAAACAAGCCATCAAGAGGACTTAATGCCCAGATATTTCCATTGGAATCTTCACTCAACTCAATTTTATAAGGTTGCTCTGTTGTCGAAAAAGGATAGGTAATAAAAGTATTTTTATATAATTTCCCAACGGAATGATTGGATTGACTGATCCAGATTTCTTTACTTTTTGTACATAAAAGATTATTTGGATAAAAGGGAAGAGTATCAGTTTCAATGATGCTCCCTTCTATAATGGTGGAGACAGTTGGAGTCGATAATGAATTATTTATTTGGTGAATTCCTGTATCATTGATAAAATATATTTTACCCTCTCGTTGAACTAATCGATGAATGTTTTGACTCTGGATTTGTATTCCAAAATTTTCAAAGTTTATACCATCAAAGCGGTATAAACCATTTGGACTACCCAGCCAAAGGAAACCTTGTTCATCATGTAGAGCAGAAGAAATTTCATTGAAAGGTGCTCCTTGCTTTTCATCATACTGAATATAGGAATATTTCTGTGCTACAAGAAATGTTGTAAGACAGCAAAAAATAAATAAGGAAATCCATTTTTTTAATTGGCGTTTCATTAGTTACTAAGGTAGGAATTTCTGGACATTGAAAAGGGAAAAAACTGGTGAATTATTTCAGTAGTAGTCCTTCTCTAAAATGGTCTTACAATTGCTGTAGATTTTTTTCATTAAAATAATT
>CAJQQY010000265.1 GCA_905480595.1 uncultured Saprospiraceae bacterium | reverse complement strand
TAAAAAGAAAAATATTCAATAAAAAGGAGTCAAGTGTAAGGATGACCCGAAGCACATCGGCCACCCTTACACCTGAGCCCTGATAAAAATAGAAAAATGAAAAGAAGAGATTCACTTAAATATATGTTAGTTGGAACGATTGCAGGAGCAACAGTTACTTCTAGTTCTAGTTGCAAAACCGAAACAGGAGAAGTTAAAGAGGAGATGAAAAAGACCGAAGAAAATCTTTATGGAAGAACTCCGAAGGAAATTGAACATGATGAAAAAGTAAATGCTGCAACTTATTTTAATGAACATGAAATGTTAACCATTGCTACCCTTTGCGATATTATTTTGCCTGCGACTCCAACTGCAGGTTCAGCAACAGAGGCAAAGGTTCCTGAGTTCATCGATTTTATGGCAAAGGATTTACCATCTTATTTTCAATTGCCTTTTCGTGGAGGTTTGATGTGGTTGGATACAGAGGCAAATAAGAGATTTAATAAACAATTTATTGATTGCACTCCAGAGCAAGAGATTGCCATCATAGACGATATTGCTTACCCTGATCCTGATGGCAAGAAACCTGATATGGCTCCAGGGATTAAGTTTTTTAATTCCATCAGAAATTTAACTATGACTGGATATTACACGACCAGGATGGGATGGGATGATTTAGGAGTGACTAGTAATTTTGCTAATGTTTGGGATGGAGTACCTGAAGAGGTATTAGCGAATCATGATGTAGATTATGATCCTGAATGGTTGGCGAAATGCACCGATCAAAGTAAAAGAAACGATATTGCAGAATGGGATGACGATGGGAATTTGTTGACGTAATATTTTGAACATATATAATGCTAAGAATAGAACTATGAAATTTTATTTTAAAATTTTCTTTTTCCTTTTTCCAATTATATTTTTTAATTGTAAAGAGAATTCAGATGTGCCGATAGAAAATCCAATTGAAATTGATGAAAATTATTTCAAAGCTTTTTCGTGTACTATGCCTGACCAAGATATAGCTATAGATACTTTGAATAATAGAATTTATGTATCAGAGTTGGGTTTTGAAGGAAAAATTTATTGTTATGATTATGAGAATTATGAATTGATTAGTCAAACTTCTGTTCCTGATTACTATGGTAATGATTATGGATTTACATTTGGGTTTTATAATGAATCACCTGAATTATTTGTAGGCTCAACCCAAGTCATATGGATTCTTGATGGAGAAACATTGGCTGTCAAGGATTCAATAAAAGTATATAATGATTCTGATGATAGGAAGATAGGAAGTTTAGAATTTCATGCTCCAAATTTGATTTTTTTGGGAGGTTGCAATACTGGGTTTCCTGGGGATAGAATCAAAGTTTATGATCGCACAACAAAAGAAGAAATTAGTGAAGGTGAACAGCCATCTAGCTGTTTTAGAATTAGATCTTATCAAAATCCTTCACAAGATTCCATTGGAGTTATTGGTTTGAAATACCAAACTTCGTCTGAAAAAATAACATTAGATATTTTTAATAATGAAGGTGTATTTTTAGAAAGTAAAGTGAATTATTCTCCTCAAGCTGACCTAACCGCTTCTCTGTTTAAGACCAATGATTTTGCTCCATATTTCATTAGTTCAAGCGAGGGAAATATTTTTCTTAAACAAAATTTAAAATTCTCCACCACTTTGGGAGGCGACTTTGTGGATATATTAATTACTAAAGATGGAGATGAAATTGTAGGAATGACCAGAGATTCTTTGCTTCAAACTTATGAATATCCTTCTTTGAATTTGATAGATGAAATGGTATTAGAGAATATTGCATTCAGGCTTTTTTTTGATAATCAAAAATTAATTTTGGTTTATTATGTTTTTGGAGAAGAGGATTCAATTTATATTTCAAAATTAGATTTTTAAGAAAAAAGCTTTTTGTAAAAGCTGTTGTTTTTATGGCTAACAACTTAGTGGATTGAAAAAAGAAATGTAGGACATCTGCATTTCTTTTTTTGATTCTATCAGTCGATTAAAATTTCTTTTTTATCGAAAGATTATATTATTAAAACCAAAACTCCACTAGATTGGGGAATCTATAGCATCAACTATCAAAATAATTTTAATGAATCAACAACTCAAAACGAATTTCAAATTATTATTCACCTCCTTACTTTTTTTTCCCATTTTTCATTCTTGTAATAATTCAATCAATAAAAATAATCCCTCAACTCCATCTATGAATTCTGAAAATTCAAAAGCAGTCATAGATAATGTAATTTTTAAAACATACGATCAACGAACAAAAGAATTTATTCCGAGTAGAGAATCACAGTTAAAATACAATGCACAAGGAGGAACAATTGAGGCAAATTATTTTCGCTTATATTCAAATGAGAAATCTTTGTGGAGTCATTACAAAGCCAAGTTTTCTGAAAACATGATGACTGAATATACTGTGGAGCGAGGAGATTATTTCCGAAAAACTAAACATGAGTTTGATGCTGGTGGAAAAGTATTAAGCACCGTCTACCTTGATAGGACGGGTGGAAAATTTATTCCAACTAGTCGAGAAATTTTTGAGTGGGATGATAGCATGTTGGTTTCTCATAAAACATGCTCCTCGATGGAAAATGAATGTAATGAAATTTTTGAACAGAAGCATGAATATGATTCGATGGGAAGAAAAGTTTCTGTTGTTTCCATTCCAAATGGAGAAAAAGATACGGTCAGATATTTTTATAATGATTCATCCCTCTTTCCAACAAAAGTGACAAAGATTCCATATGATTACGACATTCTAACTGAAAATGAGAAGGTAATAGAAATTAAAAAAAGTTATTATAATCACTACAGTCAAAGAGATTCAGTAGAGAAAACGACTACTATTAAATATGATAAAAAAGAAAGAGTTATTTTAATAAAACAAGAGACGGAGCATGAAACTGAGCTAAACGAATATTTATATGATGATCGAGATAATCTTTCTGAAATTAAATATTCTTCAAAAACTAGATCAGGACTTGACCAAACTAAGTGGGTATTTGAAGGGTATAAGGAGTATCAAAATTTTGTCACTCCAGCTTGGTTTGCAGAAGCAGGTCTATTTTGGTTTGAGCCAAAGTTTACGCTTAACAAATTTATTAATCAACTTTCATTTGAAAATGTCAACGCAAAAGTAATTACTTCTAAAACATCGTTTCCATCTGGTTATATAGAGTATTGGTCAAAAGGAAAAGATAGAGGAGTTTGGGTGCCCTATCAAAAAGTTGAATATAACGTGACGGAACTTAATTAATAAGGTATTCATTTTTTACCATTTCAAAAAAAAAATTATAAAATGAAAAGTCTAAGTAAAGTTTTCAAGGTTCTTTCTAATATTGAAATTCAAAGCGCCTTAATTTGGGCAGCAGTAATCCTTTTGTGCAGTTATGTGGTTAAAGATCAAACGGTATCTATGATATTGATAACGGCGGGTGGATTCCATTCTGTTCTGTTGTCTAATTATAGTAAAAAAGGTGGTCAGAAAAAAGAAAGTAGAATTGTAAACAGTTAATAAAGCTGGTTCTAAGATCTGCCAGATTTTTAAAATCTGACAGATC
>CAJQQY010000264.1 GCA_905480595.1 uncultured Saprospiraceae bacterium | reverse complement strand
TATCCAACTGATTTTCAAACGTTGGTGTCATAGAACAGGAAAGCGGTATCGAGATGCTTCGATACCGCTTTACAGATTTAGATTAGCCATCTCCAACTGCCTCTTATTTTTTCAAGTTCATAATTCGGGATGACTCATGTTAAATCTGTTAATATTTTATAAGGCTAAGACTCCATTTATTTTATGAATCATTCCGTTCGTATTTTCTAAATCTACTTCGACAAATTCTGCACTTGTCAATCCTAAAATTATAACTGGATTAATTGGGTCGTCCATATTGATATAAGCTTCTTTTCCTGAAAGAAAAAGCGGAACTACTATTCCTGACTCCAATTCTGAAATCTTAAATCCCACATTAGAAACATGATATTTTACAATCATGGTCAATATATTTTGAGAAATATCATCTATCGAAGTCCAATTATTACTTTCCAAAAAAGCTTGGAAAGCAACATCATTTGGGACAAAAACCGTAAAAGGACCATCTCCAGAAATATCAATATCTATTCCCGTTCGAAATACAGCTTGATAAAAAATACTGCAATCATTTTCACCTTTTAAGTATTGTAATAAACTCAAATCACTTGGCGGATTTGTAGTTGTCGTTGTTTTTATAGTATTTGGAGAAAAGGAAGGAACATTAGGCTCATTCGTAGTTGGTTGAGTTTCAATTTCAGAATTAGTTTGAATGGTTTCTTTTTGGCAAGAAGTCATGCTTAAAAGGATTCCTGCAAAAGCAATAGTCAGAATTTTCTTCATGGTAATTTTTAGTTTTAATAAATCTTCATTTACCAAAAGGCAAAAAGAATACCAATCCATTTTGTTAATCAACAATTACAAAAGCCTCCCAAATCAAATCGATCTAGAAGGCTTCCGCTTATTTCAAATAAAATATAACTGACTGAAAATCAATTAATTACATTTGCTCTTCAAATTCTAGAATTGTTTTCTCAATAATATCAGCACACTCATTTATTTGCTCTGCATTAATTACTAGAGGTGGTGCAAAACGAATAATATTTCCATGAGTTGGTTTTGCTAACAAACCATAGTCTCGTAATTTCATACATATATCCCAAGCTGTTGAGCTGTCCTCCGAATCATTAATTACGATGGCATTCAATAATCCCTTTCCTCGGACGAGCGTTACCAATTCAGTTTTTTCTATCATCGCTTCCATTCGAGATCGGAAAATTTTCCCCATCGTATCTGCATTTTTTGCCAACTCTTCGTCCTTGATTACTTCCAAAGCTTCCATTGCAACTGCACAAGCCAATGGGTTCCCGCCAAAGGTAGAACCATGCTCTCCTGGCTTGATTGCCATCATTACTTCGTCGTTGGCCAAAACGGCACTTACTGGAAATACCCCCCCTGACATCGCTTTTCCTAAGATCAAAATATCAGGTTTTATTTCAGGTCGGTTTTCACAACCATTATTACAATCACAATTTCCACAAGTAGCTAAAAGTCTTCCGGTTCTTGCTATTCCAGTTTGCACTTCATCGGCAATAAAAAGTACATTTTTAGCTTTGCACATTTCTGCAGCATATTTTAAATATCCTTCATCTGGAACAAAAACACCAGCCTCTCCTTGAATTGGTTCCACCAAAAATCCAGCAACATTTGGATCTTCTAAAGCTTCCTTCAACGCTTCTAAATCATTGTAAGGAATGATCTCAATTCCTGGTAAAAATGGTCCGAATCCAGTTGTACTTGATGGATCAACTGAACCTGAAATAATCGCCATAGTTCGACCATGGAAATTTCCAGTTACAAAAATAATTTTTGCTTGATTCGTTGGAATTCCTTTTACCTCATATGACCATTTTCTACAAACCTTTAAAGCAGTTTCTACTGCTTCTACTCCAGTATTCATTGGAAGCACTTTGTCATAATTGAAATATTCTGTTACATATTTTTCATATGGCCCTAACATATCATTGTAAAAAGCTCTAGAAGTAAGTGTCAATTGAGCTGCTTGGTCATTAAGTGCTTTAATAATTCTAGGATGGCAATGACCTTGATTTACAGCAGAATATGCAGATAAAAAATCATAATATTTCTTCCCCTCTACATCCCAAACATAAACTCCTTCTCCTTTTGTCAAAACAACTGGAAGTGGGTGATAATTATGTGCTCCATATTTATCTTCTAAATTCATTAAGTCCTGAGATGACATCATAGTTTCTTGCATATTGATCTTATTTTATGGTTAAAAAGGTTAGGTTCAAAATCCTTGTCTAAAAAAAAATGCAAGCTAGGCATTTTCGCAGAATTTGGCAAAACAATATTTTTTATCACCTTTGCGAAAAAAATTAATTATGAAAAATATTCAACTTCACTTTATTCTATTTTGCATTTTGACTTTTACAATTTCTTGTACTTCCAACAAAGTAACTTCTACGGAAGTGAATCCACCTGCTTCTGGTTTTAACTTAGCTGAATCTGATACTTCTGCTATCAAAATCGCAGACGAAGTCATGCTTGCAATGGGTGGTAGAAAAGCTTACGATGAGACGAGATATTTGTTTTGGAATTTCTTTGGTAGTCGAACTTTACTATGGGATAAACATAAAGGCGATGTGAGAATCGAATCTCAGAAAGATGATTTCAAAGTCGTGATGAATATCCATACTAAGAAGGGAAAAGTACATATGAATGGGGCAGAATTAACTCACCCCGATTCGCTAACTAAGTATTTACAAAAAGGAAAGGATATCTGGATCAATGATTCTTATTGGTTGGTGATGCCTTTTAAATTGAAGGATTCAGGAGTTACTTTAAAACATTTAGGAGAAGAAAAAGCCGAGAATGGAAAGATGGCTGATAAGCTTGAATTGCGTTTTAAAGGTGTGGGAGTTACCCCTGATAATAAATATCAAGTCTTCGTAGATCAAGAATCGAAATTAGTTAGCCAATGGACTTTTTATCCAAAAGCTTCAGATACGGAACCTCGATTTACTACTCCTTGGGATGGCTATAAAACTTTTGGAAAAATAAAATTAAGTGGAGGACGTGGAACATATCAGTTAACTGATATTAAGGTTTTGGAGAAAGTGGAGGATGGTATTTTTGAGAATTTATGATTTTTTGAATAACCAATAATGAACAAGGAATGTCCAAAATACAATAGTTGAAGATTGGACATTCTTTGGTCATTATTGGTTATTCAAATTTCAAATCAAACCGTTCCTCTCGTAACTCATCCAACAGCGAAGTTTCCGTTTGGAATTTCTCCCAATATTTCGATAAATCTTGTGCAAACATATAATCCAAACATTCTTGAAACATTCCTTTTACAGAAATTGGAATTTGTTCTTTTTCCATCCAATCAAAAAAATCTTCAAACTCATTTTTGATTTTCTTCTTAATTTGAAGAGGCAAAATCTTAATATTATAATGCGAAGGTCTTTCCAAAATATTAAAATAAATATCTTCTGGAGCAATCATTTTTTGTTCCAAACATTCTTTATAAAAACCAGGCAAATGTCGAATATTAAATACTGATATCGTTGGAGCTATTTTAAATTTAACATGTGGAAGCACTCGAATCATCTCACGATTTTCTAAAACTTTATTCCAAGACATTTCCTTTCGGATATATTCGCCTAATTCTCCTGCCCCATCCAAACTGGCTAAAATTTCCACTTCTGAAAATTGTTTCCATAATTCTAACACATCAAAATTTTTAAATTTGAGCATGGAAAAATTAGTGTTATATCGCAATCGCATTTGAGTTGATTTATTTTCAACTAACCATTCGAGCAATAAATAATGTTCTTCCATCGCCAAAGGTTCGCCTCCCGCGAAATAAATTTCTTCCGCTTGCAACAATGCTTTTCCGCATTTTTCCAAAAACAAATTAAAGTCGTGAATATTTTGGATGATTGCTTTTTCTCCAATATTAGTTCCTAGTTTTTTTGCATCAGAAAACCATTTAGAACTTGCGCCATGCCAACAAGTTCTGCATCGAAAATTACAAATATTAGAAAATCGGATATCAAAATATATGGGAAGTCGGGATGAATTTTCTTCGATTTTTACGAGAGGGAAATTTTCAAAAGTTTCTTGACGAATACTTTTGCCTCCTGCTGCTTCAAGTTTATAGCATTGAGCACAACGCTTATCTTTTTGGCCTTTGGCAAATTTCTCACGGAGTTTTTGGATGGGTTCTCCATTCCAAATTTCTTCGAGACTTTGTTCATTAATATTGCCGAAAGGGATATTGGCGACGCAGCAAGCTTTAGCTGTTCCATTATTGCCTACGTGGAAATGAATCCAAGGCATCAGACAATATGGTTTTGAACTATTCATTTAGGTTAGCAGTTAACACGTGGTCTGCTTCAGCAGACCTTAAATATTTTAATCCTAGGGTTTCTTCTTTTGTAGGTCAGCTGAAGCAGGCCACCACGTGAAACTCATCTCTATTTTTTTACAATTCGAAAAACTTTAGTCAAGATTCCTGATTGAATTTGCAAGACATACATCCCGCTTGTCAATCCACTTAAACTCAAATTGGTCTCATTATTCAATTTTTCACTTTTCACTAAATGCCCGTCAACACTATATAACAAGATATTCCCATTTTCTTTTTTAGAAAAAACAGTTACCTCATTTTCAATCAAATTAGAAGAAATACTCACCCAATTTTTTACCTCTAAATCTTTAGTTGAAGTATTTGGGAAATAAGCTCTTTGTACCAAAGTTTCATCTAAAATAAATGGATTTGCATTTCCTTGCTTGTCCTCAATTCCAAGATTTCGAGCGTCCTCAGTTGCATCCACAGGATCACCTAAATGCCATTCATATAATTTCTCTTTTTGATTATCAAAAAAAGTAGGATTTGCTCCATTGGCTGCTGATTGATAAATTGTATAGAAATAAAATACGGCTCTAGCAATATCTCCCTTCACAGATTCCCGAGGTTCGAACATGCAATCTTCTTCATCTTTCTCGCTATAAGCATCAATATTACTTGAAGGAATTGTATTCAATTGTGTCGCCTCAAAAAACCATTTTTCTGTATCGCTATCTTCAATGTCTCCAAATTCACAACTTCCTCTTGCTTCATTCACACTTACTTTTGAAGGAAAAATATTATGTAAATCGCTTCTCTGGGGTTCGCTCCCTGCACCAAACGCTTGCGGATAAACATGCTCTGCATTGATGCCCGCACCATTTTGAAAAGCTGATACACTTGGATCTTCAGTTGGATCAAGTGTCACTTTAAAATTAGTATAAATTCCAAATAGATCATTTCCTACATTGTCAATTTCAGAATATAAAATATCTCTCGCTGGACCATATCCTAAAGTGCTTGAAGGTGTGTAAGTTTGTTGTAAAGCCGTAATTAATTCTTCTCCCATTTTCCCCGGTTCGATTTGAGCTTGGAGAATCATGGGAAATAATAAAAGTAGAAATATGATTTTTTTGAACATCGATTTTATTTTTTTGAAAAATTGATTTGCAAAGGTAATAGGATTATGGGATTTTTTTTGCCGCAGATTGGACTGATTATTATGATTTTTTATGATTGACGATTGCGACTGATTATTTGTTTTTGGATTCTGAAAATTACTCCACAAGATTATCTTAAACCTTTAAAACACCTAATAAGAGAAATCATAATAATCAGTCCAATCTGCGGCAAAAAAAATCACTTCGGATGATAAGTCCTCGTTGCACTTTTCAAAACATCCTCTTTTTTCAAAGACATTTTCTTCAACTCATGCTTACTATATTTTTCCATTTGGTCATCATAATGTGGACTATTTGGATTATTGCTAGCACCATAGGGAACAATAGATTCAATCTTAACACCATCTTTAGTAAAACGCACCAAACTCACATAGGACTCTCCTGCAAAAATTTTAAAACGCCCTTTTTTATAAGGCTTGCCGTACATCGCTGCAATTACATTAGGTCCACCCCACATCGGAATTGATTTTTCTCCTCTAATATGACGTTGCATTTTTCCTAAAGGAACATCTTCTGATTTGAAATGTTTTTTCAAATGCTTCTTTACCTCTTTTAATCTTTCAATTAAATATGGTTCAGTCAATGGTGGCCCATCTGGATACAACCCATTTTTACTTCTATCTTTATGAATATAATGATAGCTTAAATTGAAAACTGTAGCCCCCATATTTTCAATATCCGTTTCTCGATTCCAATTATTCAAGTGGGTAATTAGTTTTGCCAAATCAGGATATTTCTGAGGATCTAAATTAAGCAGCAATTCCAAATTAGGAAAAGAGTAAACATGGGACGGAGTATGCCACTTCGTATCAAATTTTATTCGCTTGAAATCTTCGTACGAAATTTTGTCTTCTTTTTTCATCAAATCAAAATATCGCAACGACCTATTATTATCACCTGTCATATATCCAAAAGTAGAATTGATCGTTGAAGGATCAATATTTTCTCCTTCTGCAGCTGAATTAAAAGGTGTATTATTAGTATTTCCAAGGTAACCTGACTTTGGATTTTCAATTTTAAAAATATCTTCAAATGGATAAAAATCCTCCCCCCAAACTACTTCAGAAGTATGTCCAGGCAATACTTTTTTCCAATCATATTTTGGATTTCTTTTGGGAAAAAGGCCAAGACCTGAATAAAAAATATTGTCTTGATTATCTGCGTACATCATATTAGTCGTACAAACGCCAAGGCGACTCACCGCAGTTTTAAACTCATCAAAATTCTTCGCCTTATTCATCATGTACCATTGTTCAGCACCGCCAATAGTTTGATTAGCCGTAAATTTCAAAGCATAATAATTTCCATTTTTACTTTTTAAAACTGGCCCATGTTTACTTCGATACATCTTTCGTTTGACACCTATTTTTAAACCTAGAATTTTGACTTTTAATTTTACTTTTTGCACTTCGAGTGTTTCCCATTTCCCATCATAGAAATATTTATTCTTTTCATTTTTGTGCATTTCTAATTTATAGATATCAGAAAAATCGGCATGGTTGACCGTGTGGGTCCAAGCCAAGTTTTCATTTGCTCCAACAGAAATATGCATTCCACCAAGAAGAGTTGCTCCCAACACATTCATTCCTTCTTCACTTACTAAATGTGCCTCATACCAAGAGTACGGGCCTTCCAAAGGTTGATGAGGGTTGATCGCCAAAAAGGTTTCCCCACTTTTAGTTTTATTACTATTTACAGCAAAGGCATTAGAACCCATTGGTGTTCGATTTTCTATGGCTTCCATTTTGCCAGAAACGACTTTTTGCAAATCGCCTGGCAAGCCTGAAAGTAAAGTCAACGCCAAAGTGTATCCTTTAATCACATCTTTTCCTTCAATAGGAAACATCTTTTTGGAGAGCACTCTTTTGGGATATTTTTTTGCGAAATCGTTCATGCCTTGGGCATAGGCAGTTAAAATATTTTTAAACTGTGGAGAGATGTCTGTTTCGTATTTTTGATCAACTACTTCATTAACTTCAATTAAGTGAGCAGCAAAATCAAGCACCGCTCCATCAACACCTTTTATTGCTCCTAGTCCACTTCGAATGGGTAATAAAGTTTCTTGAATAGTTTCAAAATCATCTTCCGCAGAAGCCCATGCTAATCCATAGGCAACTTGTGCATCCGTCTTGGCATAAATGTGCGGTACGCCCCATTGATCTCGAATTATAGTGATGTCGTCAGGATTGATTTGAGCAAAAATAGAGGAAGTAAAAAAAAGCGAAATCAGGAAAAGAAAATGCTTCGTCATATTTGGAGTTTTGGACAAAAATAGGGAAATGTTTAAGATTTTTCTCCAAAAAAAAATCATCACAAGTCATATCAATTCTATTCGAAAATTGATATTAAACAATACTCCTTATCTAATTTCTTTTTTTAAGCAAATAAAATTACCAAATATTACTCAAGGTTCTCTTACTTTGCA
>CAJQQY010000263.1 GCA_905480595.1 uncultured Saprospiraceae bacterium | reverse complement strand
TAGAATTAAGATTAAGGCCAAATGAAATACAACAAGAAATAACAGGGATGAAAAAATCATTTTACAGCCCTCAAGAACATAAGTTAATATTGATTAGAGCCTTAGAAAATATGGAATACCAAAACGTTTTGATAGCGAATCACTATTGGTTAAAACTTAAGGTGGCTCAGCATGAGAACATAATAAAGCATTTGAACGATGTTATTGCTCAACTTTTGATTTCATTAAATGAGCATTACACTTTGAATACGAAATAAAAACGAACCACCAACATTCTATATGCCAATCATGGCCAGCCTAAGCATGGCACGCCGCATATATGAAACCTTTGGCGGTAATAAATGTAAAAAAAATACAAATGAAGGAATAAAAGGTTTTAAAAAAAAGTCGAAAGGTTCAGAAAGATATCTTGCCCCAGCTATACTACATAACAAATCTACTCCATAAAAAAATTGTAGTCCCTTTCGCAAAAAGGACTACAATTTTAAATTTCATAAAACGTTTTGGAAACCTACCAAGAAATACCCAAAACTGCTTTAACCTTTCCTGTAGCGTCAATGCCACCATTAAAATACAATAACATCTTTTTGTCTATTATATAAGTGTAGCCATTTTCTTTCGCTACTTTTTCTAGAGCATCTTGAAACTCTTTATAAAGAGGCATTGTCAATTCTTCTTCTCTTTCTGCTAACTTACGATCTGCATCAGCTGCTTCTTTTTGAAGATCTTCTTGCATTTTTACCAATTTCGCTTCTGCTTCTTGCTGTTGTTTAGGAGTTAATTCACCACGTTCGATTTTCTCTATAATTTCTGCATAATAATCCTGCGCACCTTTTTGTTTTCCTTCTAATACTTTTTGCAATTGCTTTCCATAAGCTTCTACTTCTGATTTTGCACTTTTGTATGCTGGCATTTCAGGAACGATTACATCCGAATCGACATAAGCGATATTTTGAGCATTGGCAGTTGTCCCGATCGCCATAAATGCAATCACGGTAAAAACTGATAATAGATCTATGACATTCTTCATTTTGATTTTTTTTTAATTTATAACTTGTTGCATCCATAAACTGCCATCTATTAATAAATTCGATCAGCTTATTTTAATAATTTAATCTAAGGAAATAAACATAATTAAACAGGTGATTCTGTCTAATTAACCTACTGGGTAAAAGTATATATTCATGCTCATTTTCCCTAATTAATTTCAAAGAAAGATAGTTGCAGCTCGCTCACAATAATATTAAGTTAAGAAAAGGTCGTGATGGAAATCCTGCAGATTTCATCCATTTCTCCCGCAGTCCTACGCCAAACCAACTAATAATTAAGAGGAAAACTGTTCATTCATGCTGTGCATTTACACGAATTAAAGTCGTGGACTTAGTCCGACACGCTATAATTCCAACAAGTAATTCATTTCCCAAAAATTTCCCAACACTCCCCCATTTCCCTCCCTCCTAATTTCTAAAAAACCCATAATAAACCTATCTTTGCGTTTTGAGAAAATAAAAACAAAATATTTCATCCAATATGCAAATCACAGAACCACAGGTTAACCTCGAAGTAGCTAAAAACTTAGGCCTAAACGAAGCCGAATTCAACAAAATTCAAGAGATCATGGGCCGTATGCCTAATTTTACAGAGTTAAGTATTTACTCTGTGATGTGGTCAGAACATTGCTCTTACAAAAACTCAATTACTTTACTAAAAACTCTTCCAACGGATGGCGACAATATGCTCGTTGAAGCTGGAGAAGAAAATGCAGGTTTAATTGATATTGGAGACGGAATGGGTTGTGTTTTTAAAATAGAATCTCATAATCACCCTTCAGCTATCGAACCTTACCAAGGTGCTGCGACAGGTGTAGGTGGAATTCATAGAGATATTTTCACGATGGGTGCACGTCCAATTGCGGCATTGAACTCTCTGCGTTTTGGGAATATTGATAAAAAGCACACCCAACATTTGGTAAAAGGTGTGGTGAGTGGAATTGGTGATTATGGAAATTGCTTTGGGGTGCCAGTTGTTGGAGGTGAAGTTTATTTTAACGATTGCTATAATCAAAATATCTTGGTTAATGCTATGTCAGTTGGTCTTGTAAAAGCTGGAGAGACTTGTTCAGCTTGTGCAGATGGTCCAGGAAATCCTGTTTTCATCGTTGGTTCTGCAACTGGAAAAGATGGAATTCACGGGGCAACTTTTGCTTCAGCTGATTTGACAGAAGATTCTGCAGATGATTTGCCAGCAGTTCAAGTAGGTGATCCATTTCAAGAAAAATTATTATTAGAAGCATCATTGGAAGCAATTCAAACAGGTGCGGTGGTTGGAATGCAAGATATGGGTGCAGCTGGAATTACTTGTTCAACTTCAGAGATGAGTGCGAAAAGTAAAACTGGAATGAAAATCAATTTGGATAAAGTTCCAACTCGTCAAGCAAATATGCAACCATTTGAAATCCTTTTGAGTGAAAGCCAAGAGCGAATGTTGATCGTAGGAGAAAAGGGAAAAGAGCATTTGTTAGAAGCTGTTTTTGAAAAATGGGATTTAGAATGTGAGTTAATCGGAGAAGTCACAGATACTGGAATGATTGAATATTACCACCATGGAGAAATGGTGGCACATGTAGACGCTGACTCTTTAGTGCTTGGTGGAGGTGCTCCGATTTACACTCGTGAAACATCTGTTCCCAAGTATTTTGAAAAAATCAAAGCATACAACATTGATAATATCAGCGAACCAAGCAATATTCTAGAAACAGCTAAACAGGTTTTCGCATCACCAAATATCGTTTCTAAAAGATGGGTATATGAACAATATGACTCAATGGTTAGAACGAATAGTATTTCAACTAATCAACCTTCAGATGCAGCATTAGTTCGAGTTAAAGGAACTGATAAAGCATTGGCTGTAACGACAGATTGTAATTCTGCATATGTTTATGCGGACCCATATAAAGGTGCAATGATTGCAGTTTCAGAAGCTGCCCGTAATATTTCCTGTTCTGGTGGAATTCCTGCAGCGATTACAAATTGCTTGAATTTTGGAAATCCATATAATCCAGAAGTATATTACCAATTTTCCAATGCGATCAAAGGAATGGGAGAAGCTTGTAGAAAATTCAATACACCAGTTACAGGAGGAAATGTAAGTTTTTACAATCAAACAGTTTTACCTGACGGTGCAGAACCAGTTTATCCAACTCCAACTATCGGAATGCTTGGGATTTTAGATGATTATAGAAATCAAATGACTCTAGGTTTTAAAGCAGAGGGTGATTTAATTTTTATGATTGGAAATGCAAAGAATGATATTTCAAGTTCCGAATATTTGAGAGTTATTCATGATGTACATTACTCTCCTACTCCACATTTCGAATTGGATGAAGAGTTTGAAATACAAAAAAATATTCAAGAGTTGATTTCTGAAAATTTAGTGGCGTCAGTTCACGACATTTCAGAAGGTGGATTATTTGTTACTTTGATGGAAAGTGGAATGGTTGGAAACTTAGGGTTTGAGGTAAATACTGATCCTGAATTCCGAAAAGATGCTTATCTATTTGGCGAAGCTCAAAGTCGAGTAGTTGTTTCTGTTAAACCTCGGAATGAGGTAGCATTTTTACAATTTTTAGAAAAACAAAATGTACCTCATACACAACTTGGAAAAGTTTTTGGAAGTAATATTGCGATAGATGGAAAAGATTTTGGGAAAATGAATGATTGGAAGAACGTTTATGACAATACTTTAAAAAACAAATTGGAAGAATAATAGTTTTAATTAAGTTAGGTATCGAATACTTTAAGAGAATCCGATACCTCGATTAATTTTTCATTAAAATTTAGTCTTATGAATATTAGAAAATTTAGTTCATTTTTAGCGCTTGCATTTTTAGTTTTACTCAATTTCAATTGTGGTGATTCTGGAAGTTCTACAGCTACAAATGTTACCAATCCCTCAGCAAAACAAGTTAAAAATAGTCCTACAAAAGCTGTTTCACCAAGTACTTCTGTTGCAGGAGCAGCAGTTTTAACTGGGAATTTAACCAATAGTGGAAATTTGAAAATTTTTGTTGATGAATCAAATATCGAGAATTCTAATCGAGTAGTTGGAAAAGCTGAAATTGATAGTAATGGAAATTTTGAAGTGCCGATTTCAGAAGGTTTTAAAGCTGGTGTTTATAGAGTTCGAATTGGTGCACAAAAAGCATATTTGATAACTACAGGTTCAGAAAAATCGATTCGGCTTTCTGGAGATTTAAATCAAATCAATTCTTTTGGATTTAATGTGGAAGGAGCTCCAGCGACTCAGGAATTCATGAACTTAATGAAAGGATTTGTCGCTAAAAGACCTTCTTCTGAAGAAGCAAAAACCAGTTTATTGAATATCCAAAATCCTATAGTAATGGCTTGGGCAGCTCATATGGTATATCCACAGAGCAACAATCCAACTTCTACTCAATTAAAATTAGATGTTCAAAAAGTAGCTTTAACTAAATTGCAAAAAAACTATCCAGGTGTTTCTATGACTAAAGATTTGCAAAAAGCTATTCCTCAACAACAAGCTCAAATTGCAGCTCTTTTAGCTAAGCAAAAAATAAAGGTTGGACAAACTCCTCCAAACATTTCCATGAAATCACCTGATGGTAAAACTTATTCTCTAAGTGATTTGAAAGGAAAAGTAGTGTTAATTGATTTTTGGGCCAGCTGGTGTGGACCTTGTAGAAGAGAAAACCCAAATGTGGTTAAAACTTACAATAAGTACAATAAGCAAGGATTTGAAATCTTTAGTGTTTCCCTTGATGGAATCCACCCTAAAGTTTTACCAAGATTAAAAGATCAATCTCAAATCGATCAACAAACAGAAGCTGCTAAAAATAAATGGGTAGCTGCGATTGAAAAAGATGGTTTACTTTGGGATTATCACGTAAGTGATTTGAAGCATTGGGGATCTTTGGTAGCTAAAGAATATGGTGTATCTTCTATCCCTAAAACTTTCCTTTTAGGACGTGATGGAAAAATTGCGGCGATCAATCCAAGAGGTGCAGCTTTAGAACCAGCTCTAAAAAAATTGTTATAATAAAATCAATTCTTGATTTTAAAAAACTAGAAAGGTCAATGATCTTTCTAGTTTTTTTTTGCCTAAAAATTAAACTTGAAATTAGTTACAACTAAAAAAATAATTAAGCGTCTTTTATTTTGTAACATTTTCTAAATTATATTCGTCCTCTTTTCAGAAACCTACATTTCACAAAACTCCGTATCAAAACAACGATTTATGAAAGCTTCATCATTGCTATTATTTTGCCTCTTTTTATTTTCAAATATTTCAACTGCACAATCTGATAAAATTACCCTTCGTGGAAAAGTAATTGACCAAGCGACTAAAGAACCGCTTGCATTTGCTCACATTGGTATAGCCAAAATCGGAATTGGAACCACGACAAGTGATCGTGGGGAATTTGAATTTAAAGTTCCTCAAAACATTTTTGAAGAAGAATTGACTGTTTCTTTTTTAGGATATAAATCATATTCTAAGAAAGTAAAACATATGCGAAATCCATCAACCATCGAATTAATTCAAACTGACAAAGGTTTATTGGAAGTCGAAGTTCTTGGACCAGCAGCTGTGGAAAATATCGTTCGCAAAGCAGTCAAAAGAATACCTAAAAATTACCCAACTCATGGACATACAGATTTAGCATTTTATCGAGAGTCAAGAACTGGCGATGATTCAACCTATATTTACTTAGCAGAAGGTGTTTTAAATGTTTATAAAAAGAGTTACAAAAGCTCAAAGGAAGGTCAAGTAAGTTTGGTTCAAGGTCGAAAAATAAATTTGGCAAATCCATTAGACACCACTATTCGAAGAGGGTTTAGTTCTGGACATATGGCTCCTCATCGATTTGATTTTGTATATAATAGAGAAGATTTTTTACAAGAAGATTTTTTTCCAGTTTATGAGTACTGGATTGAAAGTATGACGACGTATAATGGAAAACCAGTTTATATTATTGGTTTTAATAAAGATTATAATGCTCCAAAAACCTATGGCAAGAAAGGAAAAAGTGTAGAAAAATCTAGAGGGGAAAGAGGCGGTTGGAGATGGAGTTGGAGATCTAAGCGACCAAAAAAGATTACTGCTCGAATGAAAGGAAGGATTTATATTGAAAAAGAATCTTATGCAATCATCAAAGGTGAATTTGAAATCACTCCCGATGGATTAAAAAAGTATGACGACTATCCATTGTATTCAGGAAATTGGAAAGGGAACTCTTATGTTGTTAATTATCAAAAGATAGGAGACAAATGGTACTTCAGCGATGCCTTCCGAAAAGGGCTGTATGGTGGTGGTGGAATTTATACCAATGAAGTAAAAGTTACTCAGATTAATCCTGCAAAATCTTCCCCTCTTCCCTACTTAGAAAGAATGTCCAGGAATCAGAGATTCACAAAAATGACAGGTTCTTATGATCCTGATTTTTGGGCAAATTACAATACTACTCCTATGAGTAAAGGTTTGGCAGCGAGTATGGAACAACTGAATAATGCAGACAAAGCTCGGGAAGCACTCGATCCTGTTTATTTGGCTGAGTTACAATTACGTCGAGATTCTATCCAATATGTCAAACGACAACAAGAATTAGAAAACGAAGAAAAAGAACTCGATTTTGATATGAGTGAAATGAAAAACTCGACTCTTACTAATCGAAATAAAAAGAGAAAAAAGAAAAAAGATTTTAACAGATTTAGTTTTCATACTGGATTAGGAACTCATATTATCTCTTCAGGAGATGATCAAATGGGCGTTACTATTTTGACAGATAATGAACCTAGGGAAACAATTTTAAGTGTTTCAGATGAGATCAAAAATAGAGAATTTGAAATAATTGGAAACCTGGGATTTGACTTTTATCTAAAGAGAAATCTTTTTATTCGTGCAAATACTGTTTTTGATTTTGCGGACAGTCGATACAAAGAGCGATCAATTGGAATGGGTTTAAGTATGAATTTATCTAAGCAACGACCCTTATTTTTCCGGGCTGTTGCAGAATATTCAAATTTTAAATATTATCGGAAAATTGGTGTTGCAGATAATGATTATGGGAAATTTAAAATCGAAGGCAAAAAATTTAAAGCCAATAATATTAAAGTCAATTATGGAAGTCAAACTCGAAATTTAAAACTTACAGCAGAATTTGCCATTGAATTAAATCCTGCACGAGAGTTTTATTTAAGGGGAACTTATTTTATGCCTTTCTCTAGAAGACAAGATATTTGGATGCAAGAGCGAAAGGAATTATTTAGGAAAAAAGCTGGAGTGGAGGTAGATAATTCTAGAGTTCAAGTAACTCGAAATGATGTCCCATTTGATGGTCAGATTTTGCCTGATGAAACATTCACAATTACATTTGGTTGGACGTTTAAGTAAAAAAATATACGAAGCTATTAATATTATTATTAAACATGAACAGTATTGTGAATCTATCGATTACCCATAGCGAAGCTATCACTAAAGGTATTCATGCCGTCCAAAATGGATTACGTCATAGTTTTTTGATTCATCGAGGTTTGGATACACCCTATCATATTATCCATCGTTAGATGAGTTAGGCATCAAGAGATATGATGGCAGTATATGAAAGATCTATTGGCGAAGAAACGAGAAAGGTTAGGTAGAAAATTAT